>NZ_JAZGQK010000016.1:0-372824 GCF_036422035.1 Plantactinospora sonchi
TGGTGGACAGCACAGACGGCGAGGGCCGGCCCGCCGTGGCGGACCGGCCCTCGCCGGTGGTCGTGACCGGGGTCAGCAGTCGAAGTACATCGCGAACTCGTGTGGGGTCGGCCGCAGCCGGACCGGGTCCACCTCGTTGGTGCGCTTCCAGTCGACCCAGGTGGAGATCAGGTCGGGGGTGAAGACGCCACCCTCGAGCAGGAAGTCGTGGTCGGCCTCCAGCGAGTCGAGCACCGCCGGCAGCGAGCCGGGGACCTGCTTGACCGAGCCCCACTCCTCCGGCGGGAGGTCGTAGAGGTCCTTGTCGATCGGCTCCGGCGGCTCGATCTTGCTCTTGATGCCGTCGAGGCCGGCCATCATCATCGCCGAGAAGGCGAGGTAGACGTTGGCCGACGGGTCCGGCACCCGGAACTCGACCCGCTTCGCCTTGGCGTTGCTGCCGGTCACCGGGATACGGGTGCAGGCCGACCGGTTCCGCTGCGAGTAGACCAGGTTGACCGGCGCCTCGAAGCCCGGCACCAGCCGGCGGTACGAGTTGACCGTCGGGTTGGTGAAGGCCAGCAGCGACGGGGCGTGGTGCAGCAGGCCGCCGATGTACCAGCGGGCGGTGTCGGACAGGCCGGCGTAGCCGGTCTCGTCGTAGAACAGCGGCTCGCCGTTCAGCCAGAGGCTCTGGTGGGTGTGCATACCGGAGCCGTTGTCGCCGAAGAGCGGCTTCGGCATGAAGGTCGCGGTCTTGCCGGCCGACCAGGCGGTGTTCTTGACGATGTACTTGAAGAGCTGCAGCTGGTCGCCGGCGTGCAGCAGGGTGGAGAACTTGTAGTTGATCTCAGCCTGGCCGGCGGTGCCCACCTCGTGGTGCGAACGTTCCACGGTGAAGCCGGTGTCGATCAGCTTGCGGACGATCCGGTCACGCAGGTCGGCGTAGTGGTCGACCGGCGGCACCGGGAAGTAGCCACCCTTGTACGCCGTCTTGTAGCCCCGGTTGCCGCCCTCTTCCTCGCGGCCGGTGTTCCAGGCGCCCTCGATCGAGTCGATGTAGTAGAAGGCCTGGTGCGCCGAGGTCTCGTGCCGGATGGAGTCGAAGATGTAGAACTCCGCCTCCGCGCCGAAGTACGCCGTGTCGGCGATGCCGCTGGCCGCCAGGTAGGCCTCGGCCTTCTTCGCCACGTTGCGCGGGTCCCGGGAGTAGGCCTCGCGGGTGAACGGGTCGTGGATGAAGAAGTTCAGCGCGACCGTCTTCTCGGCGCGGAACGGGTCGACGAAGGCCGTCGCGACGTCGGGCAGCAGCAGCATGTCCGACTCGTGGATCGCCTGGAACCCGCGGATCGACGATCCGTCGAAGGCCAGACCATCGGTGAAGACCGACTCGTCGAAGGACTCGACCGGCAGGTTGAAGTGCTGCATCACGCCGGGCAGGTCACAAAAACGTACGTCGACGAACTTCACGTCCTCATTCTTGAGGTATCGCAGGAGTTCCTCGGGATTGGCGAACACACGTCCTCCTGGCACGTCCACTGGTGGCTAGGCTGCTGGCGACGCTATGGCCATGCGGTTGCCCGAGCATGTCTCTGTTGTTTCCGCCGTGTTACGTCATCTGCGGAGCGTGATCATACCTGGTGTCTGCCCGGTTCTGTGGGAAATGCTACCTGATAAGGGACGATTGGTCAGCTTCACCGCGTCTTGTGGCGCTTTCGGCGGTCGGTGGCACTGCCCTCGGCCGCCCCACCGGGTGCGGATACCCTGGTTTCCCGTGGCGATGACCGACGATCCAACTGCCCCGGTCGCCCCGGCGGCCGACCGGAACTTCCTCCCGCCGAGCCTGGCCCGTCGGTTCGGCGCGCTGCTCGTCGACTGGGCGCTCTGCGCGATGATCGCCTCGTTCTTCGCCGACCCGGTCACCGACGGCTGGCCACCGGTCCTGGTCCTGATCCTCGAGTACGCCGTATTCCTCGGCCTCTTCGCGCAGACCCCGGGGATGTGGGTGTCCCGGCTGCGGTGTGTCGCGTACGACGACGGCGGGCGGATCGGTGTGCCCCGTGCCCTGCTCCGGGGGATCCTGCTCTGTCTGGTGGTGCCGCCGCTGCTGATGGACGAGCGCCGTCGTGGCCTGCACGACCGGCTGGTGGGTTCGGTCGTGGTGGCGGTACCCACGGCGAGGCCGGCGCGCTGAACCCGGTTGCACCGGGCGACGGCCCACGTCGTACGGGAAAGACCACGGTCACCGGAGCCCCCACCTCGCGGTGGGGGCGACCGAACGGCACCTGCTCGCCGCCTGTTCCGGACGCGCCGGTGCGGCAGAACCTGACCGCCGGGTCCCGGTAGGCCCGGATCCGGCGGCCCCGGATCCGGCTACCGGCCCCGCATCTGCCGGAAGGCACCCTTCGGCGGACGCATGTTCTTGGGGATCGCACCCTTCGGCAGCTGCGGCCGGGCGGCGGAGAGCGCCTTGAGGCGCCGATCGAGTGCGTTCACGTCCTTCGGGCTGAGGTTGCGGGGCAACCGCATCAGCGTCATCCGCATCTTGCGGATCGACAGCTCGTTCTCGCCCTGGCCGACGACGTAGTCGAAGAGCGGGGCGTTCCCGATCACCTTGGCCAGCCGGCGCTTCTCCTGGCCCAGCATGGTGCGGGTGCGCTGCGGGTTCCCCTCGGCCAGCAGGATCACGCCGGGACGTCCGATGACCAGGTGCACCATGTCCATCTGGGTGGTCGAGCTGATGGCGGGCGTCACCCGCCAGCCGCCGCGCATGTTCTCCAGGATCGACGCCGCCGCGCCCGGCTGCCCCTCGGCGGCGTTCATCATCGCCGAGTTGGAGCGCAGGTTCAGCACGATCAGCAGGGCGAGCAGGGCGAGCAGGATGCCGATCGGCAACCACAGCCAACCCCACTGCAGTACCGCGACCACGGTGAGCGCGATCGGGACGAGCACCGCGACGGCGGCGAGCGGCACGAACCACTTGTCGCGTTTGGCGGTGAACGAGAACACCATCCCGATCTGCTTCAGCCGCTGGCCGAACGACACCTTCTCCTGCGCCTTTGCCATGCGAAGGAGTCTAGTGGCCCGGTCCACGGCGGCTGGCCCCCGGCCGCCGGGTCCGCTCGGGTCGGCCGGCCGGACCGGCCCCACCAGGGCGCCGTAAGGACCTTACGGCCGACGACGCCGCCGCAGACGCCGGACTAAGGCGGCCCGGCGCTCCGAGATGGGGCGGTACGCCAATGTGCCGACCCCACCTTCCACCGGAGAGTCGAAGTCATCAGGAAGCGGCAACCACCGGAACGGAGACCACGATGTTCAGCACCGACCCCCACTTCCTCCTCACCCTGCACCACGACCACGCCAGGGACCTGCGGGCCGATGTCGCCGCCGACCGGTTGGCCCGGTCCGTGCGTCGTCCGCGATGGCCGGACCGGGTCGGCTTCCGGGCGGGGCGGCGTCGCAACGCCGTGGCATGCTCGACCTCGTGACCCTCCGCGCCGCCAGCACCGTCCTCGTCGGCCGTCAGCCCGAACTCGCCCTGCTGCGGGACGCCCTCAAGCGGGTCCGGGCCGACGAGCCGGCGGCCGTGCTGGTCGGCGGGGAGGCCGGGGTCGGCAAGACCCGGCTGATCGAGGAGTTCGGCCGGCACGCGGTCGCCGAGGGGAGCAGTCTCCTGCTCGGCCAGTGCCTGGAACTCGGCGAGGAGGGGCTGCCCTTCGCGCCGTTCGCCGCCGCGCTGCGGCAGGTGCTGCGTGACGACGGGCCGGCCGCGTTCGACGGCTACGAGCGGGAGTTCGCCCGACTCCTTCCGGAGCTGGGGCGACTGGCCACGACCGGGCCGGTCGACGGTGACCGGCCGGGCCAGGCCGGCCCGGGCCTGGCGCTGGACTCGCACCGGGGCTACCTGTTCGAGTTGGTCGCCGGGCTCTTCACCCGGCTCGCCGCCGAGCGGCCGCTGGTCCTGGTGATCGAGGACCTGCACTGGGCCGACCGGTCCACGCGGGACCTGATCGCCTTCCTGTCCCGGGTGGTGCGACCGGCCCAGGTGCTGCTGATCTGCACCTACCGCTCCGACGAGCTGCACCGGGGGCACCCGCTGCGGCCGTTCCTCGCCGAACTCGACCGGGCCCGGGGCGTCGAACGGTTCGAACTGAACCGGCTGGACCGGGAGGGTACCGGCCAGATCCTGGCCGACCTGCTCGGTGCCGAACCCACCGTCCGGGCCGTCGACACCATCCACGACCGGACCCAGGGCAACCCATTCTTCATCGAGGAACTCGCCGCCGCCGGCGACCCGCACGGCTGCGCCGACCTGCCGGACACCCTGCGCGACCTGTTGCTCGCCCGGGTGGACCGGCTGCCCGAGCCGGCCCAGCGGGTGCTGCGGATCGCCGGTGCCGGCGGCACCCGGATCGCCCACACGCTGCTCGCCGAGGTCGCCGGAGTGCCCGAGGTGGAACTGGAGGCGGCGCTGCGGGCCGCGGTCGCCGCGCAGCTTGTCGTCGCCGACCCGGACGGCGGCTACGAGTTCCGGCACGCACTCGTCCGGGAGGCCGTGCACGAGGACCTGCTGCCCGGTGAGCACGCCCGGCTGCACGCCCGGTACGCGGCCGCCATCGAGGCGCAGCCGCAGCTGGTCGCCGACGGTCGGGCCCCGGCCGAGCTGGCCCACCACTGGTACGCGGCACACGACTTCCCCCGGGCGTTGACCGCCACCTGGGCCGCCGCCGAGGCAGCCGGCTCCCGGTACGCGTACGCGGAGCAGGGGCGGCTGCTCGAGCGGGTGCTCGAACTCTGGGAGCAGGTCCCGGACGCCGCCCGACGGTTGGGTATGGACCACGTCACCGTGCTGGAGGCGACTCTGGCGGCGACCTCGACCGCCGGTGACTACAGCCGGGCGCTGACCCTGACCCGGGCCACCCTCGCCGAACTGGACCAGACGGCGGAACCGATGCGGGCCGCCCGGGTACTGCTGCTCCGGGGTCGGCTGTTGCGCACCCTCGGCAAGGCGGACGGCGTCGACGACCTGCGGCAGGCGTACGTCCTGGCGGCGGAGGTGTCCGACGATCCGGGCCAGGCCCGGCTGCTCGCCGACATCGCCTTCCAGGTGGCCAAGGTGGACCGGAACGAGGCGGCCCGGATCGCCGAGGAGGCGATGGCGGCGGCCAGGGCCTCGGGGCGGGACGACGCGGTGACCGCCGCCATCCTCGCCACCGGTTGGGCCTGCAGCCTGCGGGTCTCCGCCGAGGAGTCGCTGGCCGACCTGCGTCGGGCCGAACAGCTCGCCCGGGCGACGGGCGACTCGCAGACACTGGTCACCGCCCTGGTGGCCCTCTCCGACGGGCTCTGCGAGATCGGCCGGTACGCCGAGGCGGCGGAGGCGGCGGCGACCGGTTTCGTCGAGGCGCGGCGGGTGGGGATCAGCCGCTCGACCGGGGCGTTCCTGCTCTCCAACCAGGCCGAGGCGCTGATCGCGCTGGGCCGCTGGGACGAGGCCGACGACCTCTGCGGCGAGGCCGCCCGACTCGACCTGCCCGGCATCACCGGTCACCACTGGCTGCAGCTGCGGGCCTGGCTGCACCTGGCCCGGGGGCAGGCGGACGCCGAGGAACTGGTCGACCGGGCGCTGGCGTTCCTGCGTCGGCCGTACTTCGCCCTGGAGTTGCCGCTGTACGAGCTGCGGGTCGAGGCGGCACTGCGCTCCGGTGACCTGCCGTCGGCGGTGGCCGCCGCGCACGTGCTGCTCGACCGTCCGCTCGACAGCTATCCCCGGTACGGCTGGCCGGCCCTGGCTGCCGCCGTCCGGGTCGCCCGGGCCACCGACGACCCGGAACTCCGGGAGCGGATACCCGCGGCGGCGCACCGGCTCACCGCCCGCTATCCCGCCGAGCTGGCCTGCGCCGCCGAGGTGACCGCCACTGTCGCCGGCTTCGCCGAGGCCGCCGCCCGGGGCGGGGCGGCCGGGGCGGGCACCGCGTTGACCCGTTGGCAGGAGGCGGTGGCGGCCTGGCGGGCGGACGGGCAGCCGTACCCGTTGGCCCGGGCGTTGGTCGGGCTGGCCGAGGAGGCGGCCGGGGCGGGGGACCGGGGCCAGGCCGCCGGCGCACTGGAGGAGGCGGCCCGGATCGCGGCGGAGCTGGCCGCCGTACCGCTGGCGGAGCAGGTGGCGACGCTGGGCCGGCGGCTGGGGCTGCGGGCCGGAGCCGGGACGGTGCCCGGCCCGGAACTGCTCACCGCGCGCGAGCGGGAGGTGCTGCGGCTGGTCGCGGAGGGCCACAGCAACAGCCGGATCGCCCAGCTGCTCTACATCTCCCCGAAGACCGCGAGTGTGCACGTCTCGCGGATCATCGCCAAACTGGACGTCGCGAACCGGATCGAGGCGGCGGCGGTCGCGCACCGCCTCGGGCTGCTGGAGGACCAGTCAGGACAGTCGCTCACCGGCGGGTGAGACGGAGGTCGCGCCGGCCGGCCCGGAGGCGCGGGGCAGTACCGGAGCGGCCCGGCCGGTGCCGTGGTCACCGGGGGTCTTCTCCTCGTGGTACTCCTCCTCGACGTTGACCTCCCACACGTCGTGCGTGGTGCCGTCGAGGATGTTCGACACCGACAGCAGCGCGGTCATCATGGAATGGTCGGCGTTGTTGTAGCGGTGCATGCCGTTGCGGCCGACCGGGTGCACGTTCGGCACCTCGGCCGCCAGCCAGTCCCGGATGGTGGCGACGTTGTCCCGGTAGGCGAAGTCGTAGAACGGGTAGGCCCGGGGCATCCGGACCACGTACCCGGTCTCGACCGAGCCGGGCCGGACCAGGCCGAGTCGTTCGAGTTCGGCGGTGCCGAGGGCGACCAGTTTGTCGTCCGGGCTGTTCCACAGTTCGTCGCCGATGCTGAGGAAGTACTCCAGCCCCAGACAGGTACGACCGTTCTTCACCAGGTACGGCGACCAGGAGCCGAAGTTCTGGATCCGGCCGACCTTGACCTCCGGCGCGTGGATGTAGATCCAGTTGTCCGGGAAGCTGAACTCCTCGGGGACCACCAGTGCGACGGTCAGGAAGTCCCGGTAGTAGAGGCCCTCGGCGGCGGCGACCACCGGTGCAGGGGCGGGCGGGTCCATCGCCAGCACCAGGTGTGAGATCGGCATCGAGGAGATGATGTGGTCGGCCTCGACCCGCCGTTCGCCGTCCGGCCCGACGACGGTGACAGCGACCGCCCGGCCCGCCGTCCGGTGCACGGTGCCGACCCGGGTGTTCAGGCTGACTGTGCCGCCGCGCTTCTCCACGTGTGCGGCGCAGTGCTCCCACATCATCCCGGGGCCGTACTTCGGGTAGTTGAACTCCTCGATCAGGCTGGTGATGTCCTTCTGGTTGCGCTTGGGCAGCAGGGCGTTCAGCACCGCGCTGGAGAGCGAGAGGTTCTTGATCCGCTGTGCGGCCCAGTCGGCGGAGAGTTCCGTCGCGGGAACCCCCCAGAGCTTCTCGTTGTACGTCTTGAAGAAGTGGTTGAAGAGCCGTCGGCCGAACCGGGCGGTGACCCAGCCGGCGAGGTGGGACTGGTCCCTCGGCGGGGAGACCTTGGCCCAGAGGTACGAACCGACGCAGCGGACCGCCTCGAGCAGCCCCAGGTTGCGTAGCGCGTTGCTCGCCTTCAGCGGATAGTCGTAGAGCTTGCCCCGGTAGTAGATCCGGCTCATCCGGGGCCGGAGCAGGAAGTCCTCGTCGGCCAGGATCTCGTGCCACAGCGCCTCGACCTGTGGCACCTTCGTGAAGAAGCGATGGCCGCCGATGTCGAAGCGCCAACCGTCACGCTCGACCGTGCGGCTGATCCCGCCTACCACCTCGTCGGCCTCGACCACCTCGACCGTGGCGTTGCGCTTGGTCAGCTCGTACGCTGCGGTCAGGCCCGCCGGGCCGGCTCCGATGATTATGGTGTGGGGCGCCGTCATGCTTCTATTCATCACCTTCGACGTGTTGCCGACAAGTATCCGGCAGAAGACGGCCGGAATCTAGCACGGTCGAAGGCGTAGGACCGGGCGCGTCGCCGAGCCCGGCACACCGGGTGCGGAGCTGGCTGGCCCGGCGTATCCGACACGCCGGGTGAATCACGCGTCGCGCTGGGTGAGCGGCTGGCCGGCGACGAGTCGCGCGGCGAGGTGGTGACCGGTCGGCGCGGCGGAACGATCCGCCGGATGAAGTGTGTGAGGCCGGGCCCGCCGGGTGGAGTGTGCGGGCCCGGGTCGGCGGGTGGTTACCCGGCGGTCGGGGCCGGCACCGCGCGGGCCTCGACGGCCTGCTGGTAGAGCCGCCCCGCCCGGTACGACGACCGGACCAGCGGCCCGCTCATCACCCCGGCGAAGCCGATCTGCTCGGCCTCCTCGCGCAGCTCGACGAACTCCTCCGGCCGGACCCAGCGCTCGACCGGGTGGTGTCGGGGCGTCGGGCGCAGGTACTGGGTGATGGTGACGAGTTCGCAGCCGGCGGCGTGCAGGTCGCGCAGGGCCTGCGAGACCTCGGCACGTTCCTCGCCGAGCCCGAGGATCAGGTTCGACTTGGTCACCAGGCCGGCGTTGCGGGCCTGGGTCAGCACGTCCAGCGAACGCTCGTAGCGGAAGCCGGGCCGGATCCGCTTGAAGATCCGGGGCACCGTCTCGACGTTGTGCGCGAGCACCTCCGGGCGGGACCCGAAGACCTCGGCCAGCTGAGCCGGGTTGCCGTTGAAGTCGGGGATCAGCAGCTCCACCCCGCAGCTCGGCAACTGCTCCAGCGCACCGCCGTCGGTCGGGGCGTCGCCGTCACGCCGGGTCAGGGCGTGGATCTGCCGGACCGTCTCGGCGTACAGCCAGGCGCCCCCGTCAGGCAGGTCGTCGCGGGCGACACCGGTGATCGTGGCGTAGCGCAGCCCCATCGTGGCCACCGACTCGGCGACCCGGCGCGGCTCGTCCGCGTCGAAGTCGGCCGGCTTGCCGGTGTCGATCTGGCAGAAGTCGCACCGGCGGGTGCACTGGTCGCCGCCGATCAGGAAGGTCGCCTCGCGGTCTTCCCAGCACTCGTAGATGTTCGGGCAGCCGGCCTCCTGACAGACCGTGTGCAGCCCCTCCCGGGAGACCAGGCCCCGCAGATCGGTGTACTCCGGGCCCATCTTCGCCTTGACCTTGATCCACGACGGCTTGCGCTCGATCGGCGTGGCGGCGTTGCGCGCCTCCACCCGGAGCAGTCGACGCCCCTCGGGCGCGACGGGCGAGCTGGCGCGGTTCTCCGGTGCGGTGGCGACGCTTCCCCGACCGGCAGCGGTGGCGGCGGGAGGCGCGGAGTACTCGATGGTCACGAATCCGAGCGTACGCGTACCGGGTCGGCCGATCGACCAGAGGCGACCGGACTCACGTACCGAACCGGGTGATGCCACTCACGCGGTCACCGGAAATCGGTTGCCGGTGCTCCGACAGGCTGGGCTACCCTCCTGCACAGAGCGATGACGGAGCCGAGTACCACCTCGTACACCGGAGTCGAGAGAGTCACCAGTCGCTGTGAGGTGATCTCCGGCCGGGGCTGGGAAGACCCTCCTGAGCTGCGGGAAGAACGACGCCACGGCGTCCAGTAGAATCCGCCGTACGGCCCACGTCACGGGCCGTGAACGAGGCCGTCGGTCCGACGGCGAAGGTGTGGTGGCACCGCGAGTTCCCGCTCGCCCACACCCCCCGGGGTCCGGTCGACGTACCGCGCACGGAGGGCCGTTCGTGGGACGTCGCGAAGATTCGAGGAGTCCCCGTGCCACGTGTCCTCTCCACGACCCTGCCCGAGCGGGTCGGTGCGACCGTGACCATCGCCGGCTGGGTGCACCGCCGCCGGCAACTGAAATCCGTGACGTTCCTGATCGTGCGGGACGCCGCCGGGCTGGCCCAGGTGGTGGTCGCCGACGCCGACCTGCGGGCCCGGCTGGCCGAACTGACCGAGGAGTCGGTGGTCGAGGTCACCGGCGAGGTGGTCGGCAACCCCGCCGCGCCGGCCGGGGTCGAGCTGGTCGCGCCGACGGTACGCCCGCTCGGCGTGCCCGCCGTACCGCCGCCGTTCGACGTCTACCGCCCGGAGCTGACCGCGTCCCTGCCCACCCAGCTCGACCACGCGGCGGTGGCGTTGCGCCATCCCACCCGCTCCGCCGCGCTGCGAATCTCCGCCGCCCTGGTGGCCGGCTTCCGGTCCACCCTGGAGGGGCACGGCTTCGTCGAGGTGCACACCCCCAAGATCGTGGCCTCGGCCACGGAGAGCGGGGCGAACGTCTTCGCCATCGACTACTTCGGCCGGCCCGGCTACCTGGCCCAGTCACCCCAGTTCTACAAGCAGATGCTGGTCGGGGTGCTGGAACGGGTCTACGAGGTCGGGCCGGTGTTCCGGGCCGAGCCGCACGACACCACCCGGCACCTGGCCCAGTACACCTCGCTCGACGTCGAGTTCGGCTTCGTGGCCGACCACCGGGACGTGATGCGGATGCTGCGCGAGGTACTGGCCGGCATGCTCGACGGCCTGCCGGACCGGGCCGCGGGCGCGCTCGCGACCCTCGGGGTCACGGTGCCGAAGGTGCCGGCCGAGATCCCGGCGGTGCACTTCGCCGAGGCGCTGGCGATCGCCGGGGCACCGGCCGACGAACCGGACCTCGCGCCGGCGCACGAGCGGGCGCTGGGGGAGTGGGCGCAGGCCGAACACGGCTCCGACTTCCTCTTCGTCACCGGCTACCCGATGGCCAAGCGCCCCTTCTACACCCACCCGGCGACCACGGACGCGCCGGGCGGCGGGCCGCGCGAGGCGTACTCGAACGGTTTTGACCTGCTCTTCCGGGGTGTCGAACTGGTCACCGGCGGCCAGCGGCTGCACCGGCACGCCGACTATCTGGCCGCGCTCGCCGCCCGCCGGGAGGACCCGACGCCGTACGCCTCCTACCTGGACACCTTCCGGCACGGCATGCCGCCGCACGGCGGTTTCGCGATAGGCCTGGAACGGATGGTGGCCCGGCTGGTCGGCGCCGGCAACGTCCGCGAGGTCGCCGCCTTCCCCCGCGACCTGCACCGCCTCACCCCGTGAAAGGAAGGGCCCCCTCCTATCCAAGAAACGATAGGAGGGGGCCCTTCCTGACAGGTCAGGCGAGCAGGGTCGGTAGGTGTCGCTCGACGACGGGCAGTACCTCGGCGACGGTCACCTGGCGGCCCAGTTCGGCGCTGAGCGAGGTGGTGCCGGCGTCCCGGATGCCGCACGGCACGATCCGGTCGTAGGCGGAGAGGTCACAGTCGCAGTTGATCGAGAAACCGTGCTGGGTCACGCCCCGGGAGACCCGCAGGCCCAGGGCGGCGACCTTGCGGTCCGGGCCACGCTCGTCGGCCGGCACCCAGACACCGCTGCGGCCCTTGATGTCGATCCGCTGCGCGGTGGTCAGTCCCAGCTCGTGGCAGACGTCGACCATCATCTGCTCGGTACGCCGGACGAACGCGACGACGTCCACGGGCAGCCCGGTGTCCGCGCCGGGGAGCTTGATGATCGGATAGCCGACCAGTTGCCCGGGACCGTGCCAGGTGATCTTGCCGCCGCGGTCGACGTCGATCACCGGGGTGCCGTCCATCGGCCGGTCCCACGGCTCGGTGCGCTTGCCCGCGGTGTAGACGTTCGGGTGTTCGAGCAGGAGGACGGTGTCCGGTCGTTCACCGTTGACGACCGCCTCGTGCACCCGGCGCTGCTCGTCCCAGGCGGCCAGATAGTCGACCGTCCCGAGGCGGATGCTGGTCAGCTCGGCAATTGTGCTGCTCACCAGCCCAGCTTAGTTCGCTACTGACCGGTCGGGCCGGTACGTGGCCGGGGTCACCGGCGGCGCGCGTCCGGTGCAGGGGGTGTGTCCCCGTCAGCCGTGCGCGGTGGCCTCCGTCGGGTGCGCGTCCCCGTCAGCCGTGCGCGGTGGCCTGTCAGCCGTGCGCGGTGCCTCCGTCAGCCCTGCGCGGTGGCCCCGTCAGCCGTGCCGTGCGCCAGGAGTGTCAGGTGGTCGGCACCCGCCAGAGCCAGACGTCGGAGACCTTTTCGGGTGGGCCGAGCAGTTGGGTGGTGGCGTCGAGGACCGCCTCCGGGTGCAGCCGGAACTTCGTGCCGTGCATCTGCGGGTCGAGCACCACCACCTCGGCCCGCCAGTACCGCAGGTCGGCCCGGGCGGCGGCCCGGTCGGCGTCGGTGATGGTCGGCACGTTCCCGGTCTTGGCCACCTCGGCGAGCAGTGCGTCGGTGGGGCGCGGCACCGGCCCGATCCGGCCGCGGCCGTCCGGACCGCCCGGCCCGAGGAAGAACCCGGACGGGATGGCGAACTCGCCCTGCCGGTGCGCCAACGCGTACGCCTGCCAACGCTGTCCGTCCGGGGTCAGGTCGATGGTGAGCGGTACCGGGGTGAGCACGCCGCCGGGGGAGACGTACTGCCGCCAGGTGCCGGAGGTGATGAACTCGGGCAGCGGCTCCCGCTGCACGGTCAGCAGGGGGATCGGGACGAGCGGCAGCAGCGCCACCGCGAAGCCGGCGAACCAGCCGTACCGGGCCCGCCGGGACAGTGGCCGGGTCCGTAGCGCGTCGACGGTGTGCGCCAGCAGCAGCCCGACCAGCGGGGCCACCACCAGGGCGAGCCGGGACGGCAGCGCGGCGTTGAACACCGGCAGGTGCCCGAGCAGCGCGTACGGCAGCGGCACGTCGGTGCGTACCTCGAAGATCTTCACCCGAGGGCCCCAGGAGAGCACGGTGAAGACGAGTGCGGTCACCCCGAGCGCCCGCAGGGTGGCCCGGCGGGCCGGATCGGCGCGCCGCCACAGCACGGTGAAGCAGACCACCGTCAGGATCAGCAGCGGAAGCCCGAGGAAGGAGTTCTCCTCGGTCGGGTTCGGTGCCAGCGACGTGCCGAGGCCGGCCTCCCCGGCCAGCGTCCGCTGCGGGTATGCGCCGTAAGCGGCGATGTCCTCGGCGTGGATGACCGGGTCGAAGCCGGTGCCGTGGAATCCCTGCGGCCCCATGAAGTGCAGCCACAACGGGTACGCCAGCAGCGCGAACGCCACCACGGCGGTGACCCCGAGGCCGCGCAGGAAGTCCGGCAGCGCGGCGCGGGCCTCGGCCCGGCGGGACCGGTGTGCCGTCCAGGTGCCGAGGAAGACGCCGCAGGCGAGAGCGGTGAAGAAGAGTCCCTCGGCGGCGATGGAGAAGGCGACCGCCACCAGCACCCCGAGCAGGATGCCGCCCGGCAGCCAGTGGCCGGGGCGGCGCAGCCGGAGCACTCCCCAGACCAGCACCGGGGCGATCCAGCCGGCACTCCAGTTCAGGTGGGCGTTGGCGTGCGCGACGATACCGGGCGCGAAGCCGATGAACACCCCGCCGAGCAGGGCGGCCGGGGTGCTCCGGACCAGGTGTCGGGAGAGCAGCCAGTACCAGGCGAGGACGCTGCCGGCGAGGTTGAGGGTGAGGATCACCAGGAAGGTCGCCGGCGGCCCGACCAGCCAGGTCAGCGGGGCGAAGACCACCGCGTACACGGTGATCGAGGTGTTGACCGCGAGGTTGACCCCGTCCGGCACGTTCATCAGGTCGGTGAAGAACGGGTTCTGGCCGTGGCTGAGCGCGTGGCCGCCGTACGCCAGCAGCCACTCGAAGAGTGCCTGGTCGCTGGCGTTGACGGTGATCGCCCGTCCGTTCGGGTCGAGCCAGAGGCCACTCGTCACCCAGAGTGCTCCGGCGACCGCGATCACCACGGCGATCAGGTCCGCCCGGCGCCGTCCCGGTCGGTCGGAAGCGGCGGCGGGTGAGGGCTGCGGGGTCGGCCCGGCGAGCGCGGGCGGGGAGAGCGGCACGGGCCGGAGGTTACCAACCTGGAGCCGACACGCCGAGGAAGCCGGTCCGCTTGACGGCACCAATGGAAATGATTTCCAATTGTATTAATGACGCATGGTGGACGAAAGGACGCCGAACGTGAAAGTTTCCTTCGTCGGCAAGGGTGGTAGCGGCAAGACCACCCTCGCGGCGCTCTTCACCCGGCACCTCGCGGTGGCCGACCCGCCCGCCGCGACCGGCGCGCGAGATCCGGGCGGTCCGGTCGGTGCGACCGGGCGGCCGCCACTGCTCGCCATCGACGCGGACATCAACCAGCACCTCGCGGTCGCACTCGGCGCGACCGAACCCGAGGCCGCCCGGCTGCCCGCGCTCGGTGACCATCTGGCCGAGATCAAGGAGTACCTGCGCGGCGACAACCCCCGGATCACCTCGGCAGCGGCGATGGTCAAGACCACCCCGCCCGGGCGTGGTTCGCGGCTGCTCACCGTCGACGGCGTCAACCCGATCTACGACCGCCTGGTCCGTGACGTCGGCGGGGTACGACTCGCGGTGACCGGCCCGTTCGGCACGGAGGACCTCGGTGTCGCCTGTTACCACGCCAAGGTCGGCGCGGTGGAACTGCTGCTCAACCACCTCGTCGACGGCCCGGGCGAGTACGTCGTGGTGGACATGACAGCCGGCGCCGACTCCTTCGCCTCCGGGCTCTTCACCCGGTTCGACGCCACCTTCCTGGTCTGCGAGCCGACAGTGCGCAGCGTCGCCGTCTACCGGCAGTACGTCGGCCACGCCCGCTCCTTCGGCATCCGGGTGCACGTCGTCGGCAACAAGGTCGAGGACGACGACGACGTCGACTTCCTGCGCCAGCACGTCGGGGCCGACCTGCTCACCTGGCTGACCCGGTCGCGTCACGTGAAGGGCGCGGAACGGGGCGCCCCGGAGCCGCTGGACACCCTGGAGCCGGCCAACCGGGCGGCACTGGAACTGCTCCGGGCGACCGTCGACGCCCAGGTCAGGGACTGGACGACGTACCACCGGCACGCCGTCGAGTTCCACCTGCGCAACGCCGTCGCCTGGGCCAACGAACGGGTCGGCGAGGACCTCGCCGGCCAGGTCGACCCGGAGTACGTCCCCGGGCCGCAACTCCCGGTCCACTGACCCGTACCGGCGTCGGTCCGGGCACGGCCGCACCGGCCCGTCCCGATCGTCGCCGGTACGGCCGGACCGGACCCGCACACCCACACACAGAAGGAGTCAACATGTCCCTCGACGTACCCACCGCTCTGCTGGAGCGGGCCGAAGCCGGTCAGGTCGACGACGACGAGTTCGTCGACTGCGTCCGGCAGTCCCTCCCGTACGCCTGGACGGTGGTCTCCGACGTGGCCGCCCGGGTGCACACCACCACGGCCGACTACGCCGACCACGCGGTGCCGCCGCCGAGCGAGGCCGAGCGTGGACAGCTGCTCAGGGCGCTGGCCAGCGACGCCATCCGGGGTGGCCTGGAACGGCACTTCGGTGTCCGGCTCGCGTTCCAGAACTGCCACCGGGTGGCCGCGTTCAGGCCCGCCGCGGTGGGCGGGGAGACGTACCGGCGGTTCGTCTCCCCGCTGGCCCAGCTGCGCAACCAGTCGCCGGAACTGCGCGACTGCTGAGCGGCGACGGGCCTCTTCCGGCCGCCGGAAGGGGCCCGTCCGGCCCGCCCTGGCCCTCCACCCCGGCCTGGTCGGCGCCTCAGTCCCGGCGTGGCCGGCGCCGGGCGACGAGTAGGGCCACCGTGCCGGTCAGCAGCAGCGCGAGACCGAGCAGGGGCAGCCACCCCGGCGGCGGAGCGCCCTCGGTGACCGGCAGGTGGCCGGTCGGAGTGGGCCCGGGGGTCGGTGGCGCGGTCGGCGGTGCGGTCGGACGCGGCAGCACCTCGAAGGTCACCGTGCCGGGATCCTGCGAGGCGGGCGCGGCGATGGGCAGCGGACCGGGTCGCGCGTACGGCCGGTCGCCCGACGCGGTCGCCGAATCGGTGACCACGATCGCCGTCAGCAGCGCACCGAGCAACACTCCGACCAGGACACCGCCGGCAGTCCGGCGGCTGGCCCAACGGCCCCGGACACGCCCACCGACGCCGGCGACCAGCGCCCGGCGGCCACCACCGCGGCTCCGAACAGCACAACTGCGGTTGCGGGCAGCATCACGACCGCCTGCTCGTGCAAGGTGGCCGGGGATCCGGTCCTCACGGCCGCGGTTCCGGTCTGGCTTCCGTCCGGGACGAAACATGAACCCATCCTCGTGACACCCGCCGGTCGCCGGTGGGCCAACGAACGGAATACCGCCCTTTCGGGGCAGCCGGTGCGCCCCCGCCTCGGCCCGGCCTGGTGCGGCCCGCCCCGACCTGGTGCGCCTCGGCCCGACCCGGCCTGGTGCGCTCTCGTCCCGCTCCGTGCGCTTCGTCCCGGCCCGGCCTGTGCACCCTGGCCCGTGCGGCCTGGGGGGCGGGCCGGCCGGCCCGCCGGGTCCATGGTGCCCGACATCACCTCGATACCGGCAAATGTGTGACTCCGCGCCATGTCGCCGGTTCGTCGTTCGGTCGTAGCGTCTCGGCAACTTTGGAGTGCCCGCCCGGGCTGCCGGCCGACCGGCCAGCCAAGCCCACACCCCGTCCGGAGGCACCGACCATGCGCCGCAACCCCGCCCTCCTGGCCCGCCTCGCGCGGGCTGCCCTCGTCCCCGTCCTGGCCGCCGCGACCGTGCTCACCGTCGCCGCGCCCGCACACGCCGCCACCCTCACCCAGGTCACCGGCTTCGGCTCCAACCCCGGAAACCTCACCATGTACGCCTACCGCCCCGACGGCCTGGGCAGTGGCGCCCCGGCCGTCGTACTGCTGCACGGCTGCGCGCAGAACGCCAACGGCTACTTCAGCAACTCCGGCTGGCGCAAGTACGCCGACCAGTGGGGATTCGCGCTGATCGTGCCGGAGCAGAAGACGGCGAACAACTCCACGTCCTGCTTCAACTGGTTCGAGACCGGTGACACCAGCCGGGGTCAGGGCGAGGCACTGTCGATCCGGCAGATGGTCGACCACGCCCGAGGAAACTTCGGTGTCGCCGCCGACCGGGTCTACGTCAGCGGACTCTCCGGCGGCGGTGCGATGGCCGCCGCGATGCTGGCCACCTATCCGGACACCTTCGCCGGCGGTTCCGTCGTGGCCGGCATCCCGTACCGCTGCGCCACCACCATGGTCAACGCGTTCAGCTGCATGAACCCGGGCGTGAACCGTACCCCCGCCCAGTGGGGGGACCTGGTCCGCAACGCCTACCCGGGCTACACCGGGGCCCGGCCGAGGGTCGCGATCTGGCACGGCACCGCCGACTACACGGTGGCGACGGCGAACGCGGACGAGTCCCGGGACCAGTGGACCAATGTGCTCGGTGTCTCAGCGACCCCGACCGGCACCACCAGCCTGCCCGGCGGCACCACCCTGCAGACGTACGGCGCCGACCAGGTACGGGTGTACCGGGTTGCCGGGATGGGCCACGGTACGCCGGTCGACCCGGGCTCCGGCGCCGACCAGTGCGGCAGTACGGCGGCGTACTTCCTGGACACCATCTGCTCGGCGTACCGCGACGCGCTCTTCTTCGGCCTCGACTCCGGCGGCACCCCAGGTGACCCGGGTGACCCCGGCGACCCCGGTGATCCGGGTGACCCGGGCGAGGACCCGGTCTGTGTCACCGCGAGCAACTACGCACACGTCCAGGCCGGCCGGGCGTACCAGTCCCTCGGCTACGCCTACGCGGCGGGCTCCGGCCAGCTGATGGGCCTGTACAACATCTTCCTCACCACCGAACTCCGGCAGACCGCCCCCGGCAACTGGGTGATCGGCTGCTGAGCGACCGTCCGACGGCACGGCGCCGGGTCGCGGACCGCTCTCCGTGGGGGTTCCGCGACCCGGCGCCCGGCCGCTCCCGATCAGTCCAGGGCGGCGCGCAGCGCGCTCACCAGATCGGGATGCTCGTAGTGGAAGCCGGCCCGGCCCAGCACCCCGGGCAGCACCCGCAGACTGCGCATCGCCTCGATCGACATCTCGCCGAGCAGGATCCGCAGCGCGATCCCGGGGACCGGCATGACGGTCGGCCGGTGCAACTCCCGCCCCAGCGCCCGGGTGAACTCGGCGTTGGTCGCCGGTGCCGGACCGACGACGTTGACCGGCCCGGCGATCTCGTCGTTGGCCAGCAGGAAACTCAGCGCGGACAGGCAGTCGGCCATCGAGATCCAGGGGATCCACTGCCGGCCGTCACCGAACTTCCCGGCGATACCGAGCCGGTACGGCAGCAACTGCGGCTTGAGGAAACCTCCGGTCCGGTCCAGCGGCAGGCCGATGCGCAGTCGTACCACCCGGATCCCGGCCTGCTCGGCGGGGGCGGTCGCCGCCTCCCAGACCCGGCACAGGTCCGCCATGAAGCCGTCCCCGGCCGGCGCGTCCTCCTCGACCGGCCGGTCACCGGTGTCGCCGTACCAGCCGATCGCCGAGCCGTTCAGGAGCACCCGCGGTCGTTGGTCTGCCGGCAGCGCGGCGATCGACCGGGCCAGCGTCGCGGTGGTGTCCACCCGACTGGCCCGCAGCAGGTCCTTGAACTCGCCGTTCCACCGTCGGTCGCTGATGTTCGTACCGGCGAGGTTGATCACGGCGTCGACGTCGGAGAGTGTCGCCGGGTCCAGCTGCCCGGCGGCCGGGTCCCATCGGATCTCGTCCGGGGCACGGACCGGGCGCCGGACCAGCCGGACGATCTCGTGGCCCTCTGTCCGGAGCCGATCGGTCAACCGGGTGCCGAGGAAGCCGGACGAGCCGGCGACAGCGATACGCATGCTGGTATTTTCGCCCACCCGGGCCCGACCCGCCGTAGGCCGGGCCCGTACCCCCGGTTGTCGTCGACGGGCGCGGCCCGGGTGGGTCGAGGGGGACTGGGCCGGCGCCCCCGCGTCCGGAGCACGCCCGACCGCGCCGCAGCGGGACGCCCGGCCCCACCCGCTTCCGTACGGCGCGCGACCCCGGTCGCGCGTGGGCCGGGGAAACGCCGAGGGGCGCCCGGCCGACGGCCGGACGCCCCTCGCGGGATTGTCAGATCAGGAGAGACCGAGTTCCGCCTCGAACTGGCCCGCCTCGAGCCGCTCCTTGACCGCCGACAGGAACCGGGCGGCGTCCGCGCCGTCGATCAGCCGGTGGTCGTAGGAGAGCGCGAGGTAGACCATCGAGCGGGGCACGATCACCTCACCGAGCTGGGGGTCGGTGACCACGACCGGACGCTTCACCACCGCGCCGGTGCCGAGCATCGCCGACTGCGGCGACGGCACGATCGGGGTGTCGAAGAGCGCCCCCCGGCTGCCGGTGTTGGTCAGCGTGAAGGTGGCCCCGGCGATCTCGTCCGGGCTGATCTTGTTGGTCCGGGTCCGGTCGGCCAGGTCGGCGATCCGCCGGGCCAGGCCGGCCAGGTTCAGGTCGCCGGCGTTGTGGATGACCGGCACCATCAGGCCCCGCTCGGTGTCGACCGCGACGCCCAGGTGCTCCGCGTCCGGGTAGGTGATCGTCCCGCCGTCCAGGTCCATCCGGGCGTTGACCACCGGGTACGTCTGCAGCGCCTCGACCGCGGCCAGCGCGAAGAACGGCAGGAACGACAGCTTCACGCCGTGCCGCTGCAGGAAGCCGTCCTTGGCCCGGGCCCGCAGCTTGGCCACCTTCGTGACGTCGACCTCGACGACGGTGGTGAGCTGTGCCATCTCGTGCAGCGACTCCTGCATCCGCTTGGCGATGACCGCGCGGATCCGGGGCAGCTTCTGGGTGCTGCCGCGCAGCGGGCTCGGCTCCGCCTTCGGGGCCGCCTCGGCCGGTGCGGCCGGTGCCGCGGGCTTGGCGGCCTTGGCCGCCCGGGCCCGTTCCGCCGCCTCGAGCACGTCCTGCTTGCGGATCCGGCCACCGACACCGGTGCCGGTCAGCGTGCCGAGCTCGACACCCTGCTCGGCGGCGAGCTTGCGGACCAGTGGGGTGACGTACCCGGCACCGTTCTCGCCGCCGGCCGGGGCAGCCGCGGCCGGGGTCGGCTTGGCGGCCGGCTGAGCCGCCTGCTCGGCGCGGGCCGGCTCCGCGGCGCGCTCCGTCTCCGGCGCCGGGCTCTGGTACGACGCACCGGCCGGGGCCGGCTGGGCGGCGGCCGGCTTCGGCTGCTCCGCGGCGGGCTTCGGTTGCTCGGCGGCGGGCTTCGGCTGCTCCGGCGCCGGGGCGGGCTTCGGCTGCTCGGCCGGCTTGCCACCGGCGGCACCGATCACCGCCAGATCGCCACCGACCGGAGCGGTCTCGTCCTGCGGAACCCGGATCTCCAGCAGCGTCCCGGCGACCGGGGAGGGAATCTCGGTGTCGACCTTGTCGGTGGAGACCTCGACCAGCGGCTCGTCGACCTCGACGGTGTCGCCGACCTCCTTCAGCCAGCGGGTGACCGTGCCCTCGGTGACGCTCTCGCCGAGCGCCGGCATCTTCACGACCGTGCCCTCGCCGCCGGCCGGCGCGGTCTGCGCCTCGACGGTCTCCGGCTCGGCCGGCTGCTCCGGCTCGGGCTGTGCCGCCGGCTCGGGCTCCTCGGCGGCCTCCGGCGCGGCGGCCTCGGCCTGCGCCGGGGCGGCCTGCTCGGCCTGCCCGGCCGACTCACCGTCCCCGTCGATCACCGCGAGTTCGCTACCGACCTCGGCGGTCTCGTCCTCGCCCACCACGATCCGGGCCAGCACCCCGGCGGCCGGCGAGGGGATCTCGGTGTCGACCTTGTCGGTGGAAACCTCAAGCAGGGGCTCGTCGACCTCGACCCGCTCACCCTCCTGCTTCAACCAGCGGGTGACGGTGCCCTCGGTGACGCTCTCGCCGAGCCGGGGCATGGTGACCGATACCGGCATCTTTCAAGACTCCTTCGTGGCCTGTCGATCCTGGCCCGGTTGCCGCCGGGCGCCGCGGGAAAACTGTGGTCAGGCGTGTGCGTGCAGCGGCTTGCCGGCCAGGGCCAGGTGAGCCTCGCCGAGCGCCTCGCTCTGGGTGGGGTGGGCGTGGATGAGCTGCGCCACCTCGGCCGGGTACGCCTCCCAGTTGAAGATCAGCTGCGCCTCGCCGACCAGCTCGCCGACCCGGGCACCGACCATGTGCACGCCGACGACCGGACCGTCCTCGACCCGAACCAGTTTGACAAATCCGGCGGTCTTGAGGATCTGGCTCTTGCCGTTGCCACCGAGGTTGTAGTTGTACGTCTTGATCTTGTCCGCGCCGTACTGCTCCTTGGCCCGGGCCTCGGTGAGCCCGACGGAGGCCAGCTCCGGGTCGGAGTAGGTGACCCGGGGGATGCCGTTCTCGTCGATCACGGCCGGGTTGCGGCCGGCGATCTCCTCCACCACGAAGATGCCCTGCTGGAAGCCGCGGTGGGCGAGCTGCAGGCCGGGCACGATGTCACCGACGGCGTAGATGTTCCCCACCCCGGTGTGCAGCCGCTCGTTGGTCAGCACAAAACCGCGGTCGATCTTGACGCCCTGCTCCTCGTACCCGAGGTTGGCGGTGGTCGGGCCGCGACCGACGGCGACCAGCAGCAGCTCGGCCTCGAAGGTCTCGCCGCCCTCGATGCTCACCTTGACCCCGGAGTCGGTGTGCTCCACCTTCTCAAAACGCTTGCCGGTCTTGAACTTGATGCCGCGCTTGCGGAACGCCCGCTCCAGCGCCTTGGACGACTCCTCGTCCTCGGCGGCCACCAGCCGGGGCAGCGCCTCGATGATCGTCACGTCGACACCGAACGACTTCCAGACGCTGGCGAACTCGACGCCGATGACGCCGCCGCCGAGCACGATCGCCGACGTCGGCACCCGGTCCAGGGTGAGCGCGTGGTCGCTGCTGATCACCCGCTCGCCGTCGATCTCCAGCCCGGGCAGCGTACGCGCGTACGAGCCGGTGGCCAGGATGACGTTGCGGCCGGTGTAGCGCTGGCCGTTGACCTCGACGGTGTCCTGGGAGACCAGCTTGCCGGTGCCCTCGACGGTGGTGATCTTCGGGTTCTTGAGCAGACCCTGCAGGCCCTTGTAGAGCCGGGAGATCACGCCGTCCTTGTAGCTGTTGACCCCGGACATGTCGATGCCGACGAGTTCGGCCTTGACGCCGAACTGCTCGGACTCCCGGGTCTGGTCGGCGATCTCCGCCGCGTGCAGCAGCGCCTTCGTGGGGATGCAGCCGTTGTGCAGGCAGGTCCCGCCGAGCTTGCCCTTCTCGATCAGCGCGACCGACAGGTCCAGTTGCGCGGCGCGCAGCGCGGCAGCGTACCCGCCGCTGCCACCCCCGAGGATGACGACATCGAAGGTTCCGCCGTTCGGCTCGGTCACAGTTAACTCCCAGGTCGCGTCGCTGCTACGAGGGGGATGCCGGGCAACCGGACATACCGCCGCCTCCGGCCGAGGTCCTCGGGCCGGAGGGGCGTGGACTTTCGCCGGTCTGTCCGTGCGTACCGGTGAGCGCCCACCTCGGTCATCTTGTCACTTGTGTACGCGGGCCGCGTACCGAGGTGCCCAAGGACACGTCGTCGGGACGTACGCTTGCTCGAGTCGCCAGTTACACCACGGGGCCGACGTGGTGGGGAGGAGAGATCGGGTGGCCTGGTTTCGCCGGCGCAAGAAGGCGGTTGTCACGGCGGGGGATCGCCCGGCCAACCGCGCCGATCTTGAACATCTCGAACAGTTCGTCCGATCGAGACGGGGCGTCGAGGCGTTCATCGAGCCTCGGACGACAGTGACCGAAACCACCGTGATGCTGATCGCGCACGACGGCGAGTGGACCCGGCGCCGCATCGACGGCCCGGAGGGTGCCCGTCGGTTCGCCCACAAGATGGCGATCCCGGTCTATGACGTCCGGCTGGTCGGCTATCCGCAGCGGATGCGGGACTACAACGAACGCCGCAAGCGCATGACCAGTTGACCCCTGACGACCCACGGACGTCGCCAGCTCACCCTCGCCTCCCGGCCCGGGTGAGCCCCGGCTGTTGGTCCGACCGACCCACGACTCCCGGGCCCGGGTGAACCACAGTTGCGGCCCCGGTACCCACGGCTGGTTGCCCCCGGCGACCCACGCCGGTCGGCCCTGGAACCCACGCCAGGCGGCCCGGGTGAGCCACGGGTGGGGCCGGGTGACCCACGACGGGATCAAGCCTGACCGCCCAGAGTGGGTCACCCGGCCCCACCCCCACCGACGAGCCCGCTCCACCCACACCGACGAGCCCGCCCGCCCCCACGAACGAGCCCCGGGCCGGCGCGCCGCGAACAGCGCCGCACCGGCCCGGGTCACGCGTGGATCAGCCGTTCGCGGCGATGTCGTCGACCAGCTCCAGCAGGGTCCGCACCGGCACACCGGTGCCGCCCTTGCTCCAGTACCCGGTCGGCTCACCCGAGTGGTAGCTCGGACCCGCGATGTCGATGTGCGCCCACGGCACGTCCTCGGTGACGAACTCGCGCAGGAAGACGCCGCCCTGCAGCATGTGCCCGGCACGGTCCATCCCCGCGTTGACCTGGGAGATGTCCGCAACCTCCGACTCCATGCCCTTGCGTACGTCGTCCGGCAGCGGCATCGGCCAGGTCGGCTCCCCGGTGGCGTCGCCGGCCACCTGGACCCGCTGGCAGAACTCGGAGGTGCCCATCACGCCCGCCACCCGCTTGCCCAGCGCCACCACCTGGCCACCGGTCAGCGTCGAGGTCTCGATCAGGTAGTCGCAGCCGTCCTCGCAGGCCCGGGCCATCGCGTCACCGAGGACCATCCGGCCCTCGGCGTCGGTGTTCAGCACCTCGACCCGCTTGCCGTTGTACATGGTGACCACGTCGCCGGGCCGGTACGCGCTGCCCGACGGCATGTTCTCCGCCATCGGCAGGTACCCGGTCACCGCGACCGTCGGCTTCAGCTCGGCGATCGCGAGCAGGCTGGCGGCGACGGCCGCCGCGCCGGCCATGTCGGACTTCATCTCCCACATGCCCTGGGCCGGCTTGATCGAGACGCCGCCGGTGTCGAAGGTGATGCCCTTTCCGACCAGCGCGACCCGCTTCGTCGCCGCCCCGGCGCCGGCGGTGGCCGGGTCGTAGGTCAGCTTCACCAGCCGGGGCGGGGCCTCCGAGCCCTGGCCGACGGCGAGGATGCCGCCGTAGCCGCCGGCGGCGAGGGCCTGCTCGTCGAGGACCTCCACGCCGAGACCGGCCTCCCGGGCGGCGGCCGCGACCGAGTCGGCGAACGACGGCGGGCGCAGCTCGTTCGGCGGGGTGTTGACCCAGTCCCGGGTCCGGCTGACCGCGCGGGCCACCACCGTGGCCCGGGTGATCTCCGCCTGGGCCCGCTCGTCGGCGGCGTCCGGCACGTGCACGGCGATCGAGGAGACGACCGGGCGGCGGTTCGGCTGCGGCCGGGTCTTGTAGCCGGCGAACCGGTAGGCGCCCAGCAGCGCACCCTCGGCGGTGGCCCGGAGCGCGGCCGGGGCGTCCTCGTCGTCCGGCACCGGCAGGGTCAGCGCGACGCGCTCGGCGCCGGCGAGCGCCCGGACCGCCGACGCGGCGGCGCGACGCAGCGTCTCCGGGGCCGGCGCCGCGCC
The DNA here is from genome assembly GCF_036422035.1 of Plantactinospora sonchi. Lineage (NCBI taxonomy): Bacteria > Bacillati > Actinomycetota > Actinomycetes > Micromonosporales > Micromonosporaceae > Plantactinospora > Plantactinospora sonchi. The sequence goes on from NZ_JAZGQK010000016.1 coordinate 24,417, forward strand.
CGACGGCTCGGCCCCGAGACCGACCGCGACCACCAGCGGCGCGGTGATCGTGCCGAGGGTGGCAAGCTTGATCACCTCGCCGGGACCGCCGGTGGCACCCAGCAGTGCCAGGGTCTCGGTCAGTCGACCGTCGAACGCCGCGGCAATGCTCTCCGCGCCGCTGGCCAGCAGCAGAGTGTCGGCGAAGCCGGTCGTCCGCCCGGTCGTCGTCGCGTCCGTGGTCTGGCTGTGCAGGCCGATCACGATGGCGTCGACGGCGAGTTCGGCGGGGTCGGTGTCGACCAGGCTGAGGGTGGTGCTGGGCGATGTCACTCGGCGGCTCCGGTACGGGCACGGCCGGCCGCCTGGTGTGCGGTCGGCGAAGATGGTCTCCGGCGAAACCTACCCGCCGGAAGAATGGGCTGTCCCGCCGACGGTCCGCCGGAGGGGTCCCGCCGATGCTAACCAGGCGTCCCTGCGCAGGTAGGTTGCGACCCATGACCGACGCAACCCAGGTGTCCGGCCCGACCCCGGAACCTTCCCCCGACCAGCTCCGCCGCTCGCCGCTGCACGAGCGGCACGTCGCGCTGGGCGCCAAGTTCGCCGCCTTCGGCGGCTGGTCCATGCCCCTGGAGTACGCCGGTGGCGGGGTCCTCGCCGAGCACACCGCGGTACGTGCCGGGGTGGGTGTGTTCGACGTCTCGCATCTGGGCAAGGCCCGGGTCACCGGACCGGGGGCGACCGACTTCGTCAACGCCTGCCTCAGCAACGACCTGGGTCGGATCGGGCCCGGCCGGGCGCAGTACACGCTCTGCTGCGACGACACCACCGGCGGGGTGGTGGACGACATCATCGCCTACCTGCACGGCGACGACCACGTCTTCCTGATCCCGAACGCGGCCAACACCGCGGAGGTGGTCCGCCGGCTGCGGGCCGCCGCCCCGGCCGGGATCACTGTCACCGACGAGCACGAGGCGTACGCCGTACTGGCGGTGCAGGGGCCGCGTTCGGCGGAGGTGCTCGGCGCGCTGGGGTTGCCGACCGGGCACGGCTACATGAGCTTCGCCGCCGCCGACCTCGACGCTGCTCCGCTCGTCGTCTGCCGTACCGGGTACACCGGGGAGCACGGTTACGAACTGGTCGTTCCGGCGGAGGCGGCGGTCGGGGTCTGGGACGCGCTGCTCTCCGCGGGTGGCCCGGACGGCATCCGCGCCTGCGGGCTCGGCGCCCGGGACACCCTGCGGACCGAGATGGGCTACCCGCTGCACGGCCAGGACCTGTCACCGGAGATCACCCCGGTGCAGGCCCGGCTGGGCTGGGCGGTCGGCTGGGACAAGCCGACGTTCTGGGGGCGGGAGGCGCTGCTGGCGGAGAAGGCGGCCGGCGCCCGACGTGCCCTCTGGGGGTTGGAGGCGGAGGGCCGGGGCATCCCCCGCGCCGGGATGACGGCCCACGTCGGCGACACCGTGGTGGGCACGATCACCAGTGGGACGTTCTCGCCGACCCGCAAACTCGGCATCGCCCTGGCACTGCTCGACACGGCCGCCGGGCTGACCCAGGGCGACCAGGTGGAGGTCGACATCCGGGGCCGTCGTACGCCGATGCGGGTGGTCCGGCCGCCGTTCGTCCAGCCGTCCGTGAAGTAGCCGACCCGGCCGGGCCCGCTCAGCGCTGCGAGCGGTCGCCGGCGTCGAGTACGGCCTGGGTCCAGCCGCCCTCCACCACGCCGCTGCCGTCGAGTACCGCCCAGTCGACCACGTCGACGACGTCCACCACGACGGGCCGGCCGACCCGGACCGCCGGGTCGGCGGCCGCGTCGCTGGCGCTGGCGCCCAGGATCCGCTCCGGAGCGGCCCAGGAGGTCACCCCGGCCCAGACGTACTCCGGCCCCTCGTCGGTCGGCAGCGCGTACTTGACCAGCAGTTGCACGCCCTCGGGCAGCTTGCCGGCCAGGAACCGTTCCCGGATTCCCGGCAGGCCGTCGCGGGCGGTCGTGATCGCCTTCGCCATCGCGTCGTCCGGGCGGGCGTACCGGACGTCGGACTGCGCGGCACCGAACAGGGCGGCACAGACCGCGGCGAAGTACCGCCCGGCCGGGCCGGGGTGGCCGGCCGGGGGGAGCAGGGTCAGGAACGAGTCCGCGTCGGGGTCGGTCGCCGGGTCCAGTTCCAGGCGCAGCGCCGCCGGCCGGGTGCTGTCGTGCTGTTGCGGGTTGCCGTACGCAACCGCGATGTCGTGACCGGTGACCGAGGTGATCACCGGAAGCGGGACGAAGGCCGGCACCTCGTTGTCGGTGAGCCCGTCGGTCCAGGCCCGCAGCAGTCGGCGGGCCACCCCGGTCATCACCGCGCCCCAGGCCCGGGTGAGGTGCGTCGGCACCCCCTGTGCCTGCAGTTCCAGCAGTCCGAAGCGGCGCAGCCCCTTCGTGGTGAACCAGAGCCCGCTGTCGTCCGACGAGTACGGCACCAGCACCCAGTCGATCAGGCGTACCCGTCCCTCGCCGTCCGGCAGGGAGCGCAGCGCGGTCGCCGGATCGAGGAACTGCAGGGCGAAGACGTCCACCACGTCGGCGTCGAGCCGCTCGGCGAGCGCGGCGGCGACGGTACGGGCCGCCCACTCGTGTGCCGGCGGCCAGCCGGGTCGGTAACTCGCCTGTACGACCACCAGGTCGGTGGCGGCGGCCAGCCGGGCGAGTTGGGCATCGGTGGCACCGAAGGCGCTGAGCAGGTCCGGCGGCAGGTGCGGGAACTCGCTGATCGGCCGGGTGTCGACGCTCATCAGCGGGCTGGACAGCATCTGCCGGGCGAGGTCGTGCACCGGCCCGGAGATGCGTCCGCCGAGCCCCGCCACCACCTCGGCGGGCAGCGGGCCGGACTGACCGGAGGTCGGCACCAGGTAGGTGGCGGTCAGCGTCTCCGGAACCGGAACGGGCAGGAAATCATCCGTGATCAACATTCGTCCCCCCGCTCGACCGACCGGTGTTCGTTTTTGCGAACGCTACCCGTGTTTCGCCACCCGTGGACGCGGATCCGGTCAGCCGTTCAGCGGGTCAGCACCAGACCCAGGTAGCAGACCGTGGTGCCGACCTCGACGGCGGCGCCGAGCACGTCACCGGTGACGCCGCCGAACCGGCGTACCGCGTGGCGCACGGCCAGCAGGGCGACGGTGAGCGCGCCGACGACGGCGAGCGGCCCCTGCCACGGCCGGCCCGGCACGGCGGTGACCGCGGCCAGTGCGACGGCGGCCGTGCCGACGGCGAGTGCTCCCGGGCCGACCGTGCCGGCGACCAGCGCGCCGAGTCCGTCCGGCCGGGCCGCCGGCAGGCCACGCCGACAGGCCCAGCTCACCGCGAGTCGACCGGTCGCCGTCCCGGCCACCAGCGTCGCGACCAGCGCCGGCCACGGCCGGCCCGCCAGCGCCGCGAGGCACGCCGCCTGGATCAGGAGTACGAGGACCAGCGCGGCGACGCCGAACGGGCCGACGTCCGGCTGACGCATGATCTGCAGGGCGGCCGGCCCGGACCGGTAGGAGCCGAGCGCGTCGATCGTGTCGGCCAGCCCGTCCAGGTGCAGCCCCCGGGTGAGCAGCGCCGCCACGGCGACGGTGACCCCAGCGGCGACCAGGGGCGGGGCGAGCGCGGCGAGCCCGCCGAGCACGGCGGCGAGCAGCAGACCGAGCACGGCGCCGACCAGCGGGGCCAGCGCCATCGCGGTACCGGCGGCGGCCCGGTCCACCCGGGCGACCCGTAGCGGGGCGACGGTGAAGGTGGTCAGGGCCAGCCGACCGCCGGCGACGAACCGTCCGTCAGGCACCGCGGGTGCTGGTCGACGCCGCGTTGTCGACAGCCGTGCCGCCGTCGGCCGCGGCACTGGTGTCCGGCGCCGCCACGCTGTCCGGTTCCGTCGGGTCGTCGGCTGTCGTCGGGCCGTCCGGTACGGCGGTCGGTCCGGGTCCGGCCGGCCGGGGCTCGACGAACTCGCTGTCGTCGTCCGCCTCGACCCACTCCCGGTCCGACTCCGTCGGCTCGTCGGCCGGTGCCGCACCCGGCCCGGTGCCCTCCGGGGCGTCCGTCGGGCCGGAACCGGTCGGCTCCCCGTCCGAGGTCAGCGTCGGATGGGTCGGCAGTCCACCGGCCAGGGTCAGCCCGGAGCGCAGCAGCGGCAGCGCGGCCAGCGCGGCGGTGCCCTCACCGAGGCCGAGCCGCAGGTCGAGCAGCGGGCTCAGGTCGAGTACGTCGGCGGCGAGCCGGACGGCCGGGTGGTCGCCGTGGTCCGGCAGCAGGCACCAGTGCCGGGCCTGGCCGGCGAGATCCCGGCTGACCAGGCCGGCCGCCACGCCGACCGGCCCGTCCAGCAGCACCGGGGTACGGCGCGCGGTGGCGCCGAGCAGGATTCCGGTGGCGACCGCGATGTCGCCGCCGCCGAGTTCGGCCAGCACGTCCTTCGCGTCCCGGGGGCTGCGCCGGGTCCGCTGCAGCGCGTCCCGGACCGCCGAACACCGGGCCATCCAGGCCGGGTCGTCCACCTGCCCGCCCGGGGTGACCACCCGGCCGAGCACCGCCGCCGGTTCGGCGCCGGCGGTCGCCGCGAGCACGGCGGCCGCCGCCGCGTCCGTACCGGCGCCGCAGGCGGCCAGCACGAGCAGTTCCACACCCGCGTCCACCGCGTCCTCGGCGAGCCGCCACCCGTACCGCAGGGCCGCCTCGACGTCGTCGGTGGAGAGCGCCGGCTCCTGCTCCATCGGCCCGGACGCCGGGACCTCGACGACCTGGAGGGTGGCGCCGGCCTCGGCGGCCAGCCGGGCGAGCGGACCGGAGCCGGCCCGGGCCTGCGCCGCCCGTCGGGCGGACTCGCCGGGCACCGCGCCGGCCGAGGCGCCGCCCGCGTGGTCGCCGTGCAGCAGCAGCACCCGTACCGAGCGCCACGGCGTCGGTGTCGCGGTCCGCTGGGTGGCCGCGGCGAACTCGACGACCCGGGCCAGGTTGCCGAGTCCGGGGCCGGGCAGGTCGAGGGTGGCCAGCCGGTCGAGCGCGGCCCGGCCGGTGTGCTCGTCCGGCATCGGCAGTTCCATCCCGGGCTGGATCACCAGGCCGGTGGCGACCATCGGCAGGGCCATGGTCGGCGCGGTCCAGGCCGTCCCGGCCGCCGGGTCGGTGCCGGACCGCCGCGGTGTGTCGACGGTCGGCCGGAGGACCTCCGGCATGGCGCCGAGGACCCCGGTCCAGGCCGACGGTGTCGTACCGGCGTCGGCCGCCGAGGTCACGCCCGGCCAACCGGTGGCCTCGGCGTTGCGGTCCGCGCCGGGCTGCGCCGGTACGCTCGCCCGCTGCGGGGACGCCGCGCCCGCCGGGCCGGACTCCTTGAGCCGGGTCGGCTGTCCGGCGATCACCAGGACGACGGTGTCGCAGGCGTCCGCCACCGTCTGGTTGGTGCTGCCGAGCGCGTCGGCGAAGGCCCGGCCGAGCGGGGTGACCGGCACCATCGAGAGTCCGACCTCGGGGCTGACCAGCACCAGGCGGGCGGCGCAGTCCCGGACCGCCGCGCCGAGCTCGGCGACGGTGGCGACATCGTCCGCCGGCTGGTGCGCCGGGTCGAGCAGCACGGTCACCCATCCGCCGAGGTCGTCGACGAGCAGCGTCTCGTCCGGTGCGGCCGTTCTGATCAGCTCCAGCAGCCGGCCCGGGTCCGTGCCCGCCTCCTCGGTCGCCCAGCCCGCCGGCCGGCGCAGCCGGTGCGTCTCGATCCGGGCCGCCCACTCGGGGTCGTCGGGGCTGGCCGTCGCGGTGGCGACGTACCGGACCCGGGGCGCCTCCCGGACCAGCGATTCGGCGAATTCGGACTTGCCGGACCGGATCCCGCCCAGCACCAGGATCCTGCTCCACCCGTCTACGGACATGCCCGTACCTTAGAGCGCTCGGTTGTACATCCCGCTGTGAGGTGCGGCTCGGCGCCCCCGGACGTACGGGTCGGGGTGCTCGGCGGACCGCTCCGGCTGGTTGGTCCGGATCGGCCGACTAGGCTGGCGGAGGTTGTCGGCGCGGAAGATCGGCGAGGGGAGACGCGACATGCCGTGGAGCTGGCGGTACGAGGGCGCGGACGGTGCTCCGGTGAGCGGACCGGCCGAGGCGTTCAGCAGCCAGGCCGACGCCGAGTCCTGGATCGGACAGACCTGGCGGGAACTGGCCGCCTCGGGCGTCGCCACGGTGCTCCTGGTCGAGGACGACCGGGTGGAGTACCGGATGAGCCTGCAGCCCACGGCCGAGTGACCGGGTGATGGCCTTCGACCAGCGGGGCCGGGACCGGCTCGTGCTCGGCGTCCCGGCGGCGGCCTTCCGGCCGAGTCCGATCTTCCTGGCCCTGGTCGCGCTCTTCGTGACCAGTGGTGTGATGGCGTGGAACGAGTACGGCAACGTCCGGTTCGACGTTTTCCTCTTTGTCGTCTCCGGCTGGCTGGTGTCCCTGTGCCTGCACGAGTACGCGCACGCCATCGTGGCGTTCCGGGCCGGTGACCGGGGTGTCGCGCACCGCGGTTACCTGACCCTCAACCCGCTCAAGTACAGCCACCCGCTGCTGTCGATCATCCTGCCGGTGGTGGTCGTGCTGCTCGGCGGCATCGGTCTGCCCGGCGGGGCGGTCTGGGTCGACCGGCACGAGATTCCCGGGCGGCTCCGGCACTCGCTGGTCAGCCTCGCCGGCCCGGCGACCAACGTGATCTTCGCGCTGCTGCTGGTGGTGCCGTTCGCGATCGGCGTGGACGTCAACGCCGCGCCGGCGTTCTGGGCCGGGGTCGCGCTGCTCGCCTTCCTGCAACTGACCGCCAGCGTGCTCAACCTGCTGCCGGTGCCGGGACTGGACGGCGGCAACGTCGTCCAGCCCTGGCTGAACCCGCAGTGGCGGCGGGGCTACGACCTGATGGCGCCGTTCGGCTTCATCCTGCTCTTCGCGCTGCTCTGGAATCCCCGGGTGGGCGGCTGGTTCTTCGACGGCGTCTTCGCGGTCGGTGACCTGATCGGGCTCCCCGACTACCTCTACGTCGAGGGGCTGCGCCTGATCCGGTTCTGGCAGGGCTGACCGCCGTCCGGGCTGTCGGTGCCGTTCCGTATCCTGCCGGTCGTCCGATCGGGAGGGGGGCCACGCCGTGGCCGACGTGACCGCTGTCCAGGTGCTGCTGGAGTGCTGCGAGCCGAAAGTGTTGCCCGACGTCCTGACCCGGCGCCGCCAGGCCGCTGAGGAGGTGCTCCGGCACGCGTCGGTGCTGGGCGCGACGCTGGTGCGGGCGGTGCTCGACTCGGGGGACGACGGTCTGCGTCTGGCGCTGGCCGGCAACCGGGCTTTCCCGGCCAGCCACCCGGAGGCGGCCGCCGAACTGGCCGCCACCGCGACCGCGCCGATCGCCGCGGCGCTGCTCCGGCACGGCGACGCGAAACTGCGCGCCGAGGTGTTGGCCGTTGTCGATCCGGCTGATCCCTGGTGGCGGCGGCCGGGCGGGTTCGTCCCGACCCTCGTCGACCGGGCGAGGTACGAGTGGCAGATGATCACCGACCTGGCCGGTACGACACCGTTCGAGGAGATCGACCACGTCTTCCTCTCCCTGGACCGGGCGCGTACGGCGCGCCGGGAGCTGGAGGTGCTGGCGCACGTCTGGCGGCGGGCCGGGCGCGACGCGGTGGCCGGCTACCCCACCGCCCAGTTCGATCCGCTGGTCGCCGAGTCACTGGCCGACGCGCTGGGCGCCGAGGACGGGGTGGCCGCCCTGGAACGGGCGACACACGAGCTGGAAACGGCGGCCGGCGTGGCCCGGCTGCTGCGGGCGGTCGACCGGGGCACCGCCGAACTCGCCCCGGATCAGCTGGTGGACTGGTCGGCGGTGGTCGCCGGGGACGCGGAGCAGCCGTACGGCGCCGCGGCGGCCAAGGCCCTGGGCGAGCGTGCCGACTGCCCCGACGCGCTGCGGACCAGCTTCGTGCACCGGTTCGGGGTGGACGTCCTGAACTGGTTCCCGGGGCCGGTCGGCCTGCCCGTGATGCTGGCCTGCGCCGAGGAGCTGGCGAACGGCAACGCCGTGGTCACCGGTACCCGGCTGCTCGGCGAGAAGGTGGCGGAGGCGCTGGAGCAGGGGACGGTGACCGCCGCGCAGGTGGTGGAGCGGCTGGCGCCGGTCGGCTGCCTGCCGGGTGTCGCCGTCATGGCGGAGCCGCTCAGGACGGCGGTCGGGGAACTGGTCGGTGCCACGGTCGGCACCGACCCCGGTGCCTGGCGGGCCCTCTGGAAGCACCTGTCCAGTTGGCCGGGCAGCCTGCCGGAGCTGCTGGCGGCGGCGACCGCCACCGCCGGGGAGGTGCGCCGGTGGGCGAACGCCAGACCGGCACCCGCGCTGGACGGCAAACCGCCCGCCTGGACACGCTCCCGCCGGGCATTCCGCGACCTGCTGCTCTGCTGCCCGACCGAGACCGTCATGGCGATCCTGCCGGTGCTCGACGGGCGGGCCACCTACGACCTGCTGCACCGTGGCACGGTCGGTCCCGAGCTGGTGGCGGCCCTGATCGACACGAACAACCTGGCACACCTGCGTCTTCTCGCCGGAAACCGGGACCTTCCAGCGGACACGTTCGACGCGCTGCTGGCCTACGACGACACCGAGATCAACACCGGCCTGTACCAGAGCCCGCACGCCACCCCGGCGGTACGACGCCGGATCCTCGCCGGGCTGCGCCACGACGAAGCCTGGCCGGGCGGGACGGACCGGCTCCCGCTCGGTGACCGGCTCCGGGCGCACCTGCTGGAGCCCGCCGAGCGTCGGTTCATGCTGCCCTGGATCGAGTCGGGGCTGACCGAGCTGGCCGTGGAGCTGATGCGTCGTACCCGGGTACCCACCGGTCTGCTCCAACTGCGGATGGTGCTGGCGGTCGCCCGTCGGGAGGGCGTACCGGCCGCCCGGGCGCTGTTCGAGGTGGACCTGACCCGGCGCGCGTACCAGGGCAATCCGTGGCTGGTCGCGGTCCGAAAGGCGGCGGCCGGGGCGCTCGACGGTCCGGACGAGGCCGCGGCCGTACGGGCGGTGCAGGCCCTGGTCGACCGGGAGAGTACGCCGGACAAGTGGCTGGGCCGGTTGCGCCGGGCCGATCCGATGGCGGGTGACCTGCACATCCTCGAGGCCGAGCAGCACGTGACCGACTGGACGCTGCTGCTCGCCGAGCACCGGCGGGAGCCGTTCCCGTACGGCGTGCTGGTGTATCTCGGGAAGCTGCCGGGATGTCCGGCGGAACTGGTCGCGGAGGTGGCCGCCGGGCCGCCGTCGACCGACGGGTCCGACGGACCTGTCGTCCCGCCGACGACTCCGGACGGAAGCGTCGATTGGACCGACTGGGCGACCTGGGCGCCCCGGGCGGTCGCCGCCGGTACGGTCCCACTGGCCGACCTGGCGACGACGGCCGCGCCGGTCAGCGCGCTGCTGCGGGCCGGTGGCAAGGCCGGATGGTGGCGGACGGCGGACGATCCGCTACCCGGCCTGTGCCGGGAGGTGCTCGGCGAGAACCTCGACGGTTGGCTGCTGGCCCTGGACCTGGTCGACAACTTCCCCGGCACCCTGCCCGAGTTGTTGACCACCAGCCGGATGGCCACCGCCGTCCTGTCACCGCACTGAGCTGCCGGCCCGACCCTGCGGCGGGCCGGTGGCCGAGTGGGCTGCCGTGCCGCGTCGGGCCGGATCCGCGACGAGATCGCCCGCGCCGTCGACGACCGCGGTGGCCGAGGGGACTGCCGTGGCGGCGCCGAGCCGGTACGGGCCGGGTGTCGGCCGTCACGGTGCCGGGCCGGGGCCGGCGGGAGCCGGGGCGGCGGCCGGCAGGTTCGCCGACCGCCACCCCGGGTCGGACCGTTACGGCCGGGTGGCCGGGCTCTGGGTCTTGGCCGGGTCCCGCTCGACGATCGGGTCGATGACCTCGTCGATCGCCTTGAGCAGCTCGGCGTCGAGCTTGACCCCGGCGGCCTTCACGTTGTCGTGCACCTGCTCGGGGCGGGACGCCCCGACGATCGCCGACGAGACGTTCGGGTTCTGCAGCACCCACGCCACGGCCAGCTGGGCCATGCTCAGGCCGGCCTGCTCGGCCAGCGGCTTCAGCCGCTGCACCCGGGTCAGCACCTCGTCGTTCATGAAGCGCGAGATCATGTTGGCGCCACCGGACGAGTCGGTGGCCCGGGAACCGGCCGGCGGCTCCTGACCGGGCAGGTACTTGCCGGTCAGCACGCCCTGGGCGATCGGCGACCAGACGATCTGTCCGATGCCCAGCTCCTCGCTGGTCGGTACGACCTCGGACTCGATGACCCGCCAGAGCATCGAGTACTGCGGCTGGCTGGAGACGAGCTGGATCTTCAGCTCCCGGGCCAGCGCGTGCGCGGCCCGGATCTCGGAGGCCTTCCACTCCGAGACGCCGATGTAGTGCGCCTTGCCGGAGTGCACGACGTCGGCGAACGCCTCCATCGTCTCCTCCAGCGGCGTCTCGTAGTCGTACCGGTGCGCCTGGTAGAGGTCGACGTAGTCGGTCTGCAGCCGCTTCAGCGAGCCGTTGATCGACTCCATGATGTGCTTGCGGGACAGGCCACGGTCGTTGCGGCCCGGCCCGGTCGGCCAGTAGACCTTCGTGAAGATTTCCAGGCCCTCGCGGCGCTCGCCCTTCAGGGCCCGGCCCAGCACGGCCTCCGCCTTGGTGCCCGCGTACACGTCGGCGGTGTCGAACGTGGTGATGCCGACGTCCAGAGCCGCGCGAACGCAGGAGAGAGCGGCCTCCTCCTCGACCTGTGAGCCGTGGGTGAGCCAGTTGCCGTACGAGATCTCGCTGATGAGCAGGCCGGAACGGCCAAGGTGACGGAATTCCATACCTCGACCCTAGCCCTTTCCCCGGGAAGTGGATCAGGTCGCCCGGCCGGGGCGGCCACAGGTCACAGTACGGGCTTGGTGTCCGCCAGGAGTCTGTCGATCTCCTCGATCACGTCGGACCGGCTGGGGTGCAGTACGTCGATCAATGGCTCGCCACGCCGGTCGAGCGCGCCCCACCGGCCGGCACCGTCGCCGATCAGGAAGGCGACCGGGTGGATGACCATGGCCGGGTGGGCCGGCGGAACGATGACCTGCCCGGACTTGTCGACCACACCCTTGCGTCCGCTGGCGTCGACGATGGCCAGGCCCTCGTCGGTGAAGCCGTCGACGTACCGGCCGTCGGTCAGTGCCGTCGCGAAACCGGTGTACCGGGTCGGCAGGAAGACCTTGCCGGTGCGGTCGACCGCGCCCCAACCGCCGCGACGGACCGCGGCGACACCCCGCCGGAACGGGCGTACGTCCTCGAAGCCGGTCGGGATGACCACCTTGTTGGCCTTGTCGATCGCGATCCACCCACCGGTGCCGTCCCGGGACACCCAGGCGAGCCCGTCGGAGAAGGAGCTGACCGCCAGGTATCCGGCCGTGGCCTCGACGAGCAGCGCACCGGACTCGTCGATCAGCTCCCAGGTCGGGGTCTCCGGGCGGCGGACCCAGGCCGCCCCGTCCCGGAACGGCTGCACGTCGGCGTAACTCGGGGCGATCGCCAGCTGCCCGTCCGGGTCGGCGTACCCCCAGCGCTGCACCTTCTCGCTGAACGTGGGCACCGGTGGCTTGTGCACCTGGAGGATCTCGTCACGGTCCCGGGGGTACGGGCCCCAGCCGTTCTGGGCGACCTTGTTGAAGACCGCGTCCAGCGCCAGTTCGGTACGGGCGATCAGGTCCGGATCCTCGACCTTGCGCAGTTCCAGCGCCTTCTCGAAGTGGTTGCAGGCCTCCATGTAGCGGCCCTGGTCGTAGCAGGACCGGCCGGCGTGCTCGTGCATGGTGGCCCGGAGCCGGTCCGGCAGCTCGGGGGAGTTCGCCTCACCGAAGAGCCGGTCGGCCTCGGCGAAGTCCCCACGCCACTGGAGTACGTGCGCCAACCGGGCCTGCGCGATCGCGATTCGTCGCAACTGGCCGGTCGCCTCGGCGTGCGCCAGCGCCAGTTTGCCGTCGGCCAGCGCCTTGCCCAGGTCGCCGAGGATGCGGGAGACGACCGCCCGCAGGCTCAGCAGTCGGGCCCGGGTCCCGTTGTCCTTGGCCGGTTCGAGCTTCTCGGACAGCCGGTCCCGGATGGCCCGCAGCTCGTCCGGGTTCTCGACCAGCTCACGAAGCGTCTCGTGGTGGAACCGCCACTCGTACGAGGCGAGCACCTGTTCCGGATCGGCGGTGGCCGGTTCCGGTGTGCTCTCCTCGGGCTCCGGCTCGGCCTCCCGTCCGGCTCGCGGCCGGATGATCGGGGTGAGCATGGTGGGAGCGCTCAGCGCCGTTGCCGCGCCGGCGGCCGGACCGGCCGGAAGCACGGTGTCCGGACTGGCCTCGGCGACCGGTGAATCCGGCGGCGAGGTGTCCAGCGGCGGCCCGGAGACGGGTCCGTCGGCGGAGCCGGAGTCGGTGGCCGGAGGTGCCGGAACGGGGGTCGGGCCGGGGTCTTCGGGCGGTGGTGCCGAGCTGGCGGCGGTGCCGTCGGACGGTGCCGGAGGCGTACCGGTGGTCGCCGAGGCTGTCGTGTCGGCGGCGGCGGCGGTGGTCGGCGGCGCTGCCGTGTCGGCAGTCGGGGCAGCCGGGGCCTGCCCGGTCGTCGCCGTGTCGTCGACCGGCCCGGCAGACGCCGTCCCGCCGGCTGATTGACCGGTCGACGGGGTTTCGGACGTCAGACCTTCGCCGGCCGGCGGTGTGTCGGCGGTCGGTTCGGCGGCGGGCGGCCGGGTCCGGGCCGCCGGCTCGGCGGTCGGTTCCGGCGGTTCGCCGGCCGGGGGGTCCGCCGTACCGGCGGCATCCTCCTCGGCCAGGGCTGGCCCGGATGTCTGCCCGGTCTCCGGCAGTGGTGGCGTGGCGGGGGCGGCGTCGGCCAGCGGCCCGGGTTGGGCGTGGTCAGCGACAGGTCCGGTGGTTGGCATGAAGGGTACGGAAGTCTCACTTGGATCGGCCGCTTCGCCGGATTCCGGTCGGGGACCGGCGGATGCCGGTTCGATCGGAGGCCCGGACGAGGGTGCGGGCGAGGCGGGTTCGATGACGGGAGTGGCCGATGGTGCCACGTCCGTCGGTGGGACGGGTGTGGAGGGGACCGACGGGGCCGGTCCGGGGGACGGGACGGGGTCCGGCACCACCGGCGTGGTTCCGGACGGGGCGGGGGTCGGCGCGGGCAGGAACTCCAGCCGCAGGCCCCGGGTGGGTGGCGGCGCCGGACGCGGCACAGGCTGGTCGGTGCCGGAGGGCCGCGCCGGTGGCGGGGCCGTGGGCTCGCCCGGCGATGCCGGGGTCAGCCAGCCGGTCGGCCGTTCGCGCACCTGTTCGCCGGTACGGGCGTCGCTGCCGGCGTCCGCCGGTGGGGTCGGGCGGGTCGGCCCGGTCGGCGGCACGGCGGCGGCCGGTCGGGTGGGTTCGGCCGGGTGGGTCGGTGCCGGGCGTGGTGGTTCCGTTGGTGGGGTGGGGCGGGTCGGCCCGGTCGGCGGCACGGCGGCGGCGGGTCGGGCGGGCTCGGTCGGCCGGGCGGGTTCCGTCGGCGGTGCCGGCCGGGTGGGCTCGACCGGGCGGGGCGGTTGCCCGGCGCGGGCAGGGTCGACCGGACGGGCGTCCACCGGCCGGGACTGCTCGACCTTGCGAACGGGTTCGATCGGCCGACTCGGCTCGATCCGCCGAACCGGTTCGACCGGCCGTGGTTGTTCGGCGGCACGGGGCGGCTCGCCGGGCCGGGGTTGCCCGGTGGGCACCCCGCGCGGGCCGGCGACCGGACCGATCGCTCCGGGGGAGACCGGGTCCCGCCGACCGGTCAGGTCGTCGGGCTCCGGCGGACGGGGCACGTTCCGTTCGGCACCCGGAGCGGGGATCCGGTCCGGGCGGTTCGGTTCGGCCCGACGGCTCGGCGGCGGCGCGTCGTTCCCCGGGCGGTCGTACCCGAACGGGGCCGGCCGTCCCGGACGCTCGGGCGGCGGCGGCATCGGGCCGGAGCGGGCGGCCTGGTCCGGTGCGGTCCGTGGGTCGCGCCCGGGTGGCCGACCGGATCCCAGGTCCGGGAACCGGCGGCTGTCGCGAGGCGGCTCCTGACCGGGTACCGGGCCACGCGGTGCCGACCAGCCGGGAGTGGGCGGCGGTCCGGATCCGGGCCGCCGGCTCGGCGGTGGCGGCGGTGTGAAGTCCGAACCGGGCCGGTCCGGCCTGGTCCGTGGCGGGACCCGACCGGGAGGCGGCTCGTGGCCCGGTGAACGTGGGGCGGTGCCGCCGGGCCGAACGCCCCAGCCGTCGCCGCGGTCCGGACCGGTCGGTCCGTCGAACGCCGCCGGAGCATGGGGTACGCCTCGGTCGCCCGGCCCGGGTCGTCCCCGGCCTCCGGCCGGTCCAGGGCGGCGTTCGGCGGGCCCCGGTCGCCGGTCGGGCAGCGGCTGGGTCTCCTCCGGGGGCGGTCCGGTCAGCCACCGTCCCCGCCGCTCCGGCGGGAGCCGGTCGGGGAACTCCGGTGGCCCGGAGCGGGCCGCCCGGGGCCGCTCCTCCGCGGCCGGGTGGGGAGCACGCTCCGGCCGATTCCGTGGGTGGTCGACGCCGTCGGCGGAATCGCCACGACGCCCAGACTCGACCGGACCGGGCGCGCGGCGCTCGTCCCGGCCGATCGGCACCGGTCCGTCGGCGCGGCGGTCGACCGGTGGCCGACTCCGACCGTTGGACGGCCGATCCCAGTCCGGTGCGTCGTCCCAGCCGTCGGGGCCGTCGTGCCAACCGTCCGGAGGGTCGTACCAGCCCTCCTGGGTGTCGTGTCGCCGGGGTGCGGGAGTTACCCGGCCGTCGCCTAGCCGGCTGTCCCGCTGCGCCGGACCGTCGGGTCGGTGCGACGGGTAGGCGTCGCCCGGCTGGCCCGGCTGCCCGTTCGGCGGCGGCACGCTCGCCCGGCCGGTCGGCACCGAGGCCCGACCGCTCGGCCGGGCCGGCCGACGCCGCTGGTGCCCGATGTCGCCCGGATAGCGCTGCCCGGGGAACTGCGGACGCCACTCGGCCGTCGGTTCGACCACCCAGGACGGTTCCGCGGACTCACCCCACCGGTTCGGGTACCGCTCGCTCATGACACCACCTCGCTGCGCTCGGCGTTGTCATGAGCTATGGGGCCGAGTTGGCTGGTTCGCTCGCTGCGCTCGCTCACGACACCACCTCGCTGCGCTCGGCGTTGTCATGAGCTATGGGGCCGAGTTGGCTGGTTCGCTCGCTGCGCTCGCTCACGACACCACCTCGCTGCGCTCGGCGTTGTCATGAGCTATGGGGCCGAGTTGGCTGTCGGACCCGGTCCGCAGGGCGACCACGGCGGTGTCGGGGTGGCGAGCCGCGCGCAACGCGGCCGGGGAGGCCGGCTCGCGTCGCTTACTCACGGGGTGTCACCTCGTCGAAAATTCTCGCTGGGCAGCCGGGTGCACCGGATAAAGTCACCCGGCTCGAGGCAGCGTGGTCGCGGAAGGAGGGTAACGGCGTGGGCTCAGTCACCGCCACTGTGCCACCACCCATCGGCCGAAACATCACCACATCGTTCCGGACATTTACTGCCATAACCGGATCAGGGTTCCGTCGGTACTCTACCTACCGGCAAGCTACTCTTGCCGGCGCCTTCACCAACACCGTCTTCGGCTTTCTTCGTTGTTATGTGTTGCTCGCCGTGGCGGGGGGCGCCGGCGGCGTCGCCGCGGGCTACACGCCGGCCCAGTTGGCCACGTTCGTCTGGGTCGGACAGGGTCTGCTCGCCGTGGTGCTCCTCTGGGGATGGACCGATCTGGCCGACCGGATCCGCACCGGCGACGTGGCCAGCGATCTGCTGCGCCCGGTCCACCCGGTGGTCAGCTACCTCGCCGTCGACCTGGGCCGAGCCGGATACGCGCTGCTGACCCGCTTCCTGCCGCCGGTGCTGACCGGGCTGGTCTTCTTCGACCTCGCGCTGCCGACCCGGTGGCCGACGCTGCCGCTCTTCGTGCTCTCCGTCGTACTCGCGGTGGTGATCTGCTTCGGCTGCCGGTACCTGGTCAACGCGACGGCGTACTGGCTGTACGACGTACGCGGGCCGATGATCCTGTGGACGCTCGGCTCCGGAGTACTGGCCGGCCTCTACTTTCCGCTGCGCTTCCTGCCGGACTGGGTGACGGTCCCGCTCTGGCTGGCCACCCCGTTTCCCAGCCTGCTCCAGACGCCGCTGGACGTGGTCGTCGAGCGGGACCCACAGCCGGTCCAGGCGGCCCTGGTCGTCGTGCAGTTGGCCTGGGCTGCCCTCATCCTGCTCGCCTGTCAGGTCGTGCAGCGCCGGGCCGAGCGGCGGCTGGTGGTGCAGGGTGGCTGAGCGGACCGGGGTGCTGCCGGCCTATCTGGCGCTGCTGCGCGGACAGGCCCGCTCGCAGGCGTCCTACCGGGCGTCGTTTGTCGTCGACCTCCTCGGAAACGTCGGGGCCACCGTCTTCGACGTGGTCACCGTGCTGGTGCTGTTCCGGGTCACCGGGACCCTGGGCGGGTTCGACCGGAGGGAAGCGATGGTCATGGTGGGCATCTCCGCCGCCGCCTTCGCCGCCGCCGACCTGGCCGTCGGCAACATCGAGCGGCTCCGGCAGTACGTCCGCACCGGACTACTGGACGCGGTGCTGGTCCGACCGCTCAGCGCGCTGCCGCAACTGTTGCTGATGGAACTTCCGCTGCGCAAGACACTCCGGGCGTTGTTCGGTGTCGCCGTGCTGGTCGTCGCCGTGGCGACCGCCGGGATCGACTGGACCCCGGCGCGGGCCGTCCTGGTCGTGGCCGCTCCGCTCGCCGGAGTGGTCTTCTTCGGCTCGATCTTCGTGGCCACCGCCAGCCTCGCCTTCTGGTGGATCGACTCCGGCGAGATCGGTGCGGCGTTCACCTACGGGGGAAGGGACTTCACCACGTATCCAATGACTGTCTACAGTGGCTGGTTCCGAACCGTCTTCACGTACGGGCTGGGTTTCGGTTTCGTCGCCTACTACCCGACGCTGGCGTTGCTCGGCCGCGCCGACCCGCTCGGCCTGCCGGACTGGGTGGGGTGGGCCGCGCCCGGCGTCGCGTTGCCGGCCGTGGTCGTCGCCGGTCTCTTCTGGCGGACCGGGGTACGGCACTACCGGAGCACCGGCTCATGACGGCGACCCCGCCGGACGAACCGGTGATCGAGCTGGCCGGCCTGCGCAAGGAATTCGTGGTCCGGGTCCGGGCCGGCCGGTTCCGCCGGACGAGACGGCTGGTGACCGCCGTCGACGGGATCGACCTGACCATCCGCCGGGGCGAGATGATCGGCTACATCGGGCCGAACGGCGCCGGGAAGTCCACCACGCTGAAGATGCTCACCGGGGTGCTGATGCCCTCGGCCGGCGAGGTGCGGGTCTGTGGCCTGGCGCCGGTGGCCCAGCGGACCCGGCTGGCGCTGCGGATCGGGGTGGTCTTCGGGCAGCGTTCACAGCTCTGGTGGGACCTGCCGCTACGGGACTCGTTCGACCTTCTCCGGCACGTCTACCGGGTGCCGGCCGCCGCGCACGCGGCCCGGCTGCGCCGCTGCCGGGAACTGCTCGACCTCGACGACTTCCTCGACATCCCGGTCCGGCAGCTCTCCCTCGGCCAGCGGATGCGCGGCGAGCTGACCGCGGCACTGCTGCACGGGCCGGAGGTGCTCTTCCTCGACGAGCCGACGATCGGGCTCGACGTGGTCAGCAAGCAGGCGGTCCGGGCCTTCCTCGCCGAACTCGGCCGGGCCGGTGACACCACGCTGGTGCTGACCACACACGACCTGGCCGACA
The DNA here is from genome assembly GCF_036422035.1 of Plantactinospora sonchi. Classification (NCBI taxonomy): domain Bacteria; kingdom Bacillati; phylum Actinomycetota; class Actinomycetes; order Micromonosporales; family Micromonosporaceae; genus Plantactinospora; species Plantactinospora sonchi. The sequence goes on from NZ_JAZGQK010000016.1 coordinate 42,233, forward strand.
TCGAACGCCTCTGCCGTCGGCTGGTGGTGATCGACCACGGTCGGGTGGTGCACGACGGCTCGATCGAGGCGCTGCACGCCCGGTACGGCTCGCGTCGGCTGGTGGTGGCGGACCTGGAGGAGCCGACGTCCGTGCCGCCGACGCTGGCCGGTGCTCCGCTGCTGCGGACCGAGGCCGACGGGCGACGGCTGGTCTTCGCCTGCGAGTCGGCGACCGCCTCCGAGGTGGTGGCACGACTCGCCGGGCTGGTCGCGCTCCGGGACATCGCCATCGTGGAGCCGGACATCGAGGACGTGGTCACCCGGCTCTACCGGGAGGCGGTCGCCGATGATCCGCGGGTCGGCGCGGAGCCGGACTGAGCCCCCGGGCCACGGACGCCCGAGCCGTCGGACGACGGCGGAATCCCGGTCGGCCGGGTGCCGGGCCGGCCTGCACGCTCGGTCGGCTGGGTGCTCGGTTCACGGGTGCTCCATCACCAGGACGGCGCAGGTGTGCGGCGCGAGCGCCTCGTACCGGTGCGGCACGTCGCCGGGAAACGCGACGTAGTCGCCTGGTTCGAGGACGACGGGTTCGTCGACCGGCCCGGTACGTAACCGGCCGGCGCTCACCACCAGGTGCTCGACGCTGCCGGGGATGTGCGGCTCCGCGGTACGGACCGTGCCCGGCTCCAGTTCGATCAGGTAGATGTCCTGGCGGACCTGCGGGGCGCCGGCGGCGAGCAGGGTACCGGTGAAGTCGGCCTGCTGGGAGCGGACCTGGGGGCCTTCCCCCGCCCTGATCACCCGGACCGTCGGCGTCGCCTCGCCCACCAGCCGGCTGAACGGGACGCCCAACGCCACCCCGAGCGCCCAGACCGTCTCCACGCTCGGGTTGCCGGTTCCCGCCTCCAGTTGGGAGAGGGTCGACTTGGCGATGCCGGCCCGGCGGGCCAGCTCCCCGAGGGAGATCCCGGCCCGGTCCCGCTCCCGTCGCAGGGCGGCGGCGATGACGGCCACCGGTGAACCTTCCGGTCTGGTCGTTCGATCCATCGGCCAATCCGTTCGACTTGACGAACACTTGTCACGCGTTCATCATTCTGAACCATGCGTACGGCAGAGCGAACAGCGAGGCGGACGTTGCTGCGCGACATCGGCGCGATCGGTGTCGCCGTCGTCGCGGTGGGCGCGTCCTTCGGCGCCATCGCCCTGACCGCGGGCCTGCCGGTACCGGCGGTCGTCGCGATGTCCACCCTGGTGTACGCCGGTGGCGCCCAGTTCATGGCCGTCGGACTGGTCGTGGCCGGCAGCCCGCTGGCGGCGGTCGCCGCCGGACTGCTGCTCAACGCCCGACACCTGCCCTTCGGGCTGGCCCTCGGCGACACACTGGGCCGACGGTGGCGTGACCGGCTGCTCGGCAGTCACCTGATGACCGACGAGGTCACCGCGTTCGCCCTCGCCCAGCCCGACCCGGCCGGGCGACGCCGGGCCTTCTGGCTGGCCGGCGTCCTGCTGTTCGTCGCCTGGAACCTCGGCACCGTGGTCGGCGTACTGCTCGCCAGCCAGGTCGGCGACCCGCTACGGCTCGGCGTCGACGCCGCGTTCCCGGCCGGGCTGCTCGCCCTGCTGCTGCCGTCCCTGCGGAAACCCGAGACTCGTCGGGTGGCGCTGGTCGGGGCCGCCGTCGCGGTGCTGGCGACACCGCTGCTGCCGGCCGGTCTGCCGGTGCTGCTCGCGCTGACCGGCCTCGCCGTACTCCTGCTGCCCAGGCGACGTCGGGAGCCGGCGTGCTGATCGCGACGATCCTCGCCCTGGCCCTCGGCACGTACGCCTTCCGGCTCTCCGGGGTGGTGCTCGGGGAGCGGCTCACCCTTCCCGACCGGGCGACCCGGCTGCTGCCGGTCGCGGCCACCGCGTTGCTCGCGGCACTGGCGGCCACCGCCGCGCTGACCGAGGCCGGGGCGTTCGCCGGGTTCGCCCGGCCGGCCGGTGTGCTGGTCGGCGCCGCGCTCGCCTGGTGGCGGGCACCGTTCGCGGCGGTTGTCGTGGCGGCGGCCGCTACGACAGCCCTGCTGCGTCTGCTCGGCATCCCCTGAGGATCCGGATGGTCGGGCTGCCCCTGACCTCCCGACCGCGCGGCTGTTGCTCTTCCGTCGCCCGATCGCCGAGGGCCGCCGGTCAGCTCAGATCTTGTCGCCGAGGTTGACCCGGGGCGCGGGAGCGCGCATCCGACGGAAGGTGATCGACCGCATGATCGCGTAGAGGTAGAGCGAACCCATCCGCTGGTCGGTCTTGGGGAAACGCTGCCGGATCAGCTTCTTGATCTTCCGGGAGATCAGCACCGAGTCGATCACCAGGGCGATGGCCAGCGCGCCCCAGAGCAGGTTGGAGACGAGCCGGACCACCGGCGGCATGGTGTTCGCCGAACCGATCAGCACGATCAGGGCGCCGCCGAAGAACCAGGTGCCGACCGTACGCCGGGAGTCGACCACGTCCCGGGCCAGGCCACGCTCCGGGGCCCGGTCGCGGGGGCCGCCCTCGCGCCGGAACTCGGCCGCCGCCTCGGCCCGGATCTGCCGCCGCCGCTCCCGCTGTTCCTGCTTGCTGAGCGGTTTGGTGTCCGCTGCCGGACGCCGTCCCGCGGTGGGCCGCTTCGGGGTCTGCTTCCCCAACTCCTTCTTGCTCGGGGTGTAACCCCGGGGACGGGTGGCGGGCGTCTCGGGAGTCACCTCGGTGACGGCATCCTCGACGAGGTTGGCGGGCTTGCGGCGAAAGAGCGACGGCACGGGTTGAAGGGTAGCCAACCCCGGTCCGCCCCCGCACCTCGCGGTGCACGACCGCCTACGCGGACGGGCCCCCTCGCACCGGAGGCGGTGCCGGAGGGGGCCCGTGCGGCGGTACGTGACGAGTCTTACGGCCGCTCGACGTGCGCGCCGAGCGCGGAGAGCTTCGCCTCGAAGTCCTCGTAGCCACGGTTGATCAGGTCCACCCCGTAGACCCGGGAGGTGCCCTCGGCGGCCAGCGCGGCGATCAGGTGGCTGAAGCCGGCCCGCAGGTCCGGGATCACCAGATCGGCGGCGTGCAGCTTGGCCGGGCCGGCGATCACCGCCGAGTGCTTGAAGTTGCGCCGGCCGAACCGGCAGGGGGTGCCGCCGAGGCAGTCCCGGTAGACCTGGATGGTCGCGCCCATCTTGTTCAGCGCGTCGGTGTAGCCGAGCCGCTGCTCGTACACCGTCTCGTGCACGATCGACAGGCCCCGGGCCTGGGTCAGCGCCACCACCAGCGGCTGCTGCCAGTCGGTCATGAAACCCGGGTGTACGTCGGTCTCCAGTGCCACCGCCCGCAGCTCGCCGCCCGGGTGCCAGAACCGGATGCCGCCCTCCTGGCCGGGGCTGTCGACCCGGGGCGGCCGGGTGTCGGTGACCTCGTACGCCCCGCCGACCGAGCGGAACACGTTCAGGAAGGTCATCATGTCGGCCTGCTCGGCGCCGAGCACCTCGACCCGACCACCGGTGGCCAGCGCGGCGGCGGCCCAGCTCGCCGCCTCGATCCGGTCCGGGATCGGCCGGTGCGTGTAGCCGCTGAGTCGCGCCACGCCCTGGATCTCGATCACCCGGTCGGTGTGCACCTTGATGATCGCGCCCATCTTCTGCAGTACGCAGATCAGGTCGATGATCTCCGGCTCCACCGCCGCGTTGCGCAGTTCGGTGACCCCCTCGGCCAGCACCGCCGTCAGCAGCACCTGCTCGGTCGCGCCGACGCTCGGGTACGGCAGCTCGAACTTCGTACCGTGCAGCCCGGTCGGTGCGGTGAGGTGCATGCCCTCGGGGGTCTTGTCCACCACCGCGCCGAACTGGCGCAGTGCCTGGATGTGGAAGTCGATCGGCCGGGGACCGATGTGGCAGCCACCCAGGTCCGGGATGAACGCGTGGCCGAGCCGGTGCAGCAGCGGTCCGCAGAACAGGATCGGGATCCGGCTCGAACCGGCGTGCACGTTGATCTCGTCGGTGCTCGCGCTCTCCACGTTGGCCGGGTCGAAGACCAGCTCACCGTCTTCGGCGCCGTCGGTGACCTTGACGCCGTGCAGTTCGAGCAGGCCCCGGACCACCTCGACGTCGCGGATCCGCGGTACGTCGAAGAGTCGGCTCGGGCTGTCGCCGAGCAGGGCGGCGACCATCGCCTTGGAGACGAGATTCTTGGCGCCACGCACCCGGATCTGCCCGTTCAGGGGCGTACCTCCGTGTACGACCAGGACGTCGTCGGTCAACGCAACCTCCAGCGGGGTCAATGCTGCTCTACGTCAAGCTGCCAGCGAGGGTGGGCCATCCGGTCAACACCGCCGTCTCGCGCACGGCCGTACCCGGCGGGGCCCTGTCGCGGCATGGGTCTGTCGCGGCCCCGGCAGCATAGCGCTCGGTCACGGAAGCGGCAGCGCTCAGAGCGTACGGATGGCACGAAACGGGGACGGAGGCAGGAATCCGCACCCCAAAAGTTACTGTCAGTAGTGGATCGGTCAGGGGAGCGCGAGCATCTGGTCCAGCGCCACCCGGGCGTGGTGCGCGGTGTCCGGATCGACGGTGATCTGGTTCGGCACCCGGCCGGCGACGAGTTCCTCCAGCGCCCAGACCAGGTGGGGCAGGTCGATCCGGTTCATGGTGGAGCAGTAGCAGACGGTCCGGTCGAGGAACATGATCTGCTTGTCCGGGTGGGCGTTGGCGAGCCGGCGTACCAGGTTGAGCTCGGTGCCGATCGCCCACGCCGTACCGGCCGGCGCCGCTTCGATGGTCCTGATGATGTGTTCGGTCGAGCCGACGTGGTCGGCCGCGGTCACCACGTCGTAGCGGCATTCCGGGTGGACCAGCACGTTCACTCCGGGGACCCGCATCCGGACCTCGTCGACGCTGCTCTTCGTGAACCGTCCGTGCACCGAGCAGTGCCCGCGCCACAGGATCATTTTGGCTTCCCGCAGCTGCTGGGCGGTGAGCCCGCCACCCGGCTTGTGCGGGTCGTAGAGCACGCAGTCGTCGGCGTCGAAGCCCATCTCCAACACCGCCGTGTTCCGGCCCAGGTGCTGGTCGGGCAGGAAGAGCACCCGCTGGCCGCGCTCGAACGCCCAGCGCAGCGCCCGCTCCGCGTTCGACGAGGTGCAGACCACACCACCGTTGCGTCCGACAAAGCCCTTGATGTCGGCCGAGGAGTTCATGTACGTCACCGGCACCGTCGAGTCGGCGACGCCCAGCTCCGCCAGCGTCTCCCAGGCCGCCTCGACCTGCGGCAGCGCCGCCATGTCCGCCATCGAGCAACCGGCGGCCAGGTCGGGCAGGACCACCCGTTGCGCCTCGGTGGTGAGGATGTCCGCGCTCTCGGCCATGAAGTGCACGCCGCAGAAGACGATGTACTCGGCGTCCGGCCGGGCCGCCGCCTCGCGGGCGAGCTTGAACGAGTCGCCGGTCACATCGGCGAACTGGATCACCTCGTCGCGCTGGTAGTGATGACCGAGGACAAACACCCGCTGACCCAGCGCGGCCTTCGCCGCCGTCGCCCGGGCGACCAGGTTCGGGTCACTCGGCGGGGGAAGCTCCCCCGGACAGTCCACGCCGCGCTCGCTGGACGGGTCGGCGCCCCGGCCCAGGAGCAGCAGGGCGGTTGCGGTGCTGGACGGCTCTACCCACGTCGAAGTCACGATCTCCATGTTTCCACAGCGGGGCCCGCTTTCCGCCCGTACGGATGTGGGCTGCCACACTTGCCGACCATGCGGATCCTGATCTGTCCGGACAAGTTCGCCGGCACCCTGACCGCGCCCGAGGCGGCCGCCGCGATCGTCGACGGGTGGCGGGAGAGCGCCCCGACGGACGAGATCGAGGTCCGGCCGCTCGCCGACGGTGGACCGGGCTTCGTCGAGGTGCTCGCCGCGTCCGTACCCGGTCGCCGGGTGCCGGTGTCGACCGTCGACCCGCTCGGACGCCCGGTCGACGGGGAGATCCTGATCACCGCCGACGGCGGCACCGCGTACCTGGAGAGCGCCCAGGCCTGCGGCCTGCACCTGCTGGCCCCGGACGAGCGGGACCCGAAGCTCACCACCTCGTACGGCCTCGGCGCGCTGATCGCGACGGCCGCCGAGTGCGGCGTCCGGCGGGTGGTGATCGGGTTGGGCGGCTCGGCCGTCAACGACGGGGGAGCGGGCCTGCTGGCCGCGTTGAACGCCGTGCCGGTGGATGTCGCCGGGACAGCCCTCCCGTACGGCGGCGCCGCGCTGGCGGCCGTGGCCGGGCTGGTCGGACGGGCGCAGACCCGGGGCGTGGAACTGGTCGCCGCGACCGACGTGGACAACCCGCTGACCGGGCTGACCGGCGCCTCGAACGTGTTCGGGCCGCAGAAGGGTGCCTCCCGGGAGGACGTGCTGCTGCTCGACGCCGCGCTGGAGCGCTTCGCGGAGGTACTGGAACGGGACCTGCCCGGCTGCCCCGCCGGGCTGGCCCGGCTGCCCGGCGCCGGCGCGGCCGGTGGGCTCGGCGCGGCCGTGCTGGCGCTCGGTGGGCGGTGCGAATCCGGTATCGACCTGGTCACCCGGTTGACCGGGCTGGAGGACGCGCTCGACCGGGCCGATCTGGTGATCACCGGGGAGGGCTCGTTCGACCACCAGTCGCTGCGCGGCAAGGTGGTGGCCGGGGTGGCGGGGGCGGCCCGGGACCGGGGTCTGCCCTGCGTGGTGCTCGCCGGCCGGGTCAGCGCGGGCCGCCGGGAGTCGGCCTCGGTCGGGGTGACCGAGGCGCACAGCCTGGTAGACCACTTCGGCGGGGAGCCGCACGGCGGTGTCGAACGGGCGATGGCCCGGCCGGCGGAGGGGCTGCGGGCCATCGCCGCCCGGCTGGCCGGCCAGTGGAGCCGCTGAAGCCGCCGCGCGGGCCGTCGCCAACGGGTGGTTAGGAAGGGCCCCCTCCTATACAGAAAACGATAGGAGGGGCGCCCTTCCTTGCACCGTCAGCGGGGTTGGCGGGAGGTGGCGCCGGAGATCAGCGCGACGAGCAGCCCGAGCACGGCGACCCCGGTGACCAGACCCAGCGCCGGGTAGAAGGAGTCGGGCACCCGGCCGGGCGCCGCCTGGTCGGTGGCGAGGATCGCGGTCACCCCGGCGAGCACGATCGCCCCGCCGATCTGGAACGCGGTCTGCACCAGGCCGGAGGCCAGGCCCTGCTCGTGGTCGGCGACCCCGGCGGTGGCCTGGATGTTGAGCGACGGGAAGGCGAGGGCGAAGCCGAGGCCGACCAGCAGCATGGTGGGCAGGATCACGCCGAGGTAGCGCGGTTCGCCGTCGATCCGGAGGAAGAGCAGGTACGCGGCGAGGAAGGCGACGAAGCCGGCGGCCACCACCCGGGCGGTACCGAACCGGTTGACCAGGGCACCGACCCGTGGCCCACCGAACGCCACCACCAGCCCGCCGGGCAGGAAGGCGAGCGCCATCTCCAGCGGCGACCACTGGAGCACGATCTGGGTGTAGAGGGTGCCGATGAACTGGAACCCGATGTACGAACCGGTCACCGCCAGCGCGGCGAGGTTGGCGCCGACCAGGCTCCGCCGGGCCAGCACGCCGAGCGGGACCAGCGGGTGGGCCACCCGCCGTTCGATTGCGACGAACGCCACGAGCAGGGCCGCGACCAGGGCGAAGGCGCCGAGCGTACGGGCCGACAGCCAGCCGGCCTCCGGGGCGGAGACGACGGCGTACACCAGGAGCAGCAGGGCACCGGTCGAGGTGGCGGCACCACCGAGGTCGTAGCCGCCGGCCGGCCGCTGGTGACGTTCGGCCGGGATGAGCCGGCTGCCGGCGGCCAGTACGGCGAGCGCGATCGGGGCGGGCAGCAGGAAGGTCCAGCGCCAGCCGGCCTCGGTCAGCAGCCCGCCGAAGACCAGTCCGAGGGAGAAGCCGCTGGCCCCGCAGGCGGTGTAGAAGCTGAGCGCGCGGTTGCGGGCCGGCCCCTCGGGGAAGGTCGTGGTGATGATGGAGAGCCCGGCCGGGGCGGTGAAGGCGGCGGCCACGCCCTTGGCGAACCGGGTGGCGATGAGCAGGTTCGGATCGTCGACCAGTCCGCCGAGCAGGGACGCGACGCCGAAGACGGCGATCGCCCAGAGGAACACCCGGCGTCGACCGAGCAGGTCGGCGGTACGTCCACCGAGCAGCAGCAGGCCGCCGTACCCGAGGACGTAGCCGCTGACGATCCACTGCAGCGACGAGTTGGACAGCCCCAGGTCGGCCTGGATGGAGGGGAGGGCCACGCCGACCATCGAGACGTCGAGGCCGTCGAGGAACAGCGCGCCACAGAGCACGATCAACGCGCCCCAGAGACGGGCGGTCATCCGGGGGCCGGTCGAGGTGTCGTACGCCGGGGCGACGGCCTCGGACCGGGGCGTTGGCGGATCGGTGACGGGTGGAGCGGAAGAAGCCATGCCGGCGAACCTACGTGCATGTGCATCTAATGTGCAAGCAACTAATGCTCGTGCAGCTATTTCCTGTGCATGTGGTAAGCTGCCGAGCGTGTCCGAGGACCAGGTACTCGCCACCGCCTGGCGGGAGTTGGCAAGCTGCTACGCGGCGACCTCCTGCGCGCTCGAGCGTGGGCTGCAGGAGCGACACGGCCTGGGCATGAGCGAGTTCGAGGTCATCGACCGGCTGGCCGACGTCCCGGGACGCAAGCTCCGGATGCAGGAGCTGGCCGAGGGGGTCCACCTCAGCCAGAGCGCGCTCAGTCGGGCGGTGGCCCGGCTCGAACGTGACGGACTCGTCTGTCGGGCGCTGTGCGAGCAGGACCGGCGTGGGGTGTTCGTCACGTTGACCGAGGCGGGCCGGGAACGACACGCCGAAGCCCGGCCGACCCAGCGGGCGGTGCTGGCGGAGACTCTGCGACCGGTGGTCCTGCCCACACCCGCTTAGTTGCGCGAGGCCGGGTGACCTGCCGCGCGCACACCTACAATCAAAGAGAACCCGGATCGGGAATCATCGGCCATCCGACTAGCGTTGGCCCTTACGGATAATCATCGCACCGGCGCAGGGGAGATTTTCACGTGACAACGCCAGCGCAGACCGAGTCGACCGCGGCAACCACCCCGAGCACTATCGTCCTCACCGACGTGGCGGCGCAGAAGGTGAAGGCCCTGATCGAGCAGGAGGGCCGGGACGACCTGCGGCTGCGGGTCGCCGTGCAGCCGGGCGGCTGCTCGGGCCTGCGTTACCAGCTCTTCTTCGACGAGCGTTCGCTCGACGGTGACATCGTCAACGACTTCGGCGGTGTCGAGGTTGTCGTCGACCGGATGAGCGCGCCCTACCTGAGCGGTGCGACCATCGACTTCGCCGACCGGATCGACGCCCAGGGCTTCACCATCGACAACCCGAACGCGCAGAACTCCTGCGCGTGCGGTGACTCGTTCCACTGATCGGCGTCGCACACCGATTCACCCACGGTTCTGCCTGAGCGGGCCGTCCCGCGCGGGTGGCACGACGGAACAATTCCGTCACGCCACCCGCGTACGGACGGCCCGTTTCTCGTTTCCGTGACCCGGGCCGGTCGTTCCGGTGGATCCGGCGCGGTGACTCCGGGCGACGACCTGGTGACATGCCGGTGGCCGGTACCCGATCGATAGGGGGCGGGGAGGAGACGGACCGGTAGGCTGACCCGGCCGCGGTTCCATCTCCCGATCCTGAGGGCCGACATGAAGATCGCCGTTACCGGCTCGATCGCGACCGACCACCTGATGCATTTCCCGGGTCGGTTCGCGGATCAGTTCATCGCCGACCAGTTGCACAAGGTCTCACTCTCCTTCCTCGTCGACGAGCTGGTGCTCCGGCGGGGCGGGGTGGCCGCCAACATCGCGTTCGGCATGGCCCAGCTCGGGCTGCGTCCCGTACTGCTCGGTGCCGTCGGCGCCGACTTCGACGACTACCGCTCGTGGCTGGAGCGGCACGGCGTCGACTGTGACTCGTTGCACGTCAGCGAGGTGGCCCACACGGCACGGTTCGTCTGCACCACCGACACCGAGATGTGCCAGATCGCCTCCTTCTACGCCGGGGCGATGAGCGAGGCCCGCAACATCGAACTCGCGCCGGTCGCGAACCGGGTCGGCGGGCTCGACCTCGTCATCGTCAGCGCCAACGACCCGGCGGCCATGCTGCGGCACTCCGAGGAGTGCCGCCAGCGCGGGTACGCCTTCGCCGCCGACCCGTCCCAGCAGCTCGCCCGGATGGACGGAAGCGACGTGATCGGCCTGATCGACGGCGCGGACTACCTGCTGACCAACGACTACGAGAAGTCCCTGCTGCAGAGCAAGGCCGGCCTGACCGACGACCAGCTGCTGGAACGGGTCAAGATCCGGGTGACCACGCTCGGCAAGGACGGTGTGGAGATCGCCGGCCGCGACATCACGCCGTTCCGGGTGCCGATCGCCCGCGAACTGCACATCGCCGACCCGACCGGCGTCGGCGACGGCTTCCGGGCCGGTTTCTTCGCCGCCATCTCCTGGGGACTCAGCCTGGAGCGGGCCGCCCAGGTCGGCTCGCTGCTCGCCACCCTGGTGCTGGAGACGGTCGGCCCCCAGGAGTACGAGGTCCGTACCGACCTGTTCGTGAAGCGGCTCGCCGAGTCGTACGGGGACGAGGCCGCCGAGGACGTCCGGCCGTACCTCGGCTGACACCGTCGCCGCCGGTGCTCCGGCGAGTCGGGTGGGGTGCCGGGCCGGCCCTACCGGTCGGAGCCCGGCGCCACCGGGGAGGAGCGCCGGTCCGGCCGGGCCGGCGCCGACGCCCTGACCGTGGTGGGAGTGCTCCGGCCGGCGGCCGCCGTGCCGGTGGGGGCCCTGACCCGGCCGACGAGGGTCAGTGGGCGCGGCGTACGTCGTAGGCCGGAGAGCCGGCCACCGTCGAGGCGCCGACGAACTCCTGCCCACGCATCCGGCACCAGGCCGGAATGTCGATCGCGGCCGCCGGGTCGTCGGCGAGCACCCGGAGGACCGCACCGACCGGCAGCTCGGGCAGCCGTCGGGCCGCCGCGATCACCGGCAGCGGACAGCGCTGGCCGAGACAGTCGACGACGGCGTCGGGGGCGCTCACAGCGGAAGCCCCGCCTCAAGTTGGGCGAGCCCCTCGTCGAACAACTCGAGATAACCGGACGGGTCCTGGTCGGCGTTGAGCAGCACGGCGAGTCCGACTCCGACCAGGGCACCGACGAACGCCCGTACGGCGAGGTCGTCGGGTTGCCGACCGACCCGCCGGGCCACCGCCTCGGTGAACAGTCCCATCGCCTGCAGCAGCGAGTCCAGGTTGCGGGCCCGCAGCTCCGGCACGGACTGGGTCAGCCGGTGCCGCGCCCACTCCTCGGCGCGCTGTTCGGGAGACAGGCCCAGGTAGACCGTGCGGATGGCCGACCGGAACGCCTGGATCGGGGTCAGCTCGGCCGGGGCGGCGACGAAGGCCTCGTAGACCAGCGGGTCCAGGTCGTCCCGCAGCACCACGTCCTCCTTGCTGGGGAAGTAGCGGAAGAAGGTGCTCTGCGACACCTCGGCCGCCGCCGCGATCTGTTCCACGGTGGTGGCGGCGTACCCCTGGTCGCGGAACAGACGCAGGGCCTGGCGCCGAATCTCCGCCCTCGTCCTGGCCTTGTTGCGTTCGCGTAGCCCGGGCACTTCGGGTACTCCTGTTCAGCCGACGGTCACCTGCCCCGATTCTCCGGTCTCCGGGGCCGGCCGGCCAACCGGCGCGGCGGTGACCGGCCCGGTTCGCCGGGGGAGAAAGGCGATCGCCAGTACGGCGCCGAGCAGCCCGAGCCCACCGCACACCCAGAGCATGGCGGCCAGCGCGTCGACGAAGGCATCCCGGACGGAGTCCAGCAACGCCGGCGCGTCCAGTTGGCGGGCGACCAGTACGCCGGCCGGGGCGCTGTCCCGGGCCGCCTCCGCGGCCGGTGCCGGCAGTCCGGCCGGGTCCAGCCGGTCGCGGTATACGGCGTTGAGCACGCTACCCAGGGTCGCCACCCCGATCGTTCCGCCAACCTGGCGCAACGCCTGGATGAGTGCGGAACCGGCGCCGCTGCGCTCCACGGAGAGGGTGCCGAGGGCGATGTCCGAGGCGATGGGCAGGACGAGTCCCATCCCCAGGCCCACGGCGGTGAGCCAGCCGGCGACGAACGCGTACCCGGTGCCGGTGCCGGTCGCGGTGCCCGCGAACAGGCCGGCGGCCAGCACCAGGAACCCGATGGCGACCGGCACCCTGGCGCCGAGCCGGGGCACCAGCCGGGCGCCGAGCCGGGCGCCGAGCAGTACGCCGCCGATCAACGGGAGCAGCCGTAGGCCGGTCCCGAGGGCGTCGGCGTCAAGCACGGCCTGGAAGTACTGGGGGAGAGCGAACAGCGCGCCCAGCAGCGCGAAGGTCACCACGGTGGCCAGCACGGTCGCCTAGGTGAAGCTGGCCGAGCGGAACAGGGCGAGGTCGATCAGGGGACGGATGTCGGGGCGCCGGCCGACCCGGCGTTCCCCGACGACGAAGGCGCCGAGCAGGGCGACGCCGATGCCCACGGCGGCGACCGGGTGCCGTTGCCGACGCCCCGATCGCCGAGCTCGATGACGCCCCAGGTCAGGCAGGCCAGTCCGGCGCAGGAGACGAGGATTCCGACCAGGTCGAGCCGGAGACGTTGGCTGCTGCGCGACTCGGGCATCAACAGCAGGACCGCGATCAGGGCGATCGCGATGACCGGGATGTTGATCAGGAAGACCGATCCCCACCAGTAGTGGTCCAGCAACCAGCCGCCGACGATCGGACCGAGTGGGAGGCCGACGGCGTTCGCGGTCACCCAGAGCCCGATCGCCTGTCCCCGCTCCTGCGGAGTGAACAGCACCGGCAGCACGGACATGCACAGCGGCACCACGAAGGCGGCACCCAGGCCGAGCAGCGCGCGGGCGCCGATCAGCCACTCCGCCGAGGAGGCGTACGCGCAGGCCAGCGAGGCCACCCCGAACAGGGCCAGCGCGACGAGCAGCAGCCGCTTGCGGCCGAGCCGGTCGCCCAGCAGGCCGGCCGGGAGCAGCATCGCGGCGAAGACCAGGTTGTACGAGTTCGCGACCCACTGCAGGTCGCTGGTGCTGGCTGGCAGCGCCGTGGCCAGGCTGGTAGGGCCACGTTGAGGACGGTGATGTCCAGGCCGATCACCAGTCCGCTGGCGGAGAGCGCGCCGAGCGCCCACCACTTCCGGGTACCCGTCTCCGTCATGACAGCGCCAATCTATTCGGCAGCGACTCCCTTTATGAGAGTAGATGCCAACTGAAAGCGACTGTCAAGTTTTTTGGGCTCCGGTCAGAGGCCGACCACCCCGGCCTGGGTACGCAGCTCGGCGACGATCCCCGGCAACTCGGTGAGGAAGCGCTCCACCTCGGCCACGGTGCTCTCCCGGTGCAACGAGATCCGGACGTTGCCGTGGGAGAGCACGCCCATCGCCTCCAGCACGTGGGACGGACGCAGGGTGGAGGAGGTGCAGGACGAGCCGGAGGAGACCGCGAAACCCCGCCGGTCCAGCGCGTGCAGCAGTGCCTCGCCGTCGACGTACAGGCAGGAGAAGGTGACCAGGTGGGGCAGCCGGTCGACGGGATCACCGACCACCTCCACGTCGGGCACGGTCTCCGCAACGGTGGCCCGGATTCGGTCCACCAGCGGGGCGAGTCGGGCCGCCTCGTCGGCCGCCTCGGCGTGCACCGCCCGCAGCGCGGCCGCCGCCGCCACGATCGCCGGCAGGTTCGGCACCCCCGGGGTACGACCCGACTCCCGGTCGTCCGCCGGATACGGCGACTCCCACCGGCTGCCCTTGCGCACCACCAGGAGACCGACGCCGGGCGGCCCGCCCCACTTGTGTGCGCTGGCCGACAGCACCGACCAGCCCTCGGCGACCGGTACCCGGCCGACCGACTGCGCGGCGTCGACGTAGAGCGGCACCCCGGCCGTGCCGCAGGCCCGGGCCGCCTCGGTCACCGGCTGTGTGGTGCCCACCTCGTGACTGGCGCTGATCAGCGCGGCCAGCGCCACGCCGGGCGCGCTGACCGCGCTCGACCAGGCGTCGAGATCGAGCCGGCCGGACCGGTCCACCGGTACCGGCCGCGCCGAGCCGCCCGCGCCGACGTGCCGCTCCGCCGCGTGCAGCACCGCGGAGTGTTCGATCGCCGAGTGCACCAGCGTTGCGCCGACCCGCCGACGTCCGGCCAGACCTCCCAGCACGGCGGCATGCGCGGCGGCCGTACCGCTCGGGGTGAAGGAGAGCTCGTCGGGGCGTACCCGGAGGACTTCGGCGGTGGCCGCCCGCGCCGCGTCGAGCAGTTGACGGGCCCGGCGGGCCTGCGTGTAGAGCTTCGCCGGATCCGCCCAGCCGTCCTCCAGCGCCGCGAGCATCGCCTGGCGGGCTACGGGGTGTAACGGTGCGGCGGCGGCCGCGTCGAAGTACGCCGGAGGCACGTTCACCAGGGAACGGTAACCCGGGTGTGGACCGGGCAAGATCCCCCGGGGGAGTGGGGACGCGGACCCCAAGGCCGTCCAGCCGACTCAGGTCGAGTAATCTGCGACCGTCGGTGACGCCTTTGCCGCCGGTGTCGACAAAGCGGACAGCGTGCGGCGCGCTAGGGAGGCAGGACCAGGTGGTCGCAAGGGGTTCGGAGGTACCGCCGTCGGTCGTACGGCAGAGCAGTTCCCGGGATTCCCGGGGACGGGGCCAGCGTCGCTCGCTCGGCCGGCTGGCCGGGCTCGGAGCCGGCGGTGCCGCACTGCTCGTCCTGCTGACCGGCTGTGACGTCGGACAGACGTTCGACGGGTTCGGCTGGCCCCAGGGCGGCATCAGCCCGGAGTCCCACCGGATGTACGACCTGTGGATCGGCTCCGTCATCGCCGCGCTCGCGGTCGGCGTCTTCGTCTGGGGCCTGATCTTCTGGTGCGTGATCCGCTACCGGAAGCGGGGCGAGGCGCTGCCGGTGCAGACCCGGTTCAACATGCCGATGGAGTTCCTCTACACCATCGCGCCGATCCTGGTCGTCTCGGTGCTCTTCTACTACACCGCGATCGTCCAGACCGGGGTCAACAAGGTCACGGACAACCCCGACGTCACCGTCGAGGTGGTCGGCTTCAAGTGGAACTGGCAGTTCAACTACCGGGACCGGCCGGGCGTGGACGCGACCACGATCGCCTCGACGCTGGGCACCACCGAGGTGATCCCGATCCTGGTCCTGCCGACCGGGCGGAGCATCCGGATCGAGGAGACCAGCAGGGACGTCATCCACTCGTTCTGGGTCCCGGAGCTGCTGTTCAAGCGTGACGTCTTCCCGGGCAACGTCCGCAACGTGTTCCAGGTCAGCAGCCTGGACCAGGAGGGCGCCTTCGTCGGCCGCTGCGCCGAGCTGTGCGGCACGTACCACTCGATGATGAACTTCGAGCTGCGGGTGGTGTCGCCGGACGAGTACGACCGGTTCATCGCCGCGAAGCAGGGTGGTCAGTCGACCCAGGACGCCCTGGCCTCGATCGGCGAGGCTCCGCTGGCGACGACGACCAGGCCGTTCGACACCCGGCGCGACGTCAACAACTTCGGTAACGCGAGCGCCGCGGGCGCGGGAAGCTGAGGACGGCGGAGATGAAGTCTGAGTGGCGCCTCTTCGGCATCGTTTCGTTCTTCCTGGCGATCGTCGCCGTCATCTACGGGCTCTGGACGCACGGCGCGGACGGTCGGGTCGAGTGGATCGGGCTCGTCGCGCTGATCCTGTCCTTCCTGCTCACCGCGATGTGCGGCGGCTTCTTCTGGTTCGTCTCGCGCCGGATCGACCCGCGTCCGGAGGACCGGCCGGACGGCGAGATCGCCGACGGCGCCGGTGAGGTCGGCTTCTTCAGCCCGGGCAGCTACTGGCCGTTCGGCATCGCCCTGGCGGCCAGCGTGGCCGGGCTGGGCCTGGTGTTCTGGCAGTGGTGGCTGATCGCCGCAGGCCTGGTCGCGGTGGTCTTCGCCGCCTGCGGTCTGCTCTTCGAGTACTACAGCGGCACCCGGCGTACCGCCGAGCACTGACGACGGGCAGCGCACCTGCCGAAGGCCCGCCACCCCGAACGGGTGGCGGGCCTTCGACTTTGCGCGTCGACTCAGCCGGCCAGGGGAGCGGTGTCGAACACCCGGTCCAGCTGGTGCCGTAGCAGCCGTTGCGCGGCCTCCGCGTCGCGTAGGCCGGCCATCACGCTGTCGGCCAGTCCGGTCGCCAGGGCCAGCAGGTTGGCGGCCTCCGCGGCGACGTCCAGGGCCGCGGCGACCTCGCCGGTACGTCGTGTCCGGTCGAGCCCGCCCGGTGAGATGGTGTCGGGGAGTCGGCAACAGATCGGACGGTTCACCAGCGAACAGGCCCGAGAGAGGTTCCTGCGGGCGTACGACGTCGCGATGCGGGGGTGGCCGCAGCCTCGGCAGGAGAGGGACGTGGAGAGCACCACCCACGTCCACCAGCACGGTTCGACGCCCGGCATGCCGATCGTGCTCCTGCACGGCGCGGACCGGCTGGCCTCGGTGACGCTGCTGGACCCCCGGAGGACTGGAGAAGGTGCCGGCCCGGTTCTACCTGAACATCCTGCTCGGCGCGTTCGCGACGCTGGCCCCGCGCCGGGCCCGCCCCCGCCTGTCCAGGCTGCTGGCCAACCACGCCCTGGTCGAGTCGCCCGAACAGTTGGCGCCCGTGATGCTCGCCGCGCGTACCTGGCGTACCTGGCGTACCAGGCGACCGGCGGCCCGCCGGTTCGACGACCACGAACTCCGGTCGGTTCGGGTGCCGATCCAGCTGCTGCTCGGTGCCCGCAGCTCGCTGCTGCGGCCCGAGCGGGCGGTGGCCCGGGCCCGGGACCTGATCACCGGGATCCGCGCCGAGATCGTGCCTGGCGCCGGCCACGGACTCCCGATGGAGGAGCCGGATCTGGTGAACCGGCGCATCCTCGACTTCGTCGGCGGTGTCGACGGGCTGCGAACGGCCGGGCACGGGTGTTAAAAAGGGCCCCTTCCTACGCAGAATGCGATAAGAAGGGGCCCTTCCTCACAGCTCAGTGCTTGCCGCTGCCGATCTCCTGCTGCTCGGGGCGGGGCTCGACCGGCGGGTGGCCGGGCGAGACCGGCGCCTCGGCCGGCTTCTCGATCGGGTAGAAGAAGCCCCTGATGGCCGGCCCCAGCGCGCCGAGCCGGTTCATCTTCTTCGGCACCACCCAGCCGACGTACTCCAGCTCGGTGTGGCCGTGCTCGTCGACCGGGCCGAGGGGCTGGTGCACCTCGACGAACTGCCCGTTCGGCAGCCGGCGGATGATGCCGGTCTCGACACCGTGCGCCAGCACCTCCCGGTCGTGCTGCTGCAGGCCGAGGCAGATCCGGTAGGTGATGTAGTACGCCAGCGGCGGCAGGATGATCAGACCGATCCGGCCCGCCCAGGTCATCGCGTTCAGGCTGATGAAGAACTTGTCCGCGATCACGTCGTTGGCGCCGGAGAGCGTCAGCACCACCCAGAACGTCACGGCCATCGCGCCGAGGGCGGTCCGGCCGGGGACGTCACGCGGGCGCTGCAGCAGGTTGTGGATCCGCCGGTCCTTGTTGATCCGTGCCTCGATGAACGGGTAGAGCAGCGGAAGCACGGTCAGGATGCCGGGCAGCACCACGGTCGGCCAGAACAGCGGCGGGATGACGTACCCGTTGCCGATCGGGATGTTGATCTCCCAGGGCGGCATCAGTCGGGTCGAGCCGTCCAGGAACATGACGTACCAGTCGGGCTGGCTGGCGGCGGAGACCACGCCGGCCTCGTACGGTCCGAAGAGCCAGATCGGGTTGATCTGGACCAGACCGCCGAGCAGCGCGATCACGCCGAAGACGATCATGAAGAAGCCACCCTGCTTGATCGCGTAGCGCGGGAACATCCGCTCGCCGACCACGTTGGTGTTGGTCCGGCCGGGGCCGGGCCACTGGGTGTGCTTCTGCTTGAAGACCAGTCCGAGGTGCGCGCTGATCAGGGCGACGAGCAGGCCCGGGATCAGCAGCACGTGGGCGATGAAGAACCGGCTGATGATGATCTCGCCGGGGAACTCGCCGCCGAAGATCGACGAGGTCAGCCAGGAACCCACCACCGGGATGGAGAGCATGATCGCCGAGGCGATCCGCAGACCGGTGCCGGAGAGCCCGTCGTCCGGGAGCGAGTAGCCGGTGAAGCCGGCCAGGAAGCCGACCCAGAACAGCAGGTAGCCGATCATCCAGTTCAGCTCACGCGGCTTGCGGAACGCGCCGGTGAAGAAGATCCGGAGCATGTGCACCACGATCGCCGCCATGAACAGCAGCGCCGCCCAGTGGTGCATCTGCCGCATGATCAGGCCGCCCCGGACGTCGAACGAGATGTCCAGGGAGGTGGCGTACGCGGCGGACATGTGGGTGCCCTGCAGCGGCCGGTAGCTGCCGTCGTAGGTGACCTCGCGCAGCGACGGCTCGAAGAACAGGGTCAGGTAGACACCGGTCAGCAGCAGCACGATGAACGAGAAGAGCGCGATCTCACCGAGCAGGAACGACCAGTGGTCCGGAAAGACCTTGTTGAGCAGCGAACGCAGCGGGGTGTTCACCTGGAGCCGGTCGTCGACCTCGCGGGCCGCCTTGCCCGGCACCGCCGCTATGTCGAACCTTCGCCGCTTCACGGCCGCTCCCAGAAGTCGGGCCCGACGGTCTCGGTGAAGTCGGACTTCGCCGCGAAGAAGCCACCCTCAACGGTCAGCGGCAGCTGAGGGAGTCGCCGGCTCGCGGGTCCGAAGACCGGACGGGCGTTGTCGGTGATGAGGAACTGCGACTGGTGGCAGGGGCAGAGCAGCCGGTTGGTCTGCTGCTCGTAGAGGCTGGCCGGGCAACCCGCGTGCGTACAGATCTTGGAGTACGCGATGTAGTTGCCCCACATGTAGTCGTCGTGGCCGGCCCGCCGGTTCGCCGTCCGGGCCTCCTCGGCGTCGGCCGGACGGAGGTGGATCAGCAGCACGGGGGAGTCCGCGTGCTTGTTGGTCGCACCGTCCGGGATGCCGGGGAACACCGTGATCTGACCACCGGGGCTGACGTCCTCGGGACGTACCGGGGTGCCGTCGTGGTGGGTCAGCTTGACCAGCTCGGTGTGTCCGCCGTCGACGATCGGCTTCCAGCCCGTGGTGAACATCTGGTTGTGCTTGTGCGGCTGCTGGATCAGACCGCCGACGAGCGGCGCGGCGGCGACCGCGCCCACCGGGGCCAGGCCGGCGAGCAGCGAGATGCCCAGCAGGGGGCGACGCCGTACGCCGAGCTCGTCGACCATGTAGAGCAGCGTGTTACCGGTGAGGGCGCGTTCCTCGTCCGAGGCCGGCTCGACGTGCCGGTCCTGGATCGAGACCTCCTTGGGGAGCAGCTTCTTGCCCCAGATCAGGATGCCGAATCCGACGGCGAGCAGGGCCAGACCGAGGGTCAGGCCGAGGATCGGGGTGTAGAACTTGGTCATCCCGGTGCCGTGCTCGTACTTCCACGGCCACCAGATGTACGCCACCACGAAGGCCGTCGCGAAGAGGCCGACCAGCAGGAAGAGCCCGACGACGAGCCGGGTCAGCCGGCGTTCCGCCTTGGTGCCCGGTACCGGGAACTGGGACTCGTAGTGGACGATCTCGATGTCGTCCCGCCGGGCGCCTTCCCGGACGAAGTCGAACCGGGACAGCTGCGGGTCGTTCGGGTCGAACGGCTCGTTGGTGGTCCCGTGGGTGTGTTCGTCGGTACGCGTGCTCATGACTTACCCGCAATCCACAGCGAGGCGAAGACCAGCGCCACGATGCCGACCAGGAAGATCGCCACACCCTCGGTGGAGGGGCCGAGGCGACCCAGGTTCAGGCCGCCCGGGTCGCGGTCCTTGGCCAGCGTCTCCTGGACGTACGCGATGATGTCGGCCTTCTGGTCCGGACGCAGCTGGTTGTCGCCGAAGACCGGCATGTTCTGCGGTCCGGTGAGCATCGCGGCGTAGATCTGCCGGTCGTTCGCCGGTCGCAGGTTCGGTGCGAACTTGCCGGAGCTGAGAGCACCACCGCCGCCGCCGAAGCTGTGGCAGGAGGAGCAGTTGAGCCGGAACAGCCGGCCGCCCTCGGCGACGTCGGCACCCTGGTGCAGGTTCTCGCCCTCGGGCAGCTGCGGCCCGCCGCCCAGCTCCTGCACGTACTGCGCGAGCTGCCTGATCTCGTCGTCGTTGAAGACCGGGGGCTTCCGCTCGGCCTGGGCCTCCTGGCGCGGCAGCGGCATCCGCCCGGTGCCGACCTGGAACTCCACCGAGGCGGAGCCGACGCCGATCAGGCTCGGACCGCGACCCTCGATGCCCTGCGCGTTGCGGCCGTGGCAGGTCACACAGCTGGTGTCGAAGAGCGCCTTGCCCTCCTGGGCGGCGGTGGTCAGCTGCGGGGTGTCCTGCGCCTGCAGGCCCGGCGCGAAGACGGTGTAGGCGCCGCCGGCCAGGGTCAGTGCGGCCAGTAGCCGGACTGCGGCGCCCAGCCGCCGGCGGGCCTTGCTACGCGGGCTGGACCGCGCACGGCGCAGCCGCGAGAGCAGCCCGCGGGAGCGGGCGCCGCCGGGGGTGTCAGAAGTCATGGCCTGTGTCCTTAACGGTTTTCTCGACCTTGTCTCAGGGACGGAGCATCGTGGCGGAACGTGACAGCACCAAGATCACTGGAGCCAGTAGATCATGCCGTACAGCGCGATCCAGACCACATCGACGAAGTGCCAGTAGTAGGACACGACGATCGCCGAGGTGGCCTGCGCGGGAGTGAACCGGCCCATGGTGGTCCGGATCATGAAGATGATGAAGGCGATGAGCCCGCCGGTCACGTGCAACGCGTGGAATCCGGTGGTCAGGTAGAACGTCGACCCGTACCCGTCGGCGTTGATCTTCACCCCGTGGTGTACCAGCTCGCGGTACTCGTTGAGCTGGCCGAGCACGAAGACCAGGCCCATCACGAAGGTGACGGTGAACCAGCGGCGTAGCGCGTGCACGTCACCCCGCTCCGCGGCGAACACGCCGAGCTGGCAGGTGACCGAGGAGAGCACCAGGATCACCGTGAAGGTCGTCGCGTACGGGATGTTGAGCGCTTCGGTGTGCTTCTCCCACAACTCCGGCGCCGCCGCGCGGATGGAGAAGTACATCGCGAACAACGCCGCGAAGAACATGAGTTCGCTCGAGAGCCACACGATCGTCCCGACGCTGACCATGTTCGGTCGGGTCAGCGAGTGGATCCGGCTCTTGTCAATGGCTGAGGCCGCAGTCACGCGGTCATTATTGCCCCTGATCGGCATCGGCGATCGTCGGGGTGGCCTAACTCCCTCGTCGGACGGGGTGACGCGCCTCGCCCGGTTCGTCTGGCCTAGCCTGAAAATCGTGCTGCACGTCGATCCCGGCCCCGCGACCGCCGTACCCGTCGCCCTCCCGACTCCGGACGTCCTCGCCGGTGGGAGCGCCGAAACGGCCCCCTTCACCGTCTCCTCGATCTTCACCGAGAGCACGCTGAACAGCTGGCTCGCCGTCGGCCTGGTGCTCGCCGCCGCCCTGTACCTCTACGGGGTGCACCGGCTGCGGATTCGCGGCGACCACTGGCCGGTCTCGCGTACCGTGCTGTTCCTCGGACCCGGCCTCGGTGGCATCGCGGCGGTCACCCTGAGCGGGCTCGGGGCGTACGACACCACCCTGCTGTCGGTGCACATGGTCCAGCACATGGTGCTCTCCATGGTCGCGCCGATCTTCCTGGCCCTCGGCGCGCCGATCACCCTGGCCCTGCGGACGCTCACCGGCGCGCCCCGGCGGCGGCTGCTCGCCGTACTGCACAGCCGGGTGGCGAAGGTGCTGTCGTTCCCGCTCCTCGCGTACGCGCTCTTCGTGGTCAACCCGTTCGTGCTGTATTTCACCGGCCTCTACCGGGTGACGTTGGAACACCCGCTGGCGCACGAGTGGGTGCACGCGCACTTCATCCTCACCGGCTGCCTGTTCTTCTGGCCGCTGGTCGGGTCGGACCCGCTGCCCGGCCGGTGGCCGTACCCGGCCCGGGCCCTGCTGATGGTGCTCTCGGTGCCGTTCCACACCGTGCTCGGGCTCACCGTCATGCAGAGCACCACCCTGTTCGGCGGCGACTGGTACCCCTCGCTGGCGCTCGGCTGGGCCGACCCGTTCGCCGACCAGAAGGTCGCCGGCGGCATCCTCTGGGCCGGTGGGGAGTTCGTCAGCGTCACCATGATCGCCGTACTGGTGGTGCAGTGGATCCGGCAGTCCGAGCGGGAGGCCCGGCGGATCGACCGCGAGCTGGACCGGCAGGAGGCCCGGGATGAGGCCCGGGAGGAGGCTCGGGAGCGGGCGGCGCAGACCCCTGCCGTACCGGGCGTCGACGCCCCGGCCGGAACTCCGGCCGCACCGGTGGTCGACGGCCCGGCCGGCCTTCCCGGCTGACCGCCGACCGCGCCGCGCGTCCCGGGATTCGGGCGCCGTCCACCCCCCGGGCCGGGCGGCCCGGTCGGCCGTCGGGCGAGACCGGTACGATCGGCGGGCAGCTACGAGGTGGGAGCCTGGCAACCGATGAGCGATCGTCTATACACCGTCCTGCTCTACAGCGACGACCCGGAGGTCCGGGACCGGATGCGGCTCGCCGTGGGCACCCGACCGGCCGCCGATCTGACCGTCGAGTTCGTTGACGCGGACAGCTACGAGAAGTGCATCCGGCTGGTCGACGAGTACGAGATCGACCTGCTGCTGCTCGACGGCGAGGCGACGCCGGCCGGTGGCCTCGGCATCGCCCGGCAGATCAAGGACGACCGGGACGACGCGCCGCCGACCTGCGTGGTGATCGCCCGCGCGGCGGACCGCTGGCTCGCCGCCTACGCACAGGTCGACGCCACCCTGGTGCACCCGCTCGACCCGGTGACCACCGGCCAGACCGTTGCCGGGCTGCTGCGGGCCCGCGCCGACGGGGCAGCCTCGCGCTCCTGAGCGACCGCCGCTTCCGACGCCGGCCACCGGCTCCGGACGACGGCGTCCGCCCACCCGCCACACCGCGACACTCGCTCACCACCCGCTCCGCTCGGGAGGCCCGCATGGGGGAACGGACCTGGCCCAACCTTCTCGCCGCGCTGCTGCGCGGTGAGGAACTCTCCGCCGCCGACACCGCGTGGGCGATGGGTGAGATCATGGCGGGGTCGGCGACCCCGGTGCAGATCGCCGGGTTCGCCACCGCGCTGCGTGCCAAGGGGGAGACCCCGGCGGAGCTGGCCGGCCTGGTCGAGGCCATGCTGACCCGGGCCACCCTGGTGGACCTGCCGGAGGCGCTGCGGTCCGGTGCGGTGGACGTGGTCGGCACCGGCGGGGACCGGGCCCACACGGTCAACATCTCCACCATGACCGCGATGGTGGTGGCCGGGGCCGGGGTACCGGTGGTCAAGCACGGCAACCGGGCCGCGTCCTCGTCCTGCGGCGCGGCCGACCTGCTGGAATACCTCGGCGTACCGCTCGACCTGGGGCCGGCCGGGGTGGCCCGGTGCGTGACCGAGGTGGGGATCGGGTTCTGTTTCGCCGCCCGGTTCCACCCCGGCATGCGGCACACCGCGGTACCCCGGCGGGAGATGGGCGTGCCGACGGTCTTCAACTTCCTCGGCCCGCTGACCAACCCGGCCCGCCCGGGCTCCGGCGCGGTGGGTTGCTTCGACCCGCGGATGGCGACCGTGGTCGCCGAGGTTTTCGCCCGGCGGGGCGACTCGGTCCTGGTGATGCGGGGCGAGGACGGGCTCGACGAGTTCAGTACCGCCGCGCCGACCCGGTTGTGGATCGCGGCGCAGGGCCGGGTCGTGGAGACCGTGGTCGACGCGGTCGACCTCGGCCTGCCCCGGTCGGCCCCCGGTGACCTGCGCGGCGGCGACGCGTCCTTCAACGCCGACGTGACCCGCCGGCTGCTCGCCGGCGAGCCCGGCCCGGTCCGGGACGCGGTACTGGTCAACACGGCGGCGGCCCTGGTGGCGCGGGGCGGTTTCGAGGGT
This sequence comes from Plantactinospora sonchi, assembly GCF_036422035.1. Taxonomy (NCBI): domain Bacteria; kingdom Bacillati; phylum Actinomycetota; class Actinomycetes; order Micromonosporales; family Micromonosporaceae; genus Plantactinospora; species Plantactinospora sonchi. The sequence continues at coordinate 66,261 of NZ_JAZGQK010000016.1, forward strand.
GAGCTGCTGCCGGCGCTGCGGGTCGGGTTGGACCGCGCGGCGGAGTCGATCGATTCCGGTGCCGCCGCCCGCACCCTGGACCAGTGGATCGAGGTCGCCAAGATGGCGAAGGCGGCGGAGTGACCGGCTGGTCGTATTCCCCGGACAGCGGCGACTGAACCTGCCACCGGTCGCGGATCCGGGTTTTCCCCGGAAACGGGCGGCGGGCCCGGTCGGCCGGAAAGCGGTGACGGACGGTCCGGGGTGGCAGCCGGCGGGACCGGGGGAGACACACCGGTCAGGCCAGCGTTTCCGGCCCTGACCTGCCCCGACGGTACGGGATCATGCCGGGCTCGATCCGTCCGCGTGTCCGTCGGACAACCGGGTACCCCTGAGGTTCAACGACGGAGGGGGGAACGACCATGTTGGTCACCAAACGCTTAGGCGTGCTCGTCTCGATGGTGTTGCTCGGCCTGGTGCCGGCCGGAGCCGCGTACAGTGCCGCCGCAGAACAGACGGCGACGCCGTCCGCGACGCCGTCCAGCGCGTTGTCCGCACAGGACAAACAGTTCCTGGCGTCGATCCATCAGGTGAACCTCGCGGAGATCGCCACCGGGAACCTGGCCCAGCAGAAGGGGACCAACCAGGAGGTGAAGACGCTCGGGGCGCGGTTCGTGACCGACCACACCCAGCTGGACCAGAAGGTGCAGAGCGTCGCCTCGGCGGGAAAGTTGACGCTGCCGAACAAGGTGACCAGCGAGCAGCAGGCGGTGGTGAACCAGTTGCAGAACGTCAGCGGGGCGGATTTTGACGCGCAGTGGGTCACCGCCCAGTTGACCGCGCACAGCCAGGCCATGCAGCTGGTGCAGGCCGAGCTGACGCAGGGTTCCGACCCGGCGGCCAAGCAGGTGGCGCAGCAGGCGGCGCCGGTGTTGCAGGCGCACCACAACGCGCTGGTGTCCCTGGCCCAGAGCCTGGGCGTGCCGGTCCCGGGTGGCGTCACCGTACCGCCGAGCCCGGGGGTGAGCTCCGGTACGCCGTCGCGGGGCGGTACGCCGGTCACGCCGGGTCCGACGATCAGCTGACCGGATCCGCTTCTCCGCTGCCCCGCTGTCCGGGACGCGTGGTGACGGGTCCACCGGCCATCCGGCCGGTGGACCCGTCGCGCTGTCTCGTCCGGCGGTGAACGCGGCCGACCGGCACGCCACCCTCCGCCGGGCTACCGACGGTCGGGCAGCTCCGCGGCGAACGTGGCGATCCGGGCTGCGATCGGGGCGGAGGCCCGGACCCAGGTGAAGTGGTTGAGCGGGCCGTCCGCCTCCGCCGCCACGTACCGCTCGCGTCGCACCGGCGCGGCGGTCAGCTTGGCGCAGAGTTCGTCGAGGGATTCGTGCGGCGTCAACGGATCACCCTCGACACTGATCGCCAGTACCGGGGTACGTACGGTCCGGACGGCCGCCTCGGCGTCGACTCCGTCGAGTCGGGGGAACCGTCCGGTCCGGACGGTGTACGCCCAGTCCCGGATCACGCCCCGGGCCTGCCGTCCGCCGAAACCCCAACCGGGCCAGCTACCGAGCACGCCGGCGACACCATTGATCAACTGTGCGCCGGACAGCACCAGGAGGCTCCGGTGCCCCGGGTAGCGACGCCAGTACGGCACACCGGCCGCGACCAGGGCCAGCCCGTCGACCTGGTCGCCGCCGGTGAGGGCGAGGTGCAGCAGTGCCGCCTGGCCACCCAGCGAGTGACCGAGCAGCAGCCGGGTGCGCCCGTCCAGCCGTGACTTCAGACGCTCCAGCACGGCGCCGACGTCGTCGACCAGTTCGGGATAGCCGTAGCGGGAGGCGCGGCTCGCCGCCGGGGTGCTCTCGCCGGTGCCGCGCAGGTCGGTCACGACCACCGCGAGTCCGGCGGCGCGCAACGCGGCGACAAACGGCGTGTAGTAGCTGGCGCGGACTCCCATCGCCGGCCAGAGCAGCACGACCGGGGCGTCCGGGCGACCGGCGGGCTCCGGGTGGACCCGGACCGCGAGTTGGGCTCCGCCGCGATCGATGATGATCTGTTCGGAGTCGGGCCGCGAGGTCATCCGAGGATCGTACCGGGCGAGGTTACCGGCGGGTAGCCCTGCTTCGGGGGCTGCTCCCCGATCCGCCGGGTAGCTCCGCTCCTGGGTGCCGCTCCGGGATCCGCCGGGTCAGTCCGCGTCCGGCAGACCGATCGCGAACGCCTCCTCCAGATCGTGCTGGGAGTAGGCCCGGAAGGCGATGTGCGACTCGGTGTTGAGCACGCCGGGAACCTTCGAGATGCGCCCCGCGATCACCTCGGCGATCTGGTCGAACTCGCGTACCCGGACCACGGCGATCAGGTCGACGTGACCGGCGACCGAGTAGACCTCGCTGACGCCGGGCAGGGCGGCGAGCGTCTCGGCCACCTCGGGGATCGAATCGGTGGCGCAGTCGATCAGGACGATCGCGGTGATCACCGGTGGAACTCCTCTCGTCGACGTGCCGGCCGGCTCCACGTCCGTCCGTACCGGGAAGTGGGATCCGTGGTCGGCGTCGCGTTACGGGTGCCCGCCCATGCTAAGGGTTCGCCCGGGCGGGACCGGGCGAAGGTGCGCCGGGCGGCGTCGGGGGGACCCCGGCCGGCACCGTCAGGTCGGTGCCGACCCGTACCGCCTCGTGCAGCCGCTCACCGGCGCGCACCACCCCGCCCGGCCAGACCACGCAGCGGTCGACCGTACCGTGCACGGTCGCGCCGGCTCCGATCACCGCGCGGTGCGGCGACGCGGTCACCGTCGCGCTGGGGTCGACCAGGCTGCCGCCACCGGCCGCGTGCAGGTTCGCGGCCAGGTAGTCGGCGGGCGTGCCGGTGTCGAGGTAGGTGCCGACGAACTCGACCACCTCCAGTTCGCCGGCCGCCTCCGCGGGCCGCCAGACGGTCCGGACCAGTTCGGCCGGGTCGGTCGGCAGGTCCACGACCCGGGACCACGGCAACAGCGAGAACCCGGCGAACCGGTGGTTGCCGAAGTCCCCCGGGCGGGCCGGACCGGCGACCGGCTGGCCCAGCAGGCGTACCGTCCGGCCGTCCCAACCGTCCAGCAGGGCGGCGATGTCCGGGCCGGGCGGGGCGTCCGGCGCGGCGAGGTAGGCGTCGGCGTTTCCGACCAGTACGCCCCGACCGTCGATCCAGTCCCGCAGCCGCGCCACCCCGCCGGAGGTGCCGAGCGGGTCGCCCGGCTCGACCGAGAGCCACGCCCGGTCGCGGACGTGCCGGACGACCTGGTCGCCGAGGTAGCAGGCGTTGACCGCGACGGTGTCCGGGCCGGCGAAGCCGAGCCCCGCGACCCGGAGCAGGGCCCGGTCGAGCAGCGGCACGTTCCCCACCGGACAGAGGGCTTTCGGGAGGTGCTCGGTGAGCGGGCGCAGCCGGCGGCCCTCGCCGGCCGCCAGGACGACGGCGCAGAGGCTGTCCCGGCCGGTCCCGGGGGGCGTCGTCGACCGGGTACCGGCCGGCATCGATCCGCCGGCCGGTGTCGGGGCGCGTCGGTGGCTCACGTCGGTGGACGTGCCTCGGCCGACGGATCGGTGTCGACGAGCGGACCGATCCCGTAGTGGGCGAGCAGCCGGGCGGTCGCCACGGTCAGTCGGGGCAGGTCGTCGAGGCGGTGCCAGGCGGCTTCGTACACCTCGGCGCCGTCGACCACCAGTTGGGTGGTGGAGGCCGGGACGCGGGCCTCGAAGACCATGTCCACCCAGCCCTTGGCGTGTACGACGGCGTTCGGCACCGCCGGCTGGAGCTGCTCCGGTGCCAGCTCGATGCCGCTCTCCTCGTGCAGTTCCCGGGCCGCGCCGACGATCGGGGCCTCCCGGCGTTGCAGCAGCCCGGCCGGCAGCGACCAGCCCTTTCCGGGTGGCTGACGGAGCAGCAGCAGTCGGCCGGGATCCGCTGCCTCGGCGTCCCTGACCAGGGTGACCGCGCCGACGATGTACTTCGGCACGGCCAGCCGGACCAGCCGACGACGTACCCCGATGGGGAGGCGGTAGAAGACCTTGTAGCCGATGGCACGCGTCGGCGAGCGGCGGGTGATCACGAATCCAGGCTAGAGGTCGTACCCGGACCATGGGTGACCCGGGGCACAGCGGATCTCACTCCTGATGGTCGACCATGGCGATGAGCTGCTCGACCACGGTGTCCGGTTCGATGGTCCGGTCGACCACGGCGACCAGCAGGGTTTCCAGGTCGGGATAACCCTGCTGCTCGGCGAGCTGGCGCAACGGCAGGTCGCTGGCGAGTCCACGGTTGTGTTTGCGCAGGGTGAGCCCGATGGTGGCCCGACCCAGTCGGACCTTGTCCGAGATGGAGATCCCCGGTTCCTGGTGATCGGCGAACCAGCGGTTGATCTGCATCTGGGCGTGCGGGGACTTGACGAAGCCGAGCCACTCCCGGCGTGGGCCGGGTGGGGCGACCGCGAGGTCGAGTTCGCTCTGCGCGTCGGTCTCGGTGAAGATCTCCACCACGTCGCCCTCCTCCAGTTCCGAGGAGAGCGGGGCCAGCCGTCCGTTGATCTTGGCGGCGAGACAGTGGTCGCCCCGGTCCGGGCCGAGTTCGTACGCCAGGTCCACCGGCGTGGAACCGGACGGCAGCACGATCTGCCGGCCCTCGGCGAAGACCTGGATCTGGGTCTCGGCGAGGTCGCAGCGCAGCGACTGGAGGAACTGCGCCGGGTCGGCGGTCTCCCGTTCCCAGTTGAGCACCCGCTGCAGCCAGTCGAGCTGCTCCGCGCTGTTGGCGCCGTCGACCCCGGGACGGGGATAGCGGAAGTCGGCGGCGATGCCGTACTCGGCGGACCGGTGCATCGTGCTGGTCCGGATCAGCACCTCGACGACACGCTCGCCCGGACCGATGACCGTGGTGTGCAGGGAGCGGTAGAGGTTGTTCTTCGGGGCGGCGATGTAGTCCTTGAACCGCCCGGCGACAGGTCGCCAGAGCCCGTGGATCGAGCCGAGGGCGGCGTAGCAGTCGGTGTCCGGGCCGTCGACCACGATCACGATCCGGGGCAGGTCGAACGGGGTCGTCTGGTCCCGGGCGACGGTGTCCTTCCAGATCGAGTAGTAGTGCCGGGGACGGGGCTGCACCGTCGCCACGATCTTGTCCCGGCGGAGCACCACCCGGGTCTGGTTGACCACGTCGTCGAGGTAGGCCGCCCAGTGTGGCCGGTTCTTGACGTGCTCGTCGATCAGCTCGTACGCCTCGGGTTCGAGGTGTTGCAGCACCACGTCGTCCAGGTCGCGCTTGAGCGCCTGGATGCCGAGCCGGTCGCAGAGCGGGACCAGCACCTCCTGGGTCGCCCCCGCGATCCGGGCCCGGGAGGCCGGCGAGCGGACCCCGAGGGTACGCATGTTGTGCAGCCGGTCGGCGAGCTTGATGATCAGAACCCGGACGTCCTTGCCGGCCGCGATGATCATCTTTCGGATCGTCTCGGCCTCGGCGGCCTTGCCGTAGAACGCCTTGTCGAACTTGGTCACCCCGTCGACCAGGTGGGCCACCTCGGGCCCGAAGTCCCCGGTCAGCGCCTGCAAGGTGTAGCGGGTGTCCTCGACCGTGTCGTGCAGCAGCGCGGCGACCAGGGTGACGGTGTCCATGCCCAGCTCGGCACAGATCTGCGCGACCGCCAACGGGTGGGTGATGTACGGCTCACCGCTCTTGCGGAACTGCCCCCGGTGCATGCTCTCGGCAATGGCGTAACCGCGGCGCAGCACCCCGACGTCGGCGTTCGGGTGGACGGCGCGGTGGGCCCGGGCCAGCCGGGTGACCGGATCATCCTCAGCGGACGGCCAGGAGAGGAACGAACGCAGGCGTTTGCTCAACGTGATCTCGGTCGCGCGGGCGCCTCCGAGGGCGGCGCCGTGTGGGGCGTCGAGGTCCACGCAGAGCCACCTCCTCGCTCACCGCCCGCCTTCCGGTGATCGCTCCCGGTGACCGCTTTGCGAAGCGGCCGTGGAAGCAAACCCCGAAATCGGGCAGGACTGCACTTCTCTAACAGCCTAAGGGAGCGAAGGTCGTCCGATCGGTCACTTGCTCATGTGCGTTTGGTCGGGAGTTGGGCGGACGACGCCGCCTCGGCCCGGGCGAGCAGGTCACGGAACCTCTCCGCGCCTCTGGCCGGAGAGGACCAACCGGTGGAGGTGTCGACCAACCGCGTGTCGGGTCGTTCCAACCAGGACAGGATCCGTTCCGACTCCTCGGCCGAGGCGTTCGGGACCGGTCCGTGCCCCGGCAGCACCGTCTCGGCGGTGGCCCGGACCAGGTCGAGGACCGGCCGGGGCGGTACGCCGGGCGCGGCGGTGGCGGCGCCGGCGAGCCTGCCGTGCCGGACCACGGCGATCTCCCAGCCGCCGTCGGTGGTCCGCCGGGCGGCGGCCAGCTCGGCGATCCGGGTCAGCCCGACCAGGCGCTGCATCCGCACCGTGGCCCGCAGCACCGCGACCAGCCGACCCCGGACCACCGCCGCCTCCTCGTACCGGTGGTCCCCGCTCAGCGCCTCGATCCGGCCGAGCAGCGCGTCGACCAGCACCTGTGGATCGTCCACCATGGCGGTCCGGACCGGTGTGACCGCGCGTTGTTCGTAGTCGGTGACCGAGATCCGGTGCTCGCAGGGGGCCGGGCAGCGGCCCAACTCGGCCAGGGCACAGGCCGGCGTGGTGTTCCGGACCGAGAGCCGGTGTGTGCACTGTCGCAGCGGCACCGCGTCGTGCACCGCGGCGGCGGCGAGTTCCGCCGCCCGGCGGGAGTTGAACGGGCCCAGGTACGCCTCGTCGTCCGGCCCGAGGTTGCGGACCACCGACAACCGTGGGTACGGCTCCACGGTCAGCTTCAACCACAGCACCCGCTCCGGAAACTTCGACCGGCGGTTGTACGGCGGTGCGTGCGCCCCGATCAGCCGCAGCTCGCGTACCTCGGCCTCCAGCGGATGGGCGCACTCGATCGCCTCCACCCGCTCTGCGGCGGCCAGCATCTCCGAGATCCGGGCCCGTTTCTCGGCGGCGGTGAAGTAGCTGCGGACCCGGGTGGCGATGTCGCCGGAGGTGCCCACGTAGAGCGGCCGGTCGTCGGCGGCCCGGAAGATGTAGACCCCGGGCACCCGGGGCAGCCCGTCCGCCAGGTGCCGTTTGCGTCGCTGGGTCGGGGTGACCGCGCGGGCGAACTCGATCGCGTCACCCAGCGTCTCCACCCGGTGTCCGCCGAGCCGGGCGATCAACCCGTGCAGCACGTCCACCGTCGCCTTGGCGTCGTCCAGCGCCCGGTGGTTCGGCTGGTTCGGGGTACGGAAGTAGGCGGCCAGGGTGCCGAGCTTGCGGTTGGGCACCTCGTCCCGGGTGAGCACCCGGCGGGCCAGCGCGGCGGTGTCCAGCACCCGGGGGTTGGGCCAGACGTACCCGTGCCGGGCGCAGGCCGCCTTGAGGAACCCGACGTCGTACGGCGCGTTGTGGGCGACCAGTACGGCGCCACGGAGGAACTCGAGGAGGCTCGGGAGCACCTGTTCGATCGGCGGGGCGGGCGCCAGCATCGCCTGGGTGATCCCGGTCAGCACGGTGATGAACGGCGGGACGGGTTCCCCCGGGTTGACCAGGGTCGCCAGTACGCCGAGCTGCTCGCCGCCCCGGACCTTCACCGCGCCGATCTCGGTGATGCCGCCGCCGTCCGGGGCGCCTCCGGTCGTCTCCAGGTCCAGCACCACGAATGTGGTGTCGTGCAGTGACAGGGCGTCACCGGGCCGGTCGCCCGTGGACGGGTCGCCGTCCGACAGGCCGTCCAGCGTGCCCTGCACGTATCGGGGTTGCACCACGGCGGGCAGGTTAAGCGGCACGTACGACACTCCGGCCACCCGGGCCCCGGCTGTCACAGCGGCAAACGTGAAGAGATCATCTGAGGTGAAGGGCGGTGGGTGGGGAGTCGGTGGGAGACTGGCGGCATGCCTCGCGCCGAATCGTTCGACGACCGCCTCCCCGACGGGGCGGCGGAGTCCACGCGCGCCGAGGCGGGTGACCGGGAGTCGGAGCCCGGCACGCTCCGACCGGAGGAGGAGCCCGGCCTCCCGGCCCGGACCGGCCCGGACCTGACCGTGGCCGCCCCCGAGGCGGGGTCGGACGCGACCGGCGAGTTCTTGGAACCGGACTCGGACGCGACCGGCGAGTTCTTGGAACCGGACTCGGACGTGGTCGGCGAGGTCCCGGAGCTGGGCCGCGACCTGGCTGAACCCACGGAGTCCGCCGACGCGATGGAACCGGGCGACGCCATGGAACCGGGCGATGCCGTGGAAGCGGGCGACGCGGTGGGGCCGGGCGAGGCGGCGGAGCCGGAACCCACCCTGCCGGAACCGGTCCGGCAACGGATCATCAGCGTGGCGGCGGCGGTGCTGCCCACGCTGCCCGGCGACGAACTGCCGGCCCCGCTCCGCCGGGTCGCCAAGTTCGCGCCGAACCGGCGGGCCCGGCTGGGCGGGGCGCCGATCGCCACCCAGCTGGCCGGCGATCCGCTGTTCCGGCAGCGCGTGGCCAGCCGGGTGCTCGCCGACGCCGGTGCCCTGGGCGCGGCGGTCGTCTCGGGCGCCAGCCCGGCCGCCGCCGACCCGGTGGAGGTCGCGGCACTCGCCTACCTGGCCCGGCCGACCGGCTGGCGCGCCCTGGTCGAGGACGCCGGAGCGGCGGTCCGGGCCGAGGTGGACAGCGCGGCCGTGGCCGAGCTGGTCCGGGAGGCCGAACAGCGGGCCGCCCGTGCCGAACACGACCGGGCGGTGGCCAAGGTCGAGGCGGACAAACTCCGGGACGAGGTCGCCCGGCTCCGCGAGGAACTCGGTCAACTGCGGGAAGAGGTCCGGGTGCTGGGCCGGTCGCTGCGGGAGACCCAGGCGAGGGAACGTCGGGCCAGCGAGTTGCTGGCCACCGAGAAGGGTCGGGCCAGCCGGGCCGCCGCCGACCACGAGGCGGAACTGCGTCGGACGCGGGCCCGGCTGGCCGAGGCCGAGGCGGCCGCCGGAGCGGTCCGGCAGACCGCCAAGGAGGCACGGTCGGTCGACGACGCCCGGCTCTGGCTGCTGCTGGAGACGATCGGACGGGCCGCCGTGGGGCTGCGTCGGGAACTGGCCCTCGACCCCGCCGACCGGCTTCCGGCCGACTACGTCGCCGAGGCCTTCGCCGACAATCCGACGGCGGCTGACTCGGCCCGCGGACTGGGCACCGACGACCCGGCCCGGCTCGACCAGCTGCTGGCGCTGCCCCGGGCGCACCTGATCGTGGACGGCTACAACGTCACCAAGCGCGGGTTCGGCGAGATGTCACTGGAGCAGCAGCGCAAACGGCTGATCACCGGGCTGGGCGGGATCGCGGCGCAGACCGGCGACGAGGTCACCGTCGTCTTCGACGGTGCCGAGCGGATGCACGGACTGCCGCCCGCGCCGCGCGGTGTACGGGTGCTCTTCTCCCGCAAGGGGGAGACCGCAGACGACCTGATCCGCCGGCTGGTCCGGGCCGAGCCCCCGGGGCGCCCGATCGTGGTGGTCTCGTCCGACCGTGAGGTCGCCGACGGGGTACGACGGCACGGCGCGTACCCGCTCGGGGCGGACTCCCTGCTCCGCCGCCTCGCCCGGGCCTGAGGGTGCAAGGAAGGGCCCCTTCTTATCGCTTTTGGTAGAGGAAGGGCCCCTTCTTAACCACCTGGGCTGGTTCTTGTCGTACCCCTGTCCTAGCGTCGATGTAACCGATGGTGGCCGGCCTGCGACAAGAACAGTGGGCGGCCGGATCACCCGCTGAGGAGGGGACCGATGCTCATCGACTGCGACAACTGCCCCCGGCCGGGTGCGCCCTGCTCCGACTGCCTGGTGAGCGCCCTGCTGGACCGGCCGCCCGACCAGGGCAACCTCACCGCCGAGGAGCAGTACGCGATCGAGGTCTTCGCCCGGGCCGGGTTTGACGTGGAGGTGCTGGAGGTTCCGCCGCCCCCGCCACTGCGCCTCGCCGCCAACCGTCGGCGACGTCGGCGGGTCGCCTAGCCCACTCAGCCGGGAGCCGCGAACCCCGCACCCGGCGGGGCGCTAATGTCCTTCGCGAGCGTCGGCGCGACGTAGGATGGCCGCGCGCTGAGGGCGGACGGAAGGGCTGAGGCGATGACCGAGCGGCAACGGGGCGTCGCCGTCCGTCCGGAGTCGTCCGGGCATCTCACCCGGATCCGCCGATGACACCGCGCACCTGGGCGGCCGTGACGCTCGCCGGCCTTGTCGTCCTGCTCGTGGCCGTGACTCTGGCGCTGGTGCCGTGGCACCGTCCACCCGCACCCCGATCGGACCAACTGGCCGCCCTGGACGATCTGCGTCCGGCGGAGGTGACCCGGGGTCGCGCCTTCCACGCCGAACTCCGTCCGGGGACGTACGGCGGGATGCTGGTCGGGCTGCTCGTGGCGGTCCTGCTCGGTCTGACCCCGCTCGGCGCGAAGCTCGTCTCCCTGGTCGGGCGTCCGTTCGGCGACAACTGGATCGCCCAGGCGGTGCTCGGCGGGCTGGCCGTGGTGCTGGTGGCGGACCTGCTGACACTGCCGTTCGCCGCCTGGCGGCACGCGGTCGTGGCCCGGTACGGCCTCTCCACCCAGGGCTGGGGCGGCTGGACTGTCGACCTGCTCAAGTCGTACGCGGTCAGCGCGGTGATCGGCGCGGTGGCCCTGCTCGGCTTCTACGCGGTGACCCGGTTCGCCCCCCGGTGGTGGTGGGCGGTCGGCGCGGTCGGCGCCGCGGGCCTGGTGACGCTGCTCTCCTTCGTACTGCCGGTGCTGGTGGAGCCGATCTTCAACCGGTTCACCCCGATGGAGCCGGGGGCGCTGCGCACCGAGCTGATGGCGCTCGCCGAGACCGACGGCGTACCGGTGAAGGACGTGCTGGTCGCCGACGCCTCGCGGCGTACCCGGGCGGTCAACGCGTACGTCTCCGGGTTCGGTCCGACCCGGCGGATCGTCGTCTACGACACCCTGTTGCGCGAGGCGCCGCCGGAGGAGGTGGCCAGCGTGGTCGCGCACGAGTTGGGGCACGCGAAGGACCGGGACGTGCTGACCGGCACCCTGACCGGCGCGCTCGGCGCCGCCGCCGCGGTGGTGGCGCTCTACCTGCTCGGCTCGTCGGGGGCACTGCTGCGAGCGGCCGGGGTCGGCTCGGTCGCCGAACCGACCGCGTTTCCGCTGCTGGTCGCGCTGGTGACGCTGGCCGGTGTGCTGGCCGCGCCGGCCCAGGCATGGGTCTCCCGACAGGTCGAGGCCCGGGCCGACCGGCACGCGATGGTGTTGACCGGTGACCCGGCCGCCTTCGAGGCGATGCAGCGCCGGTTGTCCAGCGTCAACCTGGCCGACCCCGATCCACCCCGCTGGGTGTACCTCTACTCGGCGAGCCACCCGTCCACAGTGGAGCGCATGGCCGCGGCCCGCGCGTACGCCCGAGGAGCCGGCGGTTGACCAGGACCCTGCTCGTCACCAACGACTTCCCCCCGCGACCCGGCGGGATCCAGTCCTTCGTGCACGGCCTCGCGGTCCGGCAGCCGCCCGGCTCGGTGGTGGTCTACGCCTCGACCTGGCGGGGGGCCGACAAGTTCGACGCCGACCAGCCGTTCGAGGTGGTCCGCGAGCCGACCGGCGTGCTGCTGCCGACCCCGCACGTCGCCCGCCGGGCCGCCGAGTTGGCCCGGAGCTACGACTGCGACACCGTCTGGTTCGGCGCCGCCGCGCCGCTCGGGCTGCTCGCCACCGGGCTGCGCCGCCGCGCCGGGATACGACGGGCGGTGGCCCAGACCCACGGGCACGAGGTCGGCTGGGCGGCACTGCCGGGTGCGCGGTCCGCGTTGCGCCGCATCGGTGACGGCGTCGACGTCACCACCTACCTCGGCGAGTACACCCGGGTACGGCTGGCCCGGGTGCTGGACGGCCGCACCGAACTGCGTCGGCTCGCCCCCGGGGTGGACGTCGACGTCTACCGCCTGGACGTCGACGGGGCCGAGGTCCGCGCCCGGCACCGGCTGTCCGACCGGCCGGTCGTGGTCTGCGTCTCCCGGCTGGTGCCGCGCAAGGGACAGGACGCGCTGATCCGTGCGCTGCCCGAGATCCGGCGTCGGGTGCCGGGAGCGGCCCTGCTGGTGGTCGGCGGCGGCCCGTACCGGGGCGCGTTGGAGAAGCTCGCCCGACGGGTCGGGGTCGCCGACGACGTGGTCTTCACCGGCAGCGTGCCGACCGCCGAACTGCCCGCGCACTACGCGGCCGGTGACGTCTACGCCATGCCGTGCCGGACCCGCAACCGGGGCCTGGACGTCGAAGGACTGGGGATCGTCTACCTGGAGGCGTCCGCGACCGGCTTGCCCGTGGTCGCCGGCGACTCCGGCGGCGCGCCGGACGCGGTTCGCGAGGGTGAGACCGGGTACGTCGTCAACGGCCGGGACGGCCGCCAGCTCGCCGACCGGGTGGCGACCCTGCTCGCCGACCCGGAACTGGCCCGGCGGATGGGCGCGGCCGGACGGGCCTGGGTGGAACGGGAATGGCGCTGGGAGAAGCAGGCGCAGCGGATGACCGAGCTGCTCGCCGGCTGAGTGGACCTCTCCGGTACCGGGACGGCCCTCGGGCGGGCGTTGGAGGGCGGTCGCGGCACGGTCGGGTGTGACGTGTCACCCACCGGAGGTGGGCTTGCCCACCGGCGCGGCGCCGAACCATGGATATCGATGATCGGGCGTGGCACTCTGTCCTGGTGCGGGATGCGGCGTTCACAGGATCGCTCGCGGTGGTGACCACGCTGTTGGTCGCCACCGGGCTCGGACTGTGGCATCGCCGACGGGACGGCGTGCTCCGACCCGTGACACCCGCACCCACCTTCCCCGGTACCGCCGGAATCCCAGCCGGTACCGCCGGCACCGATTCCGGTACGACCGGCAGCGAGTCGGGTACCGCCGGTGTTCCGTCCGGCGGGCCTGCCGGAGGGACGTCGGACCAGCGAGGGGACGTCTCCGACACCCCGGACGATCCCGACCTACGTGCCACGCTCACCGCGCTCGGCGTACGGCTGGGCACCCCCGCCACGCTGCTCCAGTTCTCGTCGGCGTTCTGCGCCCCGTGCCGTACCACCCGCCGGGTGCTCACCGACGTGGTGGCACTGCTCGACGGCGTACGTCATGTCGAGGTCGACGCGGAGAGCGAGCTGGCCGCCGTCCGGACGCTCGGGATCTGGCGCACCCCGACCGTGTTGGTGATCGACTCCGAGGGGCGGGTGGTCCGGCGTGCCGCCGGAGTGCCGAGCAAGGCCCAGGTGATCGCCACCGTCGCGCCGCTGCTCGACAACACCGCACCATGACCACCTCGCCAGGCGGCGGCACGCACGGCCCGCCATGACCGCTCCCCGGCGGCGCGGCACGCTTACCGCTCGTGCGCCGGAACAGCTCCGAAGCAGCACCATGACTCGTCACACGCCGACGTCCGCGTCGACAGTTCCACGCTCACCCGATCCGACCGAGCCCGTCCTCCTGCCCCCGAGGTGCACATGTTGCTCGATCCCCGTGCCCCGCGTTTCGCCGCGGCGCTCACCGCGCTTGTCATGGTCGTTGTCCTGCTCACCGGCTCCGGCTGGTTGGCCCTGGCCCAGGCGGCCGTGTTCGGCGTGGCCGCCGTGGACCCACGCTGGAACCCGTACGCCCTGATCTTCAGGTTTCTGGTCGCGCCCCGACTGGCCCGCCCCACGGAACTGGAGCCGGCGGCGCCGGTCCGGTTCTCCCAGGTGGTCGGGCTGTTGTTCCTGCTGGTCGGCGCCGCCGGTTACCTGGCCGGCGCCCAGGTACTCGGCCTGGTCATGAGCTGCCTGGCCCTGGCGGCGGCCTTCCTCAACGCGGCCTTCGGGCTCTGCCTGGGCTGCGAGACCTACCTGGCGTTCCGGCGACTGACCGGTCGCCCGGTGCCGGCCCGGGTCGCCAACCCGGCGCCCTGAGCCGACAACTGTCAGGCCCGCGCCCTCTGCGCACCGACGGTCGTGGCCACTTTCGCGACCAGGCGGGGGCCGGTGTGACCTCGCAGGCCGGTCACCGCCGGGCGGGAGCCGGCCGGCGATGGCCCGTGCCCCGGCCACGGGGGCTGTCGGCGGTGTGACCCGCCAACAGCCCCGTTGTCGGGCGGGTCAGAACTTGGGCGCGTCCGGCGCTTCGAGCAGACCGAGCCGGAGCGCGGTCATCAGCGCCTGGGCCCGGTTCGCGGCGCCGAGCTTCTCGTAGAGCTTCGAGATGTGCGTCTTGGCCGTCGACTCGCTGACGAACAGCTGCTTCGCGATGCCGGCGACACTCATGCCGTCGGCGAGCAGGCGCAGCACCTGCCCCTCCCGGGGGGACAACTGCGGGCCGGACGGGGCCAACCGGCGCTTCATCGCCTCGGCGAGGTCGGCGGCGGTGAAGGCGCTCGGTGAGGAGGCGGCGTGCCGGGCGGCGGCCACCACCTCGTCGGCGGGGGCGGTCTTCGGTACGAAGGCGCTCGCGCCGGCTTCGAGGGCGCCGAAAAGCTGGTCGTCGCCCGCGTACATGGTCAGCACCACGATGCCCATGGTGGCGCTGGACTTGCGGAGTGCGCGGGTGGCTTCGAGCCCGCTGCCGTCGGGAAGGCGGAGGTCCATGATCACGACGTCGGGCTGTAGCGCGCCGGCCTGTCGGACCCCCTCCGCGGCGGTGGCGGCCTCGCCGACGACCTCGAACTGCCGGTCCCGCTCAAACGCGTGCCGCAGTCCCTTGCGGATCAGGTCATGATCGTCGACGAGCAGGACCTTGGTCCGAGTGGTCGGCATGGGGCTGGTGGTCATGCTCGGGTTACTCCCCTTCTGATGCGGTGACGCTATCGCGCACGCTATCGCGCCGGGGCGAGGTTCCGAGCACCACTGCCACCGTCGTGCCGCTGGGGTGTCGCGGACTGATCTCTAGCCGGCCCCGGATACGTTCCGCCCTCTCCGCCATGATCGCAAGACCGTACCTGCCATCAGGGCGCTGGTCAGCGATGCCCTGACCATCATCCGACACTTCAATCTGGGCGAATGGGGGATCCACGGCACAGCTCACCCAGAGATTCGCGGCCCCGGCGTGCTTGCGGGCGTTCGTGATCGCCTCCTGGGCGATCCGGAGCAACTCCGCCTCGGTGGCGGCCGGCAGCCGGGCCGTCGACTCGTCGAGCGTGTAGTGCACCCGCAGCCCGGCGGAGGCGCCGACGGTACGGGCGTACTCGGCGATGGCGGCGGCGAGCCCACCGTGCCGGTCCACCTCGCTACGCAGCTCGAACAGGCTGAGTCGCAGCTCGGTGATGACCCGGGTCACCTCGGCCCGCAGCGCCCGCAACTCCTCGGCGGTCTCCTGCGCCCCGTCCGGCAGGGTGGCCATCGCGTTGTCGATGCCGTACCCGACCATCACCAGTTCCTGGGCGACGCCGTCGTGGATCTCCCGGGCCAGCCGCTGCCGCTCCTCGTTGGTGGCCAGCGAGCGGACCTCGTCGAAGAGCAGCGCCGCCTCCAGCCGCAGCGCCGCCGGCCCGGTCAACGCGGTCACCTGGGCCACCGCCGGGGACGGGTACGCGTTGGCGACGTCCGCCTCCAGGGTCACCAGGCCGACCGTGCGTACCCCGGCGACCAGCGGTACGACCAGCGAGGACACCTCGCCACCCCGGTGTGACCGGGCCTGCGAGCGGTTGGCGGTCTGCGGTTGCTGGCTCGCCCAGGCGTCGGCGATCGCCGAGTCCGCGTCCAGCGTCGTCTCCCAGTCGACCCGGTCCACGCCGACCTGGGCGAGGACCACCAGCCGGCCCCCGCCGCTGGCGGAGAGAACGGCTGCCCGGTCCGCCCGGACCACGCCGCGCAGCTCCTCCAGCAGGTGCTCCGAGATGCCGCCCGGATCGAGGGTCGCCCCGGGCAGCTGTCGGGCGACGCTGCGCAGCTGGGTCAGCAACCGGGTCGCCTCGGCGTACGGCTGCGGCCGGGTCTCGCCACGGGCCTGCAGGATGCGTTGCAGCGTGCCCGCCGCGGAGAGCCCGAGTCCGGCGAGGATCAACCACTGGGCCGCCGCCGCGAGGTAGCCGGGCTGGCCGATCTGCCGACCGCCGTCCCCGGTGGCCAACGCCCCGCCGACCGCGAGGGTGGCCGCGGCCACCACGGCCAGCGCGACGCCCTCCCGGGACCGACGCTGCAGCGCGGCGGCGGTGAGCGGCACCGCGAGGTAGGGCAGGATCGCCGAGGCGCCCAGTCCGGGCATCGGGCCGTTGATGGTCGCGGAGGCGGCGACCTGGGCGGCGGCCAGTCCGACGAGCACCACCTCGGCGAACCTGCCGAGCGGCGCGAGTACGCGGTGCTTGGGGGCGATCACCGCGGGGATGCCGGCGAACGCGAGCAGGGCGACCCAGCGGAGCTGTCCCGGATCCCGGGTGGCGATCAGCGTGAGGACCGCGACGAGGGCGAGCATGACGAGGCGCGCCGCCGTCGCGAGCGGGTGCGGGTGTGGTGGACCGGAGGTCGAGGCGGGCACCTGACGGATCGTAGTCAGTCGCCGTATATCTCGGCGATGTCCGCCGAGTAGGTTTTCGCGACGATGTTCCGCTTGACCTTGAGCGACGGGGTGAGTTCGCCGCTCGCCTCGGTGAAGTCCCGGGGCAGGATCCGGAACTGCTTGACCGCTTCGGCCCGACTGACCGCCCGGTTGGCCTCATCCACCGCCTTCTGGATCTCGGCACGCAGTTCCGGGTCGTTCCGCAGTTGTTCGACCGGACTGTCCTCCGGCCGGCCCTGTTCCCGCAGCCAGGCCGGCAGCGCCTCCTCGTCGAGCGTGACCAGCGCGGCGACGAACGGGCGCCGGTCGCCGACCACCATGCACTGGCTGACCAGCCGGTGGGCCCGGATCCGGTCCTCCAGTACGGCGGGCGCGACGTTCTTGCCACTCGCCGTGACGATGATCTCCTTCTTCCGGCCGGTGATGGTCAGATATCCGTCATCGTCGAGTTCGCCGAGGTCGCCGCTGTGGAACCAGCCGTCCGTGGTGAGCACCTCGGCGGTGGCCTTCGGGTTGTTCCAGTAGCCCTGGAAGACCACGTCGCCCTTGATCAGGATCTCGTTGTCGTCGGCGATCCGGATGGTCACCCCGGGCAGCGGTCGGCCCACCGTGCCGATCCGGGTGGCGCTGGGGAGGTTCACCGCGACCGCCGGTGAGGTCTCGGTGAGGCCGTACCCCTCGTAGACCCGGACCCCGACGCCGCGGAAGAAGTGGCCGAGCCGGGCGCCGAGCGGAGCCCCGCCGGAGACCGCGTTCTCGCAGCGGCCGCCGAGCGCGGCCCGGAGCTTGCGGTAGACCAGCCGGTCGAACACCCGGTGCCGCAGCCGCAGCCCCAGGCCCGGCCCGGAGGAGCTGTCCAGAGCCTCGCTGTACGCGATCGCCACCCGTTCGGCGGCGGCGAAGACCTTGCCCTTGCCCTCGTCGTTCGCCTTCTGCACGGCCCCGGTGTAGACCTTCTCGAAGACCCGGGGCACCGAGAGCACAAAACTGGGCTTGATTTCCTTCAGGTCGTTGACCAGGTTCCTGGTGTCGGGGGCGTGGGCCAGGGTGGCCCGGGCCCGGACCGTGCCGATCTGGATCAGCCGGGCGAACGAGTGGGCCAGGGGCAGGAACAGCAGCGTCGACGCCCCCTCGTTGAAGAGGTTGGGCAGCACCGGGATCGCGTTGCAGATGTCGGAGAGCAGGTTCCGGTGGGTCAGGGCGCAGCCCTTGGGACGTCCGGTGGTGCCGCTGGTGTAGATGATCGTGGCGAGGTCGCCGGCCCGGACCGCCCGGCGGCGCAGGTCCACCTCGGTCGGATCGATCCGCTCGCCGAGCGTGACCAGGTCGGCGATGCCGTCGACGTCGATCTGCCAGACCTGCTCCAGCCTCGGCAACTGGTCGCGGACCCCGGACAGGGTCAGCGCGTGCGCGTTCGTCTCCACCACGCAGGCGACCGCGCCCGAGTCGGCCAGGATCCAGGCCACCTGCTCGGCACTGGACGTGTCGTAGATCGGCACCGTCACCCCGCCGGCCGCCCAGATGGCGTAGTCGATCAGGGTCCACTCGTACCGGGTCCGGCTCATCAGCCCGACCCGGGAACCCGGGGTGATGCCGGCCGCGATCAGGCCGCGGGTCAGCGCGAGGACCTCGTCGCGGAACTGGCGGCAGGTGACCTCGGTCCAACCGCCGTCCGAGCCGTCCGACTCCGTGGCGCGTCGGACGAACTGCACACTGTTCGGCATCTCCTCCGCGTTGTCCCAGACCGGGTCGGTGAGGTTGGCCGCGTCGCCGATCGTGACAGCCGGCGGGACCGAAAACTCGCGCACCTGCACTCCCTCGTGCTCGTGTCGACCCGGTCCGCCGACGGCCGACCGGTCCGGTTACCTCCGCAACCTACCTGGCTGCCGGATCCGTCCGCCTCGCCAGGCCGAGCCGCAGCCGGTCGGCGGTCGGCCCGAGGGGTCGGCAGGGAGTGGCTGGCCGGGGGAGCGGACGGGGCGCGCCTGGCCGGGGTTCGGGCGGGACCGGGGGCGGGGAGTGGTTGGCCTGAGGCTCGGTCGGGGCGTGGCTGGCCGGGGGAGCGGACGGCGTGTGGCTGGACCGGTGAAACGGGGGTGAGGTGGTCGGCCCGGCTCATGCCGGTGCCAGGTAGCCTGCCGGGCATGGCGGATTCCTCCACCCAGTCGATCGTCATCGCCGCTCCGCCGGCCCGGGTGACCTCGGTGATCTGTGACTTCGCGCGTTATCCCGAGTGGGCCGAGGCCGTGAAGCGGGCCGAGGTGGTGGAGGAGTACGAGGACGGTTACCCCGCCCAGGTCCAGTTCGTGATCGACGCCGGGGTGATGACCGACGAGTACACCCTGGTGTACGAGTACGCCGAGGACATCTCGCGGATCGAGTGGCACCTGCTGCAACCCTCCCGGATGCAGCGGGTGCAGAACGGGTCGTACGACATCGCGGACAATCGCGACGGCACCTCGTCCGTCACCTACACGCTTGAGGTCGAGTTGTCGGTGGGCATGCTGGGAATGTTCCGGCGGAAAGCCGAGAAGATGATCATGGATGCGGCGTTGACGCAGCTCAAGCGGCGGGTGGAAACCTTGGACACGGCGTCTTGACCCACCGTCCAGCGCCCCCTCCGGCGTAAGGAGCCGATCATGAGAACAGGCGGTGCGTCCGGCGGTACGCCCGAACCGGGTTCCGCGCGGGAGGAGGCCGAACGTCTGGTCGCCGCCGCACTCGCGATGGCCCAGACGGCGGCGTCCGGGATGCGGTACCGGGCCGGGGCGCGTGACCTGGTCGGAACGGTCGGCCAGGTGATCTCCGACGTCCTGGACCAGGTGGCGCCCCCTTCGACCGGCACTCCGGCCGAGCCGCCCTCGACCGGTACTCCGGCGGGGCAGTCCTCGACCGGTACTCCGGCCGGGCACCCCCCGACCGAACCGGCGGGGCCGCCGCCGACCAGCGGTGTGGCCGGGCAGCCGACGGGATCGGCCGGTGAGGCGCCCCACCCGGGCGACGACCCGGTCCGGGAGACGGCGGGGCCGGCCGGTGACGGAGCGACCCGGCACGGTTTCGCCACCGGTGGACCGGAATGCTGTGTCTGTCCGGTCTGTCGGGTGGTCACCGTGCTCCGCGATCCGAGTCCGGAACTGGTCGAACGACTGGCCACCGGGGCCGGAGACCTCGCCGCCGGGGTGGCCAGCCTGCTACGGGCGTTCTCCGCAGTGGCCAACTCGGCCGGTCCGCGTACCACCGCCGACGACAGCCGGTCGGCCGACAGCGACGTCCGCGACGGGTGGTCGGCCGCTGGCGACGCCGGGGCGTACGGTGCCGCCGCCGGCGAGGGTCCGACGGCCGGGCCGGTCGGTGCCGGAGCGGAGGCCGGCCGCGCCGAGCGGGGCGGGGCCGACCGACCGGCCCCGGCCGACGCCGAGGATCAGGCACCGGGTACCGAACCGGACAGTCGACCGTCGGCGCCACGTGTTGTTCGTGACGTCCCGGGTGGGTCGGCGCAACGTCACGCCGACTCGGTGTGGCGGGAGGCCACCCGGACGGGGCATGATTCGGGGCCGGCAGTCGAGTCGGATGTCTGGGCGGCGGCGACCCGGGCCGCGAGTGCACCACCCGCGACCGGGGAATTCTCCGACCCGGGCGGGCGACCGGCGGCTCCCGGAGCCGAACCGGTGGACCAGGTCGGGCCGGCAGGGCCGGTCGGCCGGCGCCCGTCGGTGCCAGCCTCCCGGGCGCCCGAGGGGCCGGTGGACGCCCGACCGGCGGAGCCGGGGACGTCGGACAGCGGCGCCTGACGCCGGGCCGCCCGTCGGGCGGCCGGAGCGGGCCGTCGGTGCCGACGGACCGCGGGTACGGCGGCAGTGGCGGGAAACGACCGCGTGGAGCGGTACGGCAGAGGGGAGCGGCAGCGGTGACGCTGACCATCGGAGTCGACGTCGGGGGTACGAAGGTGGCCGCCGGCGTCGTCGACGTGGCGGGCGAGGTTCGGGCGCGGGTGCGCCGCGACACCCCCGCCGACGACGTTGCCAAGACCCGGGACGTCATCGTCGAGGTGGTCTCCGAGTTGGCGGCCGAGCACGAGGTGTCGGCGGTGGGCATCGGGGCGGCCGGCTGGATCGACGCGGCCCGCTCCACGGTGCTCTTCGCGCCCAACATCGCCTGGCGCAACGAGCCGCTGCGCGACTACGTCAGCGCCGCCGTGGGGCTGCCGGTGATCGTCGAGAACGACGCCAACGTGGCGGCCTGGGGCGAGTTCCGGTACGGCGCCGGACGGGACGCCGACAATTCGATGGTGCTCTTCACCATCGGTACCGGCGTCGGCGGTGGCATCGTGCTCGGCGGTGAGCTGCTGCGCGGCGCGCACGGCATCGCGGCCGAGCTCGGTCACATGCTCTCGGTCCCGGACGGCCACCTCTGCGGATGCGGCCGGCTCGGCTGCATCGAGCAGTACGCCAGCGGCAACGCCCTGGTCCGGTTCGCCCGGGCGGGCGCCCGGCAGGAACCCACCCGGGCCGGCATCCTGCTCGAACTGGCCGGCGGTGACGTCGAGGCGGTGACCGGCCCGATGGTGACGGCGGCGGCCCGGTCCGGCGATCCGGTCTCCTGTGCCGCGTTCGCCCAGATCGGCCGTTGGCTCGGTATCGGCCTGGCCGACATGGCGCAGATCCTCGACCCGGAGGTGCTGGTCGTCGGGGGCGGCGTGGTGGAGGCGGGTGAACTGCTGATGGGCCCGACCCGACGGGCCTTCACCGAGGCGCTCGCGGCGCGGGCCACGATTCCGGTGGCGGAGATCCGGCCGGCCGAAATGGGTAACACCGCCGGCCTGATCGGTGCCGCCGACCTGGCCCGACGGCGTTAGGAAGTCGGAGCGAGGGAGAAGACCCGTGGCACTGAGCCGGTCCGCCGACGCTGACGGCAGCGTGGGTGCGGCTGTCCCCGCCGACGAGAACGCGGTCGGGGCGGCCGGTGGGCGGGGAGTACGCCTGCGGGTGCTCTCGTACAACGTGCACGGCCAGCGTGACGACCTGGACGCGTTGGCGGCGGCGGTGCGCGGCGCCGCGCCGGACGTGGTGATCGTCCAGGAGGGACCCCGGCGGTTCCGGTGGCGGCACAAGTGTGCGGCCCTGGCCGACCGGTTCGGCCTGGTGGTCGCGGCCGGTGGTCTGCCGGCGCTGGGCAACCTGCTGCTGACCAGTCTCCGGATCCGGGTCCACCACACCTGGTACCGGCAGTATCCGTTGACACCGGGCCGGCATCTGCGCGGTGCCGTCTTCGCCGACTGCGCGATCGGGGCGACCCGGTTCACGGTCGCCGGCTCGCACTTCTCCACCGACCCGACGGAGCGCCCCGGCCAGGCGATGCTCTTCAAGGAGGAGCTGGTGGCGGCCCGGCATCCGGTGGTGGTCGGGGCGGACCTGAACGAGAACTCCGGCGGCGCCGCGTGGCGTACCGTCGCGGACGGTCTCACCGACGCCGGGCTCGCGGCCGGCGGCGCGGACCGGTTCACCTTCTCCTGCGCGCAACCCCGGGACCGGATCGACGGTCTCTTCGTGGACCCCCGGATCGAGCTGCTCGGCTACGACGTGCTGGACACCGTGCAGACCCGCCGGGCCAGTGACCACTTCCCGATCCTGGCCGACCTGCTGCTGCCGGCCTGATCGGCCGCTGCGGCGAGAAACCGGCGCGCGGCGGGCTGGACAAAGGGTGACGGAAGCCGGGAGGATTCCCCCCGCACGTCGGCACTCGTGCCGGACAAAAGGAGATCTCTCGGTGTCCACCCTCAGTGAGCAGGAGAGCCACGAGCCGGTCGCGACCCTGTGGCGGGACGGGCGCCCGGTCTACGACCGGGGCGGCACGGTCTGCGTGATCGGCGCCGGAGCCAGCGGGCTCACCGCCATCAAGAACCTCAAGGAGTACGGCTTCGGCGTCGACTGCTACGAGCGGGAGACCGGTGTCGGCGGTGCCTGGAACTGGCGGCACGACCGCAGTCCGGTCTACGCCAGCACGCACGTCATCTCGTCCCGGCCGTTGACCGAGTTCCCCGACTTCCCGATGCCGGACAGCTGGCCGGACTACCCGCACCACAGCCAGTTGCTGTCCTATCTGGAGCGGTACGCCGACCACTTCGACCTGCGCCCGCACATCTGGTTCGGCACCGAGGTGGTCCGCGTCGAACCGGCCGAGGGCGACCGGTGGGACGTCACCACCCGCAGCACCGGCGGCTACGGTGCCGAGCGCACCTCCCGGTACGCCGCCGTCGTGGTGGCCAACGGTCACAACTGGGCGCCGAAGATGCCGGCGTACGAGGGCCTGGACGAGTTCCGAGGCCAGGTGGTCCACGCCTCGGCGTACAAGGACGCCACCCAGTTGCGCGGCAAGCGGGTGCTGGTTGTCGGCGCCGGCAACACCGGCTGTGACATCGCGGTGGAGGCGGGTCAGCAGGCCGCCCGGTGCTGGCACTCGACCCGCCGCGGCTACTGGTACGTCCCGAAGTACTCCCTCGGGCGTCCCGCCGACCAGGTCAACCACGCGACGGCGGCGCTGCGGCTGCCGCTGTGGCTGCGGCAGTGGCTGTTCCACCGCACGTTGAAACTGACCGTGGGGGACCTGACCCGGTTCGGCCTGCCCCGCCCCGACCACAAGGTCTTCGAGACCCACCCGCTGGTGAACAGTCAGCTGGTGCACTACATCGGGCACGGTGCGATCACGCCGGTGCCGGAGGTGGCCCGGTTCCACCGTGCCGGGGTGACGCTGACCGACGGGCAGGAGATCGAGCCCGATCTGGTGGTGCTGGCGACCGGCTACCTCCCGCAGTTCGAGTTCCTCGCCCCGGAGATCCTCGGGACCGACGCGTCCGGGCGGCCCTCGTTGCACCTCAACGCCTTCGCGCGCTGGCATCCGACGTTGGCCGTCGCCGGCCTGTTGCAGCCGGACTCGGGCCTGTTCACCCTGGTGCACTGGCAGTCGGTGGTGATCGCCCGATGGCTGCGCCTGCGCGAGACCGCGCCGGACCGGGCCCGGGCCTTCGCCGCCGAGGTCGCCACCGGCAGCAACGAGCGGTGGCACTCCGCCCGGGTCAAGGAGAGCACCCGACACTGGTTCGAGGTCGGCCACATCGAGTATCTGCGCGCGTTGCAGCGCACGTTGGGCGAGCTGGAGGTGGCAGCGTGACCGCGCGGAGCGGACGGATGCGGCTCATCCGCACCCCGGAGTGGACCCGCCCGGTGCCGGCGGTACGTCGGGAGGTGCTCTCCGCCAGCCCGGAGGCGGACGAGGGCAAGCCGCCGCTGCTGTTCGTACCGGGGTTCGGGCACGGCGCCTGGGTCTTCGCGGAGAACTGGCTCGAACACGCCGCGTCGCGGGCCTTCCCGGCGTACGCGGTCAGCCCGCGCGGGCACGGCGGCAGCGGGCCGGCCCCGAAGGCGACGCTGCGGGCGTACGCCCATGACGTGGTCCAGGTGGCGGCGAGCCTGCCCCGACGGGCGGTGCTGGTGGGGCACGGCGCCGGCGCGCTCGTGACGGCGTACGCGTTGGCCCGTTACCCGGCCCGGGCCGGGGTGCTGGTCGCACCGGTCTTTGGCGGCTGGTCCACCCTCGGCGCGGCGGTGCGCCGCAATCCGGGCGGTACCCTGCCGGCGGTCTTCGGCGGCCCGCTGCGGCTGAACCGTCGCCAGTTGTTCAGCCGGGAGGTCCCGGACGCGACGGCCCGCGGCTACACGCAACGGCTCGGTCGGGCGTCGTCCCGGGCGCAGTGGCAGTTGCTCGCCCACCCGGAGCCGGAGCCGCCCGTCGGCGCCCCGCCGATCCTGGTGCTGGGCAGCCCGGACGACCGGGTGGTACCAGCCGGGGAGCTGACCCGCACCGCCCGCCGCTACGGGGCCGCGCCGCTGCTCTTCCCCGGGATGGGGCACGACCTGATGCTCGACGCCCGGTGGCGGGAGCCGATCGACGCGATCCTGGACTGGCTCGACAAGGACCTCGTCGGATAGCCGTCGGAGCGACCCGGCCGGGCCCGGCTCTCCTGCCCAGGCTGAACAGGCGGTCAGCAAAGGGCCCCTTCCGGGTCACCGGCTTCCGTCCGGCGACCCGGGAGGGGCCCTTCCCCGTCACGTGGTCAGCTGGGTGACCAGGGAGCCGCTCTGGTCCAGGGCGGTGAGGTAGGAGCGCGCCCAGGCCCGGATGTCGTACACCCGCAGATGGTCCCGCATCGCCCGCATCCGCTCGGTCAGGTCGGCGTCGCTGGCCTGCAGGGCCTGGATGAGGATCGACTTGAGCCCTTCCAGATCGTGCGGGTTGACCAGGAACGCCTGGCCGAACTCCGCCGCGGTGCCGGCGAACTCGCTGAGCAGCAGGGCGCCGCCGTCGTCCACCCGGGCCGCCACGTACTCCTTGGCGACCAGGTTCATGCCGTCCCGCAGCGGGGTCACCGCCATGATGTCGGCGGCCCGGTAGAGGGCGGCGAGTTCGGCCCGGTCGAACGGCTGGGTCAGGTAGTGGATCGCCGGCTCGCCGACCCTGCCGAACTCGCCGTTGATCCGTCCGACCTCACGTTCCACCCGTTCGCGCAGGACCTGGTACTGCTCGACCCGTTCCCGGCTCGGCACCGCCACCTGGACCATCACGGTGTCCCGGACCTTGACGTGCCCGGTGACGAGCAGCTCGCTGTAGGCCTTGAGCCGTTGCTCGATCCCCTTGGTGTAGTCCATCCGGTCCACGCTGAGGATCACCTGCTGCGGGTCGCCGAGGTCGTGCCGGATCTGGGCGGCCCGCCGGACCACGTCGGGGCGTCCGGCCAGCGCCTCCATCTCCGACATGTCGATGGAGACCGGGAAGGCGCCGATCCGGACCACCCGGTCCTCGACCGCGATCCGTCGGTCGGTGGCGGGCAGGCCGAGCACCTTGGTGGCGAGCTGTGCGAAGTTGTGCGTCGCCTGCGGACGCTGGAAGCCGACCAGGTCGGCGCCGAGCATGCCGAGCAGCAGTTCGGCGCGGCGGGGCAGTTGCATGAACAGTTCGGGCGGCGGGAACGGCACGTGCATGAAGAAGCCGATCCGCAGGTCGGGGCGGAGCGTACGGAGCAGTCGGGGGACGAGCTGCAGGTGGTAGTCCTGGACCCAGACCACCGCCCCGGGCTCGGCCGCCTCGGCCGCCGCCTCCGCGAACCGCCGGTTGACCCGCTGGTACGCCTCCCACCAGCGACGGTGGTAGACCGGCTGCTCCACCGCGTCGTGGTAGAGCGGCCAGAGGGTCGAGTTGGCGAAGCCCTCGTAGTGGTCACGGACGTCGTCCTGGGCCAGGGGCACGGTGTGCATCCGTACCCCGTCGATGTCGGCCAGGCTGGGTGCCGGACCGGTGCCGCCGGCCCAGCCGACCCAGGTGGCCGGGGTGTGTTGGAGGAGGGAGTGAAGGGCGCTGACCAGGCCGCCGGGGCTGCGACGCCATTCGCAGGCACCATCCGGCGCCACGCTGTCGTCGACCGGCAGCCGGTTGGCCACCACCACCAGGGAACTCTGTCGCATTCGGGCACCTCGTTCCGGGCGAGGCGACCACCGCGAATGACGAGCGATCGGGTAGTCGTGAGGGGAAGGTGACGTACAGCAGTATTCCTACTGATGCGAAATTACGCGATGGTTACGCGTGAGCACCACAGGGCGATGAATCTCGCGATCTGGGCGGTACGGGTCAGAACGCCGGAACGATTTCCGAGCCCCGGCCGACTCAGACCACCGCCCCGTCGTCCGGATCGTCGTCATCGTCGTCGCCTGGCCGGAGTCGCCAGATCAGCGTCACGAAGCCGGTGAGGATCCCGGCGAAGCCGAACAGGGTGGTCAGTCCCCGGTCGAGCGGGAGCATTTCCGGAAAGAGGAAGAGCGCGAAGCCGGCGGCGATGGCCAGCACCCCGATGACGGCGTACTTGGACGGCCGGGGCAGCGGGGGCGGTGGTGGTGGGACGTACCGCTCCTCGGCGTCGTCGGACAGGTCCGCGCCGAAGGTGTCGAGGCCGTCGAGCAGTGACGGCTCGTCGCGCCCGACCGAGATGCCGGAGATGTCGGTGGCGGACGGGAGCCGTCGGCCGCCCGGGCCGGCCGGCACCGGCGCGTCCGGGCCCGGGCGCGTCGACGTCGCCACCCCGCCCGGCTCGGTCGCCCCGTGCTCGGCGACGTCCTCCACCGCCGGCCAGGAGCGGGCGTCAGCGGCGACCTCGGTGTGGTAGCCGGCGACGATCCGGGCCCACTCGGCCTCCACGTCCGGGTCGGCACCGGGCGGCACCTGCTGGTTCGGCGGCTGGCCCGGCGACTCGTCGTCGGTCAACTGGGTCAGGTAGTCCCGGGCGGTCGCCAGGTGGCTCCGGTCGACGTACAGCCGGTCGACGGGCCGGGGCGGCATCGTTGTGGTACGGGTCACCGGGTTGAGGTCGGCGGACGGCTGTAGGTAGGCGGCGATCCCCCCGGCGGCGAGCACGTCGAGCAGGTGTTCGCCGAGACGCGGGTCCACGTCGCCGGCGACCGCGTACTCCGTCGCCTCCAGGCCGTTGTCCCGTCGTCCCCGACGGGCCCCTCCCGCTGTCACTCCGACACCCTCCCTACCGGCTCGTGACACCCGACGGCGCTCCTGCCGCCCGCTGCCCCACATGCCGTGCAATGAATCGTGACACGGCGGGGACTGGTTCCGGGAGTGCGTTGTGGCGTGCCGTACCGCTTCGTAGGCTCATGACCGACAGTTCCCGCCACGGCCGTCGGCCGGGCGCGACCGCGTCACCGGCGTGTGTGCCGGGCGGTCGCCGGGCAGGTGGGGACCTGCGGAACGCTCGGGAAGGACACCGGTGCTGTACGGGCTGATGAAGTACGTCATCCTCGGGCCCTGGCTGAGGCTGATCTTCCGGCCGCAGGTGGAGGGCAGGGAGAACGTACCCGACACGGGGCCGGCGATCCTGGCCAGCAACCACCTGTCGTTCTCCGACTCGATCTTCATGCCGCTGATGGTCAAGCGAAAAGTGACCTTCGTGGCGAAGGCCGAATACTTCACCGGCCGGGGGCTGAAGGGCGCCCTGGTGCGGATGTTCTTCGTCGGCACCGGCACCATCCCGGTGGACCGTTCCGGTGGCCAGGCCGCCCAGGCGGCGCTGGACACCCAGCTCTCGGTGCTGCGGGCGGGCAACCTGGCCGGGATCTACCCGGAGGGGACCCGGTCCCCGGACGGTCGGCTGTACCGGGGCAAGACCGGGGTGGCGCGGCTGGCCCTGGAGAGCGGGGCGCCGGTCATCCCGGTGGTGATGCTCAACGCCGACGAGATCCAGCCACCGGGCAAGCTGATCCCGAAGATCAAGCGGGTGAAGATCCGGTTCGGGCGTCCCCTCGACTTCTCCCGCTACGCCGGGATGGCCGGCGACCGGTTCGTGGAGCGGGCCATCACCGACGAGATCATGTACGAGCTGATGGAGCTCTCCGGACGCGAGTACGTCGACACCTACGCGCAGAAGGTCAAGAACCAGCAGCTGGCGACGGCGGCGAGCGGGCCGACCGCCGATCCGACGTCCGGATC
Organism: Plantactinospora sonchi; assembly: GCF_036422035.1. NCBI lineage: Bacteria > Bacillati > Actinomycetota > Actinomycetes > Micromonosporales > Micromonosporaceae > Plantactinospora > Plantactinospora sonchi. The sequence goes on from NZ_JAZGQK010000016.1 coordinate 94,352, forward strand.
GATCGCCGCCTGACGGTCCGGCGCGGTGCCGGGAGCCGGCGGCCCGGTCAGGAGGCGAGCATCGGCGTGCTGCCGGGAGCCGGCGGGCCCTGACCGATCCGGAGCAGGCCGGGCGCCCCGTTCCGCAGCGCGAAGGCGCGTACCTCGGTCAACGCCATCTCGGCCTCGGAACGGCGGTCCGCCAGCCGCAGTTCGGCGGCGGCGAGCGCCAGGGCGAGCATCCGGTCGGTGACGTCCGGGATCCCGGCGTAGATCTCCGCCGCCGCGGCGTACAGCTGCCCGGCCCGCTCGTGCTCGCCGTCCGAGCTGGCCAGCGCCGCCGTGACGGTACGCAGCGCCGCCTCCACCCACGGCGTGTGGTGGGTGACCCGGTCGAGCATGCCCCGGACCCGTACCGCCGCCTCCCGACCGGCCAGTGCGGCGGCGTACGCGGCGGCGGGCATCCACTCGCCACTGGCCAGGGCGGGCACCGCCGACCACGAACCGGCGAGTTCGTCGATCAGGCCGGCGGCCTCCGCTCGGCGCCCCTGCAGGGCCCGGCAGAGCGCGCCGAGCCCGAGCACGGTCCAGTGCAGCCGGTGGAAGCCGCTGCGCCGGGCGGTGGTCAACGCGTCCGTGACGTCGTCGTCGGTGGCCTCGCCGGGTACCGGCTCGTCGCGGAGCACCCGCAGGTAGGCCCGTACCCCACGGACCTGCATGTCCCAGCGACCGGCGGGAGTGTCGACGAACGCGTCGGCGACGGTCAGCAGCTTGCCGAACTCGCCCTCGCAGTACGCCCGCATCGCCTCGCCGGAACCGCCGGTGGCCAGCGCCTCGCCCCGGGTGAGGGCGGGACACGCGGCGACGAGTTCCCCGGACCGGATCCAGTCGCCCTCCTCCCGGACCGCGTACGCGAGGTTCTGCACCGCCCGGGGCCAGGCGAGGAGCTGGTGGGTCTGGCAGAGCTGGTGGATCTCGTACAACTCGGTCAGGCCGGCGGGGTCCCCGGCCTGGTAGCGGGCGGTCGCGACGGTGATCCGGGCGTTGGCCTGGGTCTCCACCAGCCCGAGCCGTTCGGCGATGTCGGCCGCGGCACCCGCCGCGGCGATCGCCGGATCCCGTTCGTAGTTGAGCATGTGCAGCCGGCCCAGCTCGGCGTAGGCGTCCGCCTTCTGCGCGGTGTCCGGCAGCGCGTCGAAGAGCTCGACGGCACGGTCCAGACAGGACAGTGCGCCGGCCCGGTCGGCGCGCAGCCAGGCGGCCTGCCCGAGCAGGGTCCAGGCCCGGGCCGCGTCGCCGTTCTCGCCGTACGCGAAGAGCCGCTCCGCCAGGGTGTGCAGCTGGTCGGTGCCACCACCGGCGAGGAAGCTGTTGCCGTCCCGGAAGTACGAGATCTCGGTGCTGAGCAGCTCCAGCCGCAGCCGGCCGACCGGGTCGGTGTCGTCGGCCAGTCCGAGTGCCCGGGCCGCGTGGTTGGCCGCCGCGTCCAGCGCGTGCAGCGCGTACGCCCGGCGCGCCGCCCGGTGCAGCGCGTCCCGGGCCGCCGGGGCGTACCGGCCGGTCGCCACACCGAGGGTGTGGGCGATCTCGTGCGCCGCCCAGCGGTGGTGCGCCAGCACCTCGGCCAGGTCGGTGTCCCGCCCCCGGGACATGCTGTCCAACCACTCGGCGGTGCGTTCGTGCCGCGCCACCCGCTCGGTACGGGGAAGCCGCTGGTAGCACACGTCCCGGACCAGCACGTGCCGGAACCGGAACTCGGCCTGGGCGGCCATCGTGGACGACGGCTGTTCGTGCACGAAGTCCCGCTGCTCCAGCCGGCGCAGCGCCCGTTCGACCGCCTCGACCGGCTGCCCCAGCGCGGCCGAGACCGCACCCGGCCAGAACTGCATGCCGACCACCGAGGCGGCCAGCAGCACCGCCCGGTCCGGACCGTCCAGCAGGTCCACCCGGTTGGCGATGACCGCGTGCACGCTCTCCGGCATCGGCATGTCGTGCCGCTTCTCCAGCGACCAGCCCCGACCGGACTGGCGCAGCGCGCCCTGCTCCATCAGCATCCGGACGTACTCGTGGGCGTAGAGCGGGTTGCCGTCCGCGACCTCGACCAGCGGACTGAGCATGTCGGTCGAGAACGCCGCCTGGCCGAAGATGTGGCCGTAGAGCGAGGCGATGGCGGCGTCCCGCAGCGGCGGCAGGGTGATGGTCAGCGAGCCGGTGATCGTCCCCGCCCAGCTCGGCTCCCGCTTGACCAACTCCGGCCGGGCGGTGCAGAGCAGCAGCAGCGGCACGTTCTGGGCGTACGCGCCGAGCAGTTCCACGAAGTTGAGCATTGCCTCGTCCGCCCAGTGCAGGTCCTCGAAGACCAGCACCGTCGGCTGCCGGGCGGCGAGCGCGACCAGGAAACGGCGCCAGGCCGACTCGGACTCCTCCGCCGGCAGGGTCGGGCCGGGCAGCCCGACCACCGGGCGGAGCGCGTCCACCAGCCGGTCCGCCTCGCCGGGACCGACCAGTTCGGCCAGCGTCGCCTCCAGCCGCCGGGCCGCGACCGAGGCCGGATCGGTGTCCAGGATGCCCGCCTCGGCCTTGACGATGTCGGCCAGCGCGGCGAAGGTGACGTTCTCGCCGAACGGCGGGCACCGACCCACCCGCCAGGTCAGCGGCTGGTCGGTCAGCCGCTCGGTGTGCCGGAACAGTTCCCGGACCAGGCGGCTCTTGCCGATCCCGGCGTGCCCGAGCACCGTGACGAGTTGGGGCAGTCGATCCCGGATGGACCGGTGCAGGGCGTTGACCAGCAGACCCAGCTCGTGTTCGCGGTCGATCAGCGGGGTGGTGTCGGGCTCGCGGTCGGGCGGCTGCCGGAGTACGGCGGCGAGCGCCAGCCAGACCTCGGTCGGCGTCGACCGGCCGCGCAGGGTCACCGGTTCCCGCGCGTCGTACCGGATCGCGTCCCGGGTCAAGGCGTACGTCGTGCCGCAGACCAGCACCCCGCCGGGCGGCGCCACCGACTGCATCCGGGACGCGGTGTTGACCACGTCCCCGGCCACGATCGCCTGACCGCCGTCCCGGGCGGCGGCCACGTCCACCAGCGCCTCACCGGTGGCCACCCCGACCCGGAAACGCAGGTGGTCGGCGCCGGTCGGGGTGAGGCGGGTCAGCACCCGCTGCAACTCCAGACCGGCGCGTACGCAGCGCAGCGCGTCCGTCTCGGTCGCCACCGGTGCGCCGAACAACGCCATCACCGCGTCACCGATGTACTTCTCCACCACCCCGCCGTAGTGGCCGATGACCCGACGGGCGGCGGAGAAGAACGAGGTCTGCATCTTCCGGACCAGCTCCGGGTCGGCGCGTTCGACGTACGGAGTGAAGTCGATCAGGTCGACGAAGAGCACGCTGACCCGGCGCCGGTCCTCCTGCCCGACACTGGCCCGACGGGTCGACTGGCCGGGGCGAGGGGTACCGCAGGCGGTACAGAACGCCGCGTCCGGGGCGAGCGGACGGTTGCACTGGGCACACGCCGGGGCGAGTTCGGTTCCACAGCCGCCGCAGTAACGGTCACCGGCTGCGGCGGTCCGGCCGCATGTCGTACACGGAGCGGAGATGCCGTCCTCCTACAGCCTCGAAGTGGCGTGTGCACTGCCGGGCGGCGCCCCTCGTCGGGGCGGGTCGGTCGGCGACCGTGGCGACCGTCGCCGGCCGGGATCGCGGAGGTCGGGTCGGCGCGGGCCGACCCGGCGAATCACCACGCCGAGTATCACCGCCCGACCCCCGTGTCGGGAACCGGGCTGTTGGCTAGCGGACAGTCCAACTGCTGGAGATCCACGATACAGTCATTGGCGCCGACCGATCGGTGAATATCAGGGAGAGATGGGCAATGGTATACGTTCGACTGGAAAAGGAATGGACCGACGGCGACGGTGTCGGCCACTCCTCGGGGGACATGATCGACGTGGACGCCGCCACCCTGGCGAAGCTCCAGGCCGCGGGCATCGTCGGAGGCGAGAGCGCCGACCAGGGCTCGACGGGCGGTGGCAAGGAGGGGACGGACTGGCTGGGTCCGACCTGATCCCGGAGGGGAACGCGCCGGAGGGCGTTGCGGAACTGTGCTGAGCGGGCGTGTCAGGAACGGTCTACCCGTTCCCGGCACGCCCTCTCGCGTACGTCCGAGGTGGAATCGCGGTGGCGGCGTCCGGTACGGGAGCCGCCGGTGGTCTCAGCGTTCGGCCATGCCGGCGCGTCGGCGCAGCGCCGCCACGTCGGTGACCACGATCCGGCGCCCCTCGGTACGCAACCAGCCCCGGCTGGCGAACGAGCCGATCGCCTGGTTGACGCTCTGCCGTGAGCCGCCGGCCATCTCGGCCAGCTGGCTCTGGTTGAGCTCGATCGTGATCATGGGAGCCTGGCTCTCGCCGGCCAGCCGGACCAGTGTCTTGGCCACCCGACCCGGCAGGTCGAGAAAGACGTGGTCGGCGTTCTGCTCGGTCAGCCGGCGGATCAGCCCGCCGAGCGACCGCATCACCGCGTCCAGGATGCGCGGGTTCGAGTGCACCAGTTCCATGAAGGCGCCCCGGGACAGCGCCAGGGCGGTGCAGTCCTCGATGGCCTCCGCGGACGCCGAGCGGGTGGAGGCGTCCAGCAGGGACACCTCGCCCAGGACGTCCGGGGGACGGATGACGTTGAGTACCGCCCGTTCGCCGGTCGGCGCGGTGCGGAACACCGCCACCGCCCCACGACGGAGCACGATCAGCGACTCGCCCGGGTCGTTCTCGACGAACAGCAGTTGGCCCTTGCGATAGGTGCGGGGGACTGCCGCGGCGATCACCCGCTGGCGCACCTCGGGCTCAAGGCCGGCGAACATGTCGACGCCGGTGAGGGCGTCGCCCGGCTCAGGCAGGCGAACCTCCAAGGCTCAACCCCTCCCCGGTGAATAACCCAGTATTGCTCTCGGACGACCCGCAACCGACCGAAGTAGCAAGGTGAAACTGATACCGGTAGGAGTCCGGCAGCGGTACACATCAGATCATGACGGCCCTGTCGCTTGCTGTACACCCCTCAAATCACTTCTGTGACAGTTCTGTCGCTGACCGGCCCGCATTCTGAGGGCGGATCCGCCGTTGGACGGGGCCGGACGGGGGCGTGGCGGGTCCAGGGGGGCCGGGAGCCGTGGCCGGCCGGATGGTGTCAGTTCCACCGGCCGGTCATGGCGTGGGGAGGCGGGCCCGGGGGTACGGGCCGCCCGCCCGTCCACGGCGGGTCGACCCGTCCCGCCTCGCGGCGTTTCACCCCGCCCCGCCCGGCGGCGTTTCACCCGCCCCGCCCGGCGGCCGGCGGGGCGGATGGGCGAGGATGGCGGGGATGGTCTACCGCTATTTCTACGACTGCGAGTTCATCGAGGACGGCCGCCTGGTCGACCTGGTGTCGATCGGTGTCGTCGACGAGTACGGTCGCGAGTTCTACGCGGTCTCCACCGAGTTCGACGACTCCCGGGCGGTGCCGTGGGTGCGTCGCCACGTACTGGACAAGTTGCCGTCCCCGGCGGACCGGGCCTGGCGTTCCCGGGCCCGGATCCGGGACGATCTCCACGAGTTCCTGGTCGAGCCGATCCGGGGCCGGCCGAACGAGCAGCTCGAACTCTGGGCCTGGTACGCGGCGTACGACCACGTGGCGCTGGCCCAGCTCTGGGGGGCGATGCCGGCGTTGCCCCGGGAGATTCCGCGGTTCACCAAGGAGCTCCGGCAGCGCTGGGAGGACCGGGGTCGGCCGCCGCTGCCCGACGCGGCCGCGGGCCGGCACGACGCCCTGGTCGACGCCCGGCACAACCTCGCCCGGTGGCGGGCCATGCACTCCTGATCGGCAGCCCGGCGCGGCGACGCGCTGTTGAGCGGGACGGCGGGACGGGACGGCACGGCACGGCGACGCACGGCTGAGCGGGCCGCCGGCGGGAACGGCGCCGCTGGCGCCCGCCGGGCGGGCGGGCGGGCGGGGCGAACCGTGAATGACAAGATCAAGATGACCTTTTTGTGATCACGCGGTGACGCCTGACGGGGCGCGCTGGCCTGCCTCTCGGCAGGCGACTACAGTGCGCAATGACGGCCCGCCCCGGGCCGGCAACGGTGCCGCGACGGTCTGACGGACTTCGACCCTGGGGCTTGACGGGCTTAATCGAAGGCTCCAGGAGGATGAGCAGATCATGCGTATCGGCGTGCTCACCGGTGGTGGTGACTGCCCGGGTCTGAACGCGGTGATCCGAGCGGTGGTGCGCAAGGGCGTCGCCACCTACGGCCACGAATTCGTCGGATTCCGGGACGGGTGGCGTGGCCCGCTGGAGGGGCTGACCAAGCCGCTCGGCATCGCGGAGGTCCGGGGCATCCTGCCGCGCGGCGGCACTATTCTGGGCTCCTCCCGGACCAACCCGTTCAAGATCGAGGGCGGCGTCGAGCAGATCAAGAGCAACCTCGCCGAGCAGGGTGTCGACGCCCTGGTGGCGATCGGTGGCGAGGACACCCTCGGTGTCGCCACCAAGCTCCACGAGCTCGGTGTCCAGGTGGTCGGCGTACCGAAGACGATCGACAACGACCTCGGCGCCACCGACTACACCTTCGGCTTCGACACCGCGGTCAACATCGCGATGGAGGCGATCGACCGGCTGCACACCACGGCCGAGAGCCACCACCGCACCCTGGTCGTCGAGGTGATGGGCCGGCACGCCGGCTGGATCGCCCTGCACGCGGGTCTCGCCGGTGGCGCGAACGTGATCCTGCTTCCGGAGCGGCCGTTCGACGTCGACCAGGTCGCCGGGTACGTCGAGAAGCGCTTCCAGCACCAGTACGCCCCGATCGTGGTCGTCGCCGAGGGTGCCCAGCCGCTGGAGGGCCAGATGGTCCTGCAGAACCAGGAGCTGGACTCGTTCGGGCACGTCCGGCTCGGTGGCATCGGCCAGTGGCTCGCCGAGCAGCTGGAGGCGAAGACCGGCAAGGAGGCCCGGACGGTTGTCCTCGGGCACATCCAGCGCGGTGGCACCCCGACCGCCTTCGACCGGGTGCTCGCCACCCGGCTCGGCCTGCAGGCGATCGACGCGGTCAACGAGGGCGACTGGGGCAAGATGGTCGCCATGCAGGGCACCAACATCGTCCGGGTGCCGCTGGTCGAGGCGACCAAGGAACTCAAGACCGTGCCGCTGGAGCGTTACACCGAGGCCGAGGTCTTCTTCGGCAGCTGACGCCCGGTGACGGTGGGTGGCCCGCCGCGCCCGGCTCCGAGCGGTCAGACCTGACCTCCCGGCCGGGCCCGGCGGGCCAGCCCCGTCCCGGGTGCACCCGCCCGCGACGGCTTGACGGCTTCCAGCTGAGGAGAAGCGATGGCGCCGGGAGCGCACACGGTGGCCGTGATCGGCACCGGCAAGATCGGTGAGCTGATGCTCTCCGGACTGCTCCGTGCGGGCTGGCCGGCGGAGCGGTTGCTCGCCACCACGCGTCGCCCGTCCCGGGCGGAGGAGATCACCGCCCGGTACGGCGTACCGGTGGTGGACAACCTGGTGGCGGTGGCCGAGGCGGACGTCCTCGCCATCTCGGTCAAGCCGCAGGACGCGGACGCGCTGCTGGACGAGATCGGGCCGAAGGTGCCGGCGGACAAGTTGCTGATTTCGCTCTGTGCCGGCCTGCCGACGAGTTTCTTCGCCCGGCGCCTGCCGGAGGGGACCCCGGTGATCCGGGTGATGACCAACACGCCCGCCCTGGTCGACCAGGCGATGACGGCGATCTCCGCAGGCTCCCACGCCACCGGCGCGCACCTGGAACTGGCCGAGGAGATGTTCCGGCCGCTCGGCGCGACGATCCGGGTCCCCGAGGCGCAGCAGGACGCGGTGACCGCTCTCTCCGGTTCCGGCCCGGCCTACTTCTACCTGCTGGTCGAGGCGATGGTCGACGCCGGGATCCTGCTCGGACTGCCCCGCCAGGTCGCGCACGAGCTGATCGTGCAGACCGCCATCGGTTCCGCGACCATGCTGCGTGATTCCGGTGAGCACCCGGTCAAACTGCGGGAGGCGGTGACCTCGCCGGCCGGGACCACCATCTCGGCGATCCGCGAACTGGAGAACCACGGCGTGCGGGCCGCGCTGCTCGCCGCGCTCGAGGCGGCCCGGGACCGGGCCCGGGAGATCGCCGCCCAGCACGAGTGAACGCTCCGGGCGGGCTCCACCGCGACCAGTGGTCGCGGGCCGGCCCGGGAAACCGTCGTGTTGCCGGGCCGTGAACTTGCCGGTCCGTTGTCGGACGGCCGGCCGTCCGTGCCCGATACTGTCCGTTGTGTTCACCCTCGCCCAGGCACGGCACATGATCGCCACGCTCCGACCCCGGATCGACGAGCTCATCCGGCTCCGCGCCGACCTCGCCGAACTCCGGGTCGACCTGGCCGATCGCGGAACCAGCCCGTTCGGCGGACTGGCCGAGGTCAAGAGCCTGGAGGCGCGGATCTTCGGTCTCCTCGAGGAGCTGACCGGGCACGACATCCAGGTCAAGGGGTTCGCCCCGGTACTGCTCGACTTCCCCGGCGAGCGCGACGGCCGGCCGGTGCTGTGGTGCTGGCTGGAGGGGGATGACGACGTGGGGTGGTACCACCGGGTGGAGTGCGGGTTCCAGGGGCGTCGCCGGGTCTGACCCGAGGCCGGCACCGGCCGTGCCGGTGGGGCTTGGGGCCGGGCACCCGCTCCGGGCGGTCGGGCTTGATCCGGTCGCGGAAGATCCCGGCGCCCCGCCCGCGCCAGGTCCGGCGATGGCTGCGGCGGATTATCCGGCGGCCGAGTCGGGGAGGCGTACCGGCAGGTCGGCGACGGCGTAGACGACCAGGTTGTCCCGGTAGTGCCCGACCGGCCGGTCGAACAGCCCGGTGCAGGTGATCAGCCGCAGTTCGGGGCCGGGGGTGGGACCGTAGACCACGGTGGTGGGGAAGTCCGCCTTGGCGTGCCGGCTGGCGCCGGTGACCCGGAACCGGAGCCAGCGGTTCCCACGCCGTACCTCGACCAGATCGCCCGGCTCCAGTTCCGGTAACCGGTGGAATACCGCCGGACCGGTCTTCGAGTCGACGTGCCCGGCGAGCACCGCCGGGCCGACGTCGCCGGGGACGACTCCGTCCACGTACCAGCCGGCTTCGCCGAAGGCCGCCGGCGGGGTGAGCCGCCCGGACCGGTCCAGCCGCAGTCGGGCCAGCGTGCTGTCGACCCGGATGCGCGGGATCCGTACCCGGGTCGGCGGGCCGCTGGGCGCCGGGTCGGCGGGCCGCGCGGCGTTGCCGGGAGCGGGCGCCTCGACCCGGCACGGCGGCCCGCAGGCCGCCGTGCCGCACACCGGTGGACAGGTCGCGGCCCGGGCCGGAGGAGGTGCCGGCGTCCGCACCGGCAGCCCGCCGTCCCCGGTCAGGGTGACGGCGAGACCGGCGCCGAGTACCAGACAGAGCAGCAGACCGCCGACGCCCCGGGGGCGTACCGGATCGGCGGGTACGAGGTCGCCGACGGGTACCGGCCCGGGTCGACTCCGGCCGGGCCCGTCCGTCACGAGCTGCGGGTACGCCGCCGTAGGGCGTACCGACCGGCCACCGCGACGAGGAACGCGCCCAGCGCGACCAGCGGGGCGGCACCCGTCGGGTACGAACCGTCGCCGCTTCCGGCGGTGCCGCCGGCCCCGGTGTCCACCCCACCGGCCGGTACGACCACGCCACCCCGGGCGTCGACCCGTAGTTCGGTGGTCAGCCCGCCCTGCTTCGCGTCGAGGACCAGCAGCGAGTAGACGGCGCCGTCGTGCAGCGACACGGCGGTGGTGGTCGGCGCGGCTCCGGTGCCGGCCAGCCGCAGTGTGGCGCGTCCCGGTTCGACCTGCTGGTAGGGGGTGGTGGTGGCGAACTGCACGGCGTTGGCGATGCGCTCCCCGTCCGCCACCGACACGTCGATCACGGGTGCCCGGACCGATGCCTGGACGACCCGGACCTTGGCCCTGCCGTCCGCCGGGGCGCTCAGGTCGTCGTCCAGTACCTTCAGTCCCAGTTCGGCGTAACGGCCCACCCCGGCGACGGTGTACGCCTTGCCGGCGGTCACCGAGACGCTGGTGGTCAGTACCGGCGGGTCGCTGGCCGGCGCCCCTGCCCTGCGCATCGCGACGGCGTACGGGCCGACGGGCAGTGGCAGGTACGGCGACAGCACCCCGTAGCCGACCGCCTTGAACACCTGCGGATCCGCCTTGTCGGACTCGGCGCCGAGGTAGACGTCGACCGCCGGGGTGTCCGGGGAGAGGTGGGCCAGCCGGACGTAACCGACCGGGGCGGCGGAGGCCACGGCGGGGCCGGCGACCACCGTGGTCAGTCCCGCGCCGAGCAGAAGTGTGGCGGCCACGGCGACGACCTGCCGTGGGATCCGTGAAAGTTGGTGGTTGTCTGTCATCTCGCCTCCTGAGCATGCCGGGCAACGTGCGCCGGGCAAGGTAACGGCCCGGTGGCCCGGGACGTCGCACTCGCGGTCCGTCGGGCCGGGGATGGTCGCGAGGTGGTGCTCGGGAGGCGGTGATCGCGATCGGATGCTCGGCGGGACCGGTGCCGCCCCAGGGTCGCGATCGTCGGGACAACTACGCAAGCGCGCCACGCAGGGTGATCCGATTGTTACGAGCCGACGGCCGGGTCGTGCCGGTGCCAGTGTGCCCGGCGCTGATCTCACAGCGGCCCACGTAATTCGATTCTCGGGGCGGCCGGACCGGAATTCGTGAAGCAATGCGAATATGGCTATGGAGTGCGGCGGCTTTCCATTGTGGTGAGAATCGTCACGCTCGGGCCCGGGACCGGGATAAGTGCGGCAACGGGATTCGGGGCGGCGCCGCGACCTCTTTATGCTGTGCCGGTCCCGAACGTTCGACCACTGCTCGGGCGGCCTGCACCGGTCAGTCGGGCCCGGTGACGCGCAGAACCCATTCGGGGGAAAGGCACAACGATGAGCGGCACCGCCACGCGTTCCTGGAATGGCATGACCATCCCGGCCGCCGGTACCTACAAGCTTGATCCCGCACACAAACGGATCGGTTTCCTGGCCCGGCACATGATGGTCAGTCCGGTACGGGGCGAGTTCGGCGAGGCGACCGCGAGCATTGTCGTGGCGGACGACCCGGTGGATTCCTGGGTGACCGCGAGCATGTGGTCGGCGAGCCTCACCACCGGCCACGCCGACCGGGACACCCATCTGCGCAGTGCCGACTTCCTCGACGTGGAGCGGTATCCGACGCTCGAGTACCGCAGCACCGGGATCAAGTGGGAACAGGACCGGAACGACGAGATCTTCTTCTGGGCCCGGCTGCGCGGCAACCGCCTGGGCCGCCGGGCCGAGGCACCCAACGTTCCGGAGCAGCCGAGTCGTACGTCGGGACGGTTCCTGCTCGCCGGCGAACTGACGGTGAAGGGGATCACCCGGGCGGTCGATCTGCGGGTGGAGTTCGGCGGTGCCCGCCGGGATCCCTACGGACAGGACATCTTCGGGTTCAGCGCGACGGCGGAGATCGAGCGCGAGGACTACGGCCTGCTCTGGAACGTCGCCCTGGAGAGCGGCGGGGTGCTGGTGGGGAAGACCGTGCTGATCGAGATCGCCGGCGAGGCGATCCGGCAACCCTGACCCCGGCCCTGGGCCCCCGGGACCGTCCCGCGCTGATCGGGCCCGGCCTGCCCGGGCCATGGGTGACCGGGCCGCGGGTGGGCGGGCTGCGGGTGACCAGCCAGCGGGGAATCGAAACATGGACATCTTGACGAACCGGTGAACCGGTGAGTAGCGTCGCCTCACGTTAAATGGAAAGTTTCCTAAAAATAAAGGGAGACGCCATGGGAAGATCCTTCCGTCGGGCGATGTGGGCCGGCGTCGTGGCGGCACTGGCCGTCGCGGCGGTCCCGGTCACCGCCGCCTTCGGCGCCGGCAACCTCACCACCAGCTTCACCTCCACCTCCGACTGGGGTTCCGGCCACGAGGTCAGGGTCACCGTCACCAACGGCACCGACGCTCCGGTGTCCACCTGGCGGGTGGAGTTCGACCTACCGTCCGGAACGACGGTCAGCAGCTTCTGGGACGCGGACGTCACCCGCAGCGGCAACCGCTACACGGCGGTGAAGAAGAGCTGGGCCGGTGCGATCGCCCCCGGGGCGTCGTTCAGCTGGGGCTACGTCGGCACCGGCGGCTACCGGGCACCGTCCAACTGCACCGTCAACGGTGCCGCCTGCGGCGGCGGTGGTACGCCGAATCCGACCACCACGCCACCGACCACCACGCCGACGACCAACCCGCCCACCACCCCGCCGACGACCAACCCGCCGCCGCCCGGCGACCAGAAGGTGGTCGGCTACTTCGCCCAGTGGGGTGTCTACGCCCGCAACTACCACGTGCGGAACATCCACACCAGCGGCTCGGCCAGCAAGCTGACCCACATCATGTACGCCTTCGGCAACACCACCGGCGGCCGGTGCACCATCGGGGACAGCTACGCCGACTACGAGAAGGCGTACACGGCGGCGGAGAGCGTCGACGGCGTCGCCGACACCTGGGACCAGCCGCTGCGGGGCAGCTTCAACCAGCTGCGCAAGCTCAAGCAGATGTACCCGCACATCAAGGTGATCTGGTCGTTCGGCGGTTGGACCTGGTCGGGCGGCTTCACCCAGGCCGCGCAGAACCCGGCCGCGTTCGCCGAGTCCTGCCACAACCTCGTCGAGGACCCGCGCTGGGCGGACGTCTTCGACGGCATCGACATCGACTGGGAGTACCCGAACGCCTGCGGCCTCACCTGTGACAGCAGCGGCCCGAACGCGTTCAAGAACGTGGTTTCCGCGCTGCGCAGCCGGTTCGGTTCGTCCGCGCTGGTCACCGCCGCGATCACCGCTGACGGCAGCAACGGTGGCAAGATCGACGCCGCCGACTACGCCGGTGCGATCAACAACCTCAACTGGCTGATGCCGATGACGTACGACTACTTCGGCGCCTTCGCCGCGCAGGGCCCGACGGCCCCGCACTCGCCGCTGACGTCGTACTCCGGGATTCCGCAGCAGGGCTTCTGGTCCGACGCGGCGATCCAGAAGCTGAAGAGCAAGGGCATCCCGGCCAGCAAGCTGCTGCTCGGCATCGGTTTCTACGGTCGCGGTTGGACCGGCGTCACCCAGGCCACCCCGGGCGGTACGGCGACCGGCGCGGCCCCGGGCACCTACGAGGCCGGCATCGAGGACTACAAGGTCCTGAAGAACACCTGCCCGGCCACCGGCACCATCGCCGGCACGGCGTACGCCAAGTGCGGCAGCAACTGGTGGAGCTACGACACCCCGGCGACCATCGGCGGCAAGATGTCGTACGCGAAGGGTCAGGGCCTGGGCGGCTCCTTCTTCTGGGAGCTCTCCGGCGACACCACCAACGGTGAACTGATCAGCGCCATCTCCAACGGTCTGCGGTAGCCGGACGGCACCCCGGCTGTCGGAGGCGGGCCCTGGTCACCCTCGGGTGACCAGGGCTCCGCCCGTTGTGTGGCACGCCGTACCGGCCCGAGCGCCGGTCAGCCGGTCAGCCGCGGATCAGGAAGACCTGCTGGGTCGCGTCCCGCTGGGTCCGGGTCGCGGCGCGGTCGCCGGTGAAGACCACCGTGCCACGGTCGACCGCCGGCCAGGTGCCGTTGCCCCGGGTGGTCAACCGCACGGCCGGCGTCCAGCCCGTCCGGCTGTCGCGGCGGGAGGTGAAGACCTTCCAGCGCCAGTCGGTGGAGCGCGAGTCGTACCAGACGGCCCGGACCGCGCCGTCGGCGTCGTTGCCCAGCCGGGGTCGCTGACTCATCGCGTTCGGGTCGACCGCCACCGGCTCCGCCGGGGACCAGGTCCTGCCGTCCGTCGACCGGCTCGCCCGCAGGGACAGGTTCACCCCGGCGGGGGAGAGCACCTTGGTCTCCCAGGCGACGACGAGGGATCCGTCCCGGTCCACCGCGAGACTCGGGTGCCGGTCGGCCGCGTCGTCGTTGTTGCTGACCCGGACCAGGCCACTCCAGGCTGACCGGGTACCGGCCCGGACCGCCGCGACGATCTCCCAGTTGTCCGGGTTGGTGCCACCGCTGGCCTCCTCGCCGGGCGGCGGGGTGTGCCCGGTCCAGCCCGGGTCGGGGTCGAACCGGTTGTCCTGCCAGGTGACGACGATCCGCCGATCCGGGGTGACCGCGACCGAGGGGAACAGCGAGGCGGGGTGCCGGGGCGAGCGGGCGTCCGTCGGCGTACCAGGGTCGATCACCTTGCCGGCGGCCGAGACGTTGACCGGAGCCGGATCGACGCCGACGACCTGGACGCGTACGTCGAACGCGCCGCCGCCGTTGTCGGTCCAGGCGACGACCGGGTGCGTGCGGTCCACCAGCGCGATCGCCGGGTGCAGGGCCCGGCCCCGACCGTCGCTGAGCCGGACGGCGGAACCGAAGCTCCGCCCCCCGTCGCGGCTGTGCCGCAGGTGGATCGCGGGCCGGTGCGGCCGCTCGTGGCCCCGGGCGTCCTGCCACACCACCCAGACGTCGTCACCGGCGGCGACCACCCGGGGCGACGACGCCGTCCCCGAGCTGTCGGAGAGGACGATCGGCTCGCCGTGTCCGTCGTGCTCCCCGTCCAGCCGGCGGTACACCACCGCACTCCGGTGGTCCCGGTGCAGCTCGGCGACCACGTGGGTCACCCGGCCCTCGACCGCCAGGTCGGCGAAGCCGGCGAAGTCACCGGACTCGCCGAGGACCAGGCTCGCCCGGTCGTCGCCGCCGAGCGGGGCCGGCAGGTTGAGTTCCGGAGCCGGTACCGCCGGCTGCCGGACCGAGACGAAGATCGGCGAGGTGGCGGCACGGAGCTGGTCGGGCAGGTTCGGGTCGGCCTCGCGTCCGGAGAGTTCGCCCGGAGCCCGCACCTCCACCCGGTACCAGCTCTGCGCACCGCGCAGGGTGAGCGGAAGCAACCAGGTCTGCTCGTCCCGGTCGGGAACGAAGGTGGCCAGCGGGCCGGCGGAACGGCCCGGCGAGCCGTACACCAGGACCTTTGTCCCGACGGCCGCGCGGGCCCGGATCCGCAGCTTCGCCCGCTTCGACAGCCGGTCGGTGCGGACCACGACCTCGTCGCCGCCGATCGCCTCGAACCGGCCGTCGCCGTCCACATCGGCCTCGATCGTCACGAACGGTCCGTCCGGCCCCATCGACAGCGTGGTACGCCCCGCCTTGAGCGCGTCGAGGATTGCCCGGGTCGAGCGTTCGGCGGCGAAGACCCAGGTGGTCGGCCGGCCCGGCGCGCTCACCGGGCGCAGCTCCTTGAAGTGGCTGTCGCTCGCCGCGACGCCGCCGAACCGGAACCCGTGGTTCCACCGGTTCTCGGCGTACTCGATCTCGGCGTCGGGGTTGTTGCTGACGTTCCAGAGCTCGACCACGTCGACACCCTGGGCGCTGGCGTTGTCGTTCGGACCTGTCGCCGGGGTGTACTCGCCGTCGTCGGGGTGCGCGACCGACCAGACCGCGTGCTGGGCGTGCGCGTCCCAGATCGACTGTTGGATGTGCCGGAACGCCGCCGAGCCGGGCGGGTTGGCGCCGTCGACCACGGTGTCCACGGCGCCGAGCACCACCGCGTGCGGTGAACCGTTGACCTCCTCACCGGTGAGCAGCAGCAGTTTCGACGAGGTCCACTGCGGATCCCAGTGCTGGTCGTACGTGCGGTGGTCGGTCAACGGCAGGAAGGCCAGCCCGACCCCCTCGGCGTACCCGATCTGGTCGCCGACCGGCAGGTTGCCGGGGTCGCGCTGGTCCGAGAGCTGCCGTGGCGCGCTGCCGTCCGACGAGTGGTCGTCGTGGACGTGCGTGTCGCCCGGCAGCCACATCCCCTCGGGTCCGGCGCCGTGCTTCCCGGCCTCGTCGTGGTCGCCGGGGTCCGCCTGAGCGGCGGTGGCGGGCCCGAGCCCACCGGCGGCGACCACGGCCCCACCGACCGCGATGAACTGCCTGCGGTCCAATTCCATCCAGTCCCCATTTCCACAGAACCCACGTTGTGGCCGCTCAGGGACCCCACACGGCCCGGCGACCAGGAGTTCGATCACGTCCTAGGCGGGCCGACGCTAATCCTGCGGTGGGCAGGGGACGTGAACCCCGGGTGAACCCCGGACGGCGACGCCACCAGCTACCGGGTGGTATCCGGCAGGACCGGACAACGGTGCTGAGCTGCTCCCGGCCGCCCGGGTCGGGCCGACGGCCGGGCCGCCGGTGCGTAAGGTGATCAAGTGGTCGCGGCGCTGGAGTTGTACCTCGATACCGACGCCACCCGGCGGATCCGGGTGCTCTGGGACGCGCTGGAGTCCGAGGGGGTGCAGAGTCTGCGCTCGCTGCTCGGCCAGCGACACCGGCCGCACATGTCGCTGGCGGTCGCTCCGCGACTCGACCCGGAGCAGGTGGCCGGCGCGTTGACCGGACTGGTCGTGGCCGCGCCGCTGCGACTCGACTTCCAGTGCGCCGGACAGTTCGTCGGTCGGGTGCTCTGGCTCGGGCCGGCGCCCACCGCCGAACTGCTGGCCCACCAGGCGTCGGTGTACGACCGCCTGACCGGTGCCGGGGTCGCGGTCAGCAAGCACTACCGGCCCGGCCGCTGGGTGCCGCACTGCACGCTGTCGATGCGGGTGCCGAACGTGCTGATGGCGGCGTCGGTCCGCCGTTGTCTGGAGGTGCTGCCGATCGACGCGACCGTGGTCGGTGCCGCCGTCGTCGACCACGCCCGGGACATCGTCCGGCCGTTGCCCTGACGGGACGGCGGTAGACACTGTCTACGGCTTCTGGTAGACACTGTCCATGCCTCCCGACCTGGACCGAAGCCTGCGGGACCGGCTCGTTCAGGTCGGCGTCGACCTGGTCGCCCGGTCCGGCACCGAAGCCCTGTCACTGCGCGAGATCGCCCGTCGGGCCGGCGTCTCACACGGCGCCCCACGGCGGCACTTCCCGACCCACCAGGCGTTGTTGGCCGCGATCGCGATGGAGGGCTACCGCGAACTCGGCCGGCGGATCACCGAGCGGGTCACCGGTGACGGGTCCGCCGAACCGTACGCCCAACTGGTCGCCCTCGGTCGGCTCTACCTGGACTTCGCCCGGACCAACACCGGAATGTTCGCCCTGATGTTCCGGCACGACCTGCTGCGGGGCAACGGGATCGGGCTGCGCGAGGCGAGTCAGCCGCTCTTCGGCGTACTCGTCGACCTGGTCGCCCGGGCCCGCCCGCCGGCCGCCGACGTCGCCGCGCCCGCGGTCGTCGCCGGCGCGCTCTGGGCCAACTGGCACGGCATCGCCCAACTCTGGCAGTGGGGGAGCCTGCAGACCACCGTCCGGATCGACGACGTCGAGCCGCTGCTGCGGGCCGCGCTGGCCGCGCACGTCGGCCCGGCTCCCACCCCCGCCGCGACCCACTGAATCCTCCGGAGGAGAAACGTGCTGCTCCAGGGCGCCACCCGGCTGCTGCTGGTCCCACTGTCCCGGCTGGTCTTCCGGCCGGTGATCGAGGGACGGGAGAACGTGCCCCGACGCGGCCCGGTGATCCTGGCCGTCAACCACCTGTCCGCCTTCGACAGCGTGGTGATTCCACTGGTGGCCCCCCGACCGGTCGCCTTCCTGGCCAAGGCGGAGTACTTCCGGCAGCCCGGGCTCAAGGGGTGGCTGGTCCGAACCTGCCTGACCGCCATCGACGCCATACCGGTGCCGCGCGGCGGTCACCGGGCCGCCCAGGACGCGCTGGAGGTGGCGCGGGGTGTCCTCGCCGACGGCAAAGCCTTCGGCATCCACCCCGAGGGCAGCCGGTCCCGGGACGGGCGGATCTACCGTGGTCGTACCGGCGTGGCCTGGTTGGCGCTCGCCTCCGGTGCCCCGGTGGTCCCGGTCGCCGTCCTCGGCACCGACCGGATCCAGCCCGTCGGCACCCGGCTGCCCCGGATCGGCCGGATCACCGTACGGTTCGGGGCGCCGCTGCACTTCACCCCGTCGCCCGGCGCCCGCAGCGGCCAACTGCGGCGGGCCGCCACCGACGAGATCATGGCGGCGATCCAGGAACTCTCCGGCCAGGAACGGGCCGACGACTACAACGAGCTCTCCACGACCGTCTGACCGGTCGTTCGGCCGACCTGGGTAGGCTGCCGGCCGTGCCGACCGACGTGATCGAGGACGCGCTCGCCGTACTCTGCGCCCGATACATCTTCCCGGAGAAGGCGGCGACGGCCGCCGAGACGATCCGGGCCCGGCGCGACGCCGGTGAATACCGGAACCTCACCGAGGAGGCGTTGGCCGCACGGCTGACCGCCGACCTGTTCGAGACCTGCGCGGACCGGCATCTGCGGGTCCGGATCCGGGACGACCAACTGGCGACCGTCTCCACCGAGGCGGAGTTGGCGGCCGCCTGGCGTGAACAGGCGAGGCTGGCCAACTACGGCATCAGCCGGGTCGAGCGACTCGACGGCAACGTCGGCTATCTCGACCTCCGGATGATCGCCGACGCCGCTGCCGGAGGCCGGGCCATCGCGGCGGCGATGGAACTCGTCGCGCGGACCCACGCGCTCATCGTCGACCTGCGCCGGAACCGGGGTGGTTCGCCGAACGGCGTCATCTTCTGGACCAGTTACCTCTTCCCCGACGACCAGACCCACCTGAACAGCATCCAGGACGGGGAGAGTGGCCAGACCCGGCAGTACTGGAGCCTCGCCTACCTGCCCGGCGAGCGTTACCTCGACCGACCGGTCTTCGTGCTGACCAGCGGCGTCACGTTCTCCGCTGGCGAGGAGTTCTGCTACAACCTCAGGACACGCGGCCGGGCGACCCTGATCGGCGAGACCACCCGGGGCGGAGCACACCCGACCAGGATCGTTCCGCTCAGCCCGACGTTGGAGATCACCGTGCCGGACGCCCGGTCGATCAATCCGGTGACCGGCACCAACTGGGAGGGGACCGGCGTCGAGCCGGACGTGGCGGTGCCGGCCGAGCAGGCGTACCAGGTCGCCTACGGTCGCGCGCTACGGCACGTGCTGACCACCACGACCTCGGCCGCGGTGCTGGCGGAGGCGCGGGCCGCGCTGGCCGACCTGCCCGACGTCTGACCCGACGCGCGGGACGCCGCCATCCACACGGGACGGTTGGCGCGGTCGACCTGTCGTGCCGTGTCCCCGGTTGGCCCGTCGTGCCACGACCCGGTTGGAAGGCGGCGAGGTCATCTCCTATCCTCAGCCGCTGGATCATGCGACGGGGGAGGGATCGTGTCCGATCAACATTCAGCCGGCCCAGTGCCAGGTCAGCCGACGGGGCCGGCCGGGTCCGGCGACGAGCCGGCCGCTCCGGATGCTGGTCCAGCGGGCGGCGTGGCTCCGGACGCGGCTCCGCCGACGGCCGCCGGCCCGGGTGCTGGTCCGGGTGGCGACGCCCCCGGTGCCGCCCCACGGAAGCGAGGGCTGCGTGGCGTGCTTGTCGTCGCCCTGGTCGTCGTGCTGGCCTGCGCCGGTCTCTGCGGCATCGGACAGCTCGTCACCAACTTCCTGAACGCCGACGAGTGGGAGGGTCTGGGACAGCCGGTCGCTCCGTCCACTGTGCCCGCCTCCCCGAAGCCGACCTGGCAGCCGCCGAACGAGTTGGTGGACCCGCAGCCGGTGTTGCAGATCCGGCACCAGTTGGAGTCCTGGGTGCTCACCTCGGCGGGCGTGGCACGACCGATGCGGAGCAGCTGCGAGCGCCGTGACTTCACCGGCGAGCAGGCGACGACCTTCACCTGCACCGTCCGGTACGACGGGCAGGACGTCGTCTACACCATCACCGCCCGCCCCTCCGGCGGCAGCACCTTCGAGTGGGACGCAAAGGCCGACCAGACGCTCGTGACCCGGGAAGGGCTGCACGCGCTGCTGTACAGCCGGTTCGGCGGCAACGACGGCACCTGGGAAAACCTGCGGTGCGAGGAGTTCCCCGAGGTCGCGCTCGTACCGGCGGGCGAGCGGCTCGGCCAGGTCTGCTACGCCAGGCACAAGGACAGGATCAAGAGCGCCCGGATCATCATCACGCCCCAGGACCAGGCCGGGCCCTCGCTGGAGACCGAGTTCCAGGAGGAGGGCCTCCGCTGACCTCGTCGTACCGGCGGCGTTGGATCGGTGCCACTGACCGCACGGGCACCTGAATCCACTCGCGGTACCCTCGGCGCCCGACCTACGGTCGCCCGACCAGGTGGTCACCTGGCTGGCCGGCTCCGAACTGCGTGCGGCGGTCTCGGCCGCCCTTCTCGCCGCCGACGACGAGGAGACCCTGGAGATCCTGGCCGACCTCGACGAGCTGCTCGGCTGACCGGCACCTCAGCCGCCGCTCGACCCGATTCGACGGGATGTGAGTTTTCGCGGCCCACCCGGAGCATCGGGAAATCCGGTTCCATGAATCCCCGGTGGGGGAAGGAGGGAGCTCCGGCCGGGGCCGCGACGACGGGTGGAGGGACGATGCCGATGGAGGCGAACGGCGGATTCTGGGGACGTTCCGGGCCCACCGGGTGGGCCACCCGCTGGGTGTTCGGCACCGCGCTCGGCCAGGTGGTCTTCACCGGCACGACGCGGCTGGTGATGGCGGTGCTGATGGGCGCCGCCGTGGGCGGGCTCGCGGTCTGGCTCGTCCTGCGTCGCCGGTCCACCCGGCCCGGGTACGACAACACCGCGACCGCCGGATCCTCCGGCCGCGCCGGTCGGCGGGTACGCCGTCACCACGGTTCCATCCCGAACCCGGCCTACCGGTTGAGCCAGCCGCATCCGGGTGCCGTCCGGGGCCGGTCGATGTTCTCGCCGCGCGCCCGCTCCGCCCCGCTCCGGACCCAGCCGGTCCGCTCCGCTCCGGATCCGACCCGCCGGCCCACGACCGGTCCAGTCACCGGGTCCGGTACGGGCACCACGGTCGCCGGGGGCAGGGCACCACGGGCGGGACGTACCCGGGTGCCCGACGTGACGTCGACGCCGGGCTCGGGCGACCGTCGAGGATGACCAGCGGATAAACTCTGATCCTCGTACCGGGCACGTCCGCAGACGTGGGGAGGGGCCGGCGATGGATCCCGTCCGGGTGCAACGGGTCGAGTCAGCCGCGGTGGCGGCGCTGGTTGTCGTGGTGACCGTCGCCGTCGGGTACGCGTGGTGGTGGCTGCTCGCCCTGTTCCTGCTCTTCGATCTCTCCATGCTCGGCTACCTGCGGGGCCCCCGCCTCGGCGCCCTCTGCTACAACCTCGGGCACTCCTATCTGCTGCCGGCGCTGCTCGGCGCGGTGGCGGTGCTGGCGGCCGTGCTCGGCGATCCGGTCGACTGGCTCGGGGTGCTCGCCACCGCATGGGCGTTCCACATCGCCGTGGACCGGGCTCTCGGCTACGGCCTCAAGACGACCGAGGGTTTCCCGCACACCCATCTCGGTCTCATCGGCCCGGCACGACGGGACCGGACGGAGTGAGTGGCGGCCCCGGCATGCATGCCGTGGAGGTGCACCGGGTGCTGGACGCCCTTGACGAGGCTGGTTGCCCGGCCTGGATCGCCGGTGGCTGGGGCGTCGACGCCCTGGTCGGCGAACAGACCCGGCCGCACCGTGACCTGGACCTGGCGATCTCCGCCGACCGGGAGGCCGCCGCGCTGGACGCGCTCGGCCAACTCGGCTACCTCCTCGAGACCGACTGGCGTCCGGTCCGGGTCGAGGTCGTCGCGCCCGGCCGGGGCTGGGTGGACCTGCATCCGGTGGTCTTCGACGAGTCGGGTGACGGTCGGCAGGCCGGCCTTGACGGCGGCTACTTCGACTACCCGAGGGACTGCCTTGTCACCGGAGTTGTCGCCGGCCGGCAGGTGAACTGCCTCTCCGTCGCCCAGCAGTTGCGTTTCCACAGCGGCTACGAGCCGCGCGACGTCGACCGGGCGGATCTGGCTCTGCTGCACGGGCTCGCCGCGTCGTCAGGCCGGCCGCCGTTCGGTGACCGGGCACGACCATCGGCCTAGGGTCGTTTCTGCCGGTCGACCTCGGCGGTGGGGGCCGACGGCACGCCGCTGACCAGTTGACGCAGTGCCTCGACGTGGCCGTCGAAGGCGGTACGGCCGTGCGGGGTCAGGGTGACCAGGGTTCGACGTCGGCGCCCGGCGCCTTCCTTGCGGATCTTGGCGTATCCGGCCTCGGTGAGGGTCGAGACCTGTTTGGAGAGTGCGGAGTCGGAGAGGTCGAGGCTCTCCTTGAGGAAACTGAACTCGGCCCAGTCGGTCGCCGCCAGGAGGGCCATCAGGCCCAGCCGGGTCGGCGGGTGGATCAGTTCGTCGAAGCCGGCGGGTGTGCTCATGCCGTCTTCCGGCGCAGCAGTGCCCGGTACAGCGGCTCGACGGCCGCCATGTAGGCGACGAGCAGCGCGCCGATCAGGGTGTTACCCAGTGGCAGGTCGATCTGATCGAACAGCCACATGCCGCCGTAGGCGAGGCCGCCGGTGATCGCCGCGAGGCTGCCGATGACCGCCCAGAACCGGCCGGTCAGCTGGGACCGGTGCAGGGTCGCCCGGCTGCGCTGGCCGGCGCGGGTGAAGCAGGTCAGCGCGCCCACCATGGCCACGCCGAACAGGGTCATCCGCAGTGCCGGCGAGGCGGGCAGGTCCATCGCCGCGAAGCCGGCGAGCATCGCGGCCATGCCGGTGGCGTCCCAGCCCCGGTGCCGGCCCCGGGACGCGCCGTCGATGACCTGGTTACGACGTTTGGCGATCTCCGCGAGGCTGGCCTGGGCGTCTTCGATCTGGGTCATCTGGATCCTCCGTAGGTTTGACTTGCCTAGCAGGAAAGTTAACACTTCACTTTCCCGCTAGGCAAGTCAAACTCGGGGCGGCTCCGCCCCACGGCGTCCGGTCAGCTGCCGACGTAGTCCGCGAGGTGCTCGCCGGTGAGGGTCGAGCGGGCGGCGACAAGGTCGGCGGGGGTGCCCTCGAAGACGATGCGGCCGCCGTCGTGGCCGGCGCCGGGGCCGAGGTCGATGATCCAGTCGGCGTGTGCCATGACCGCCTGGTGGTGCTCGATGACGATGACCGACTTGCCGGAGTCGACGAGTCGGTCGAGCAGGCCGAGCAGTTGCTCGACGTCGGCGAGGTGCAGGCCGGTGGTCGGCTCGTCGAGGACGTAGACGCCGCCCTTCTCGGCCATCCGGGTGGCCAGTTTGAGCCGCTGCCGCTCGCCGCCGGAGAGGGTGGTGAGCGGCTGGCCGAGGCTGAGGTAGCCGAGCCCGACGTCGGCGAGCCGGTCGAGGATGGCGTGCGCGGCCGGCGTACGCGCCTCGCCGGCACCGAAGAACTCCTTGGCCTCGGTCACCGACATCCCGAGCACCTCGCTGATGTCACGGCCGCCGAGGTGGTACTCCAGCACCGACGCCTGGAACCGCTTGCCCTCGCACTCCTCGCAGGTGGTGGCGACGCCGGCCATCATCGCCAGGTCAAGGTAGATGACGCCGGCACCGTTGCAGGTGGGGCAGGCGCCCTCGGAGTTGGCGCTGAACAACGCCGGCTTCACGCCGTTGGCCTTCGCGAACGCCTTGCGGATCGGGTCGAGCAACCCGGTGTACGTCGCCGGGTTGCTCCGCCGCGAGCCACGGATCGCGCCCTGGTCGATCGCCACCACCCCGTCCCGGGTCGAGACCGAGCCGTGGATCAGTGAACTCTTGCCCGAGCCCGCCACCCCGGTCACCACCACAAGCACCCCCAGCGGAATGTCGACGTCGACATTCCGCAGGTTGTGCGCTGTCGCACCACGGATC
Organism: Plantactinospora sonchi; assembly: GCF_036422035.1. Classification (NCBI taxonomy): domain Bacteria; kingdom Bacillati; phylum Actinomycetota; class Actinomycetes; order Micromonosporales; family Micromonosporaceae; genus Plantactinospora; species Plantactinospora sonchi. The sequence goes on from NZ_JAZGQK010000016.1 coordinate 118,102, forward strand.
GGCAGTTGGCCGGTCGGCTTCCGGACGCTCTCCTTGAGGACGGCCCGGTCGTCGAGATGACGCCCGGTGAGGGTGCCGCTGGCCCGCAGCCCCTCGACGCTGCCCTCGAAAACGACCTCGCCGCCCGCGACGCCGGCACCGGGGCCGAGGTCGACGACGTGGTCGGCGATCGCGATCGCCTCCGGCTTGTGCTCGACCACGAGCACCGTGTTGCCCTTGTCCCGCAGCCGCAGCAGCAGGTCGTTCATCCGCTGGATGTCGTGGGGGTGCAGACCGATGGTGGGCTCGTCGAAGACGTAGGTGACGTCGGTGAGCGAGGAGCCGAGGTGCCGAATCAGCTTGGTGCGCTGCGCCTCGCCACCCGACAGCGTGCCCGATGGCCGCTCGAGCGAGAGGTAGCCGAGCCCGATCTCCACGAACGAGTCGAGGGTCCGCTGCAGCGCGGTGAGCAGCGGTGCCACCGACGGCTCGTCGAGGCCGCGCACCCAGTCCGCCAGGTCGCTGATCTGCATCGCGCAGGCGTCGGCGATGTTGATGCCCTTGATCTTCGAGGACCGGGCGGCCTCGCTGAGCCGGCTGCCGTCGCACTCGGGGCAGGTGGTGAACGTGACCGCCCGCTCCACGAACGCCCGGATATGCGGCTGCATCGCGTCGACGTCCTTGGACAGGAACGACTTCTGGATCTTCGGGATCAGACCCTCGTACGTCAGGTTGATGCCGTCAACCTTGATCTTGGTTGGCTCCTTGTGGAGCAGGTCGTTGAGTTCCTTCTTCGTGAACCTGCGGATCGGCTTGTCCGGGTCGAAGAAGCCGCAGCCGCTGAAGATGCGGCCGTACCAGCCGTCGACGCTGTAGCCGGGGATGGTGATCGCACCCTCGTTGAGCGACTTGCTGTCGTCGTAGAGCGCGGACAGGTCGAAGTCGGTCACCGAGCCGAGGCCCTCACAGCGCGGACACATGCCGCCGGTGATGCTGAAGCTGCGACGCTCCTTCACGGTCTGCCCGGAGCGCTCCATGGTGACCGCACCCGCGCCACTGATCGAGGCGACGTTGAAGGAAAACGCCTGGGCCGAGCCGATGTGCGGCTGACCGAGCCGGCTGAAGAGGATGCGCAGCATCGCGTTGGTGTCGGTCACGGTGCCGACGGTGGAGCGGACGTTGGCGCCCATCCGCTCCTGGTCGACGATGATCGCGGTGGTCAGCCCCTCGAGTACGTCCACCTCGGGCCGCGCCAGCGTCGGCATGAAACCCTGCAGGAAGGCGCTGTACGTCTCGTTGATCATCCGCTGCGACTCGGCGGCGATCGTGCCGAACACCAGTGAACTCTTGCCCGAGCCGGAGACGCCGGTGAACACCGTCAACCGGCGCTTCGGGATCTCGACGCTGACGTCCTTGAGGTTGTTCTCACGCGCGCCCTGCACGCGGATCAGATCGTGGTTGTCGGCAACGTGCAGCGCGGGCGACTGCGGGTCCGTCCTCGTGGACGTGCTCATCGTGTCTCCATCTGTTACGCGGGAACGCCGTCCGGTCCCTGCCGGCGTCACCTGGCTCGATCTGGCCAGCTTCGAGCAACATGTTCGGTTCTTCGGTGGTGGTGCGGTCGCGGCAACGGTCCGCCGTCCACCTGATCGGCGGCCCGGCCCGGAATGGTGCGACGTCCGTCCGGGCCGATGGCCGCCGTCGCCACGTTCCGGGCAGGAACCAAGGTATACACGCCGCTGCGCCCCGTGCCGCCCCTGGGACCCGGCCACGCCGGTCACGCTAGACGCGATCCGGGGGTCGGCGCTTCTTGATTCCTGACCGGTCCGGCCGGCTGTCGCGCCGGGGCCGGCATCCCCGGCGTCGTACGCCCGACACGCCGGGTCATGGGGTGCCCGGGGGTCAGCTGACCGCCGTGGTGGTGGTGGCGGCGGCCGTCGAGTCCCACATGGTGATCACCACGCCGAGGACGAAGAGCTGCACCGGCAGCGGCAGACCCGGCAGATCGGCGGTGACGTCCCCGCGCCAGGAGTTGCTCCGCTTCACCGACCCGACCCGCTGGCCGTCGGCCTGCAACTCCTGCTCGTTGCCCCAGAACGAGGTGCGCCGGAAGTGGTACGTCCGGCCGTCCGCCTCGACCGTCCACTGCTTGCGGCCCACCCGGTCGGCGGTCGCCACGGTCGTGTCGTTCGCGTCCAGCAGGGTGTAGCGGCTGCCCCAGGTGTTGCTGCGCACCTGGTAGCTCTCCCCGCCGAGGGTGAAGTTCCCGCCGCTGCGCCACATGCTCGGCTCCCAGGTCGCGACCGCCACGCCGTCGGCGCTGACCTCGTACCGGTTTCGCCAGATGCTGGGTTTGCGGGCCTGCAACATGGCGTCAGACTAGCCCCGTCCCGCAAAGAGCCCTTTCCGAGCCGGATTCTGTTTCCGACCGTCGGCCGGCCCGCCGACGGTCGTCGGGGCGGTCGGGCGACCCGCTCGTGTCACACCCGTCAGCCGGCGACAGCGATCCAGGTGGCCCGCGCCCGGGCCAGCGCGGTGCCGTCCGGGCCGTACAACGTGCTGTGCACGAGCGCCTTGCGGCCCTGGGCGGCGGCCAGGGCACCGCGTACCACGCACCGTTCACCGGCGGCCGGCACCAGATCCAGCTGTACGGCGATCCGTCCCAGCACGTACGGCCGGCCTGCCTCGATGATCGCCCAACCGCCCGGGCAGTCCAGCGCGGCCCAGACGGTCGCGGCCGAGACGTCGTCCGGCACGGTCCAGGGCGCGGCGGTGCTGCCGTCCGCCAACCGACCGGGAAAGATCCGCAGCCCGTCGGCGCGTTCCGGGCCGCAGACGTAGCAGGTGGGAAAGGGGTGGTCGGTGAAGCCGGGATAGCGGGCGGCGGCCTCGACGGCTTCGGCGTACCCGGTCGGCGGGACCAGGGTGGTGATCTCGTCGGCCGGGCCGACCTCGGCCACGACGGCGCCGTCCGGCCCCCGGACCTGCCCGTCGAGCAGCGACAGCGCAGTGTCCAGCGGGGGTGGCCGCCGCAGGGTGACCTCGCGGTGTGTGTCGCCGGCCGGGCCGGCGAAGAGGCCGGCGGAGTAGCCGCCGTTGCCCGAGTCCGGTGGGCCGTTGAAACGGGCCGGGATGATCATCTGGAGTCTCCGGGGTACGTGGGCGTCATGGTCTCCGCCGTCCATGGGCGGTGTCGGATGCCGGTCCGTCGGCGGGGCCGGGCGGCTCGGCGGAGGCGGCGGCGTGGCAGGCGCCGTAGCCCTCGGCCCGGGCGACGATCCGACCCGCCCGGATCCGGAGGGCGGATTCGGTGGCGTCGCTGACCACGGGTACGCCGGCAGCCGCCGCCACGGCGCCGGTGGGATCCTGGACGACCTGCAACCGTGGCCACGCCGCGGTGGGGAAGGCCTGGCGCAGGCAGTCGCGGAGTTCGGCGACGGTCAGCCGGGCCAGTGGGGTCAGCTCGGCCGGGGCCTGGGTGACCAGGACGACGGTGACGTCGTCGTCGGGCGGTGCGGCCCGGACCGCCTCCTCGACGGCCGCGACGCGGTGCAGCCCCAGGATCGCCAGCACACCGTCGCCGTCGAGCCGGGCCGGGGTGCCCCGGACCGTGTCGACCGCCGCCGGTGGGGACCAGGGCTCGTCGACCGGCCGTGCCGGCGTGACGTACGGCAGGTGTACCGGCTCCCACCGGTCATCGAGATCGAGGTCGGCGAGCTGGGCGCAGGCGGCGGTGACGGTGAACGGCTCGACGAAGCCGGGCGCGGCGGCGGCCAGCTGGCTCGCGCCGTACAGGGTGGTCAGTGCGGTCTCGGCGACCCGGACCCGGCGACGATCGCCGCCTGCGGTCGGCGTGTCGCGCTGTCGCGGGTCGGGCAGCTGTTCCAGGGCGAGCCCGAGCAGCACCGCGTTCAGCTTCACCAGCTGTGCGAACGGCTGGCGGACCCGCTCGTCGGCGAGGATCTCCGGCACCAGGTCCCGGCCGAGTCGGGCGGCGCTGCGCGGTTCCTCGGTGGCGAGGGGGAGCCGGGCGACCCAGGCCCGGGCGAACGCCTCCAGCGCCTCCCGTGGGGTGCTGCCGGGCGTCGGGGCCGACGGCGGTACGACGCGTTCGGCGTCCTCGGCGAGCACCGCGAAGTAGAGGGCCCGTTTGCCGGGGAAGTTGGAGTAGACGGCGCCCCGGGTCAGTTCGGCCCGTTCGGCGATGTCGTCGATGCGGGCCTCCCGGAAACCCCGTTCGGTGAACTCCTCCCGGGCGGCGGCCAGCACCCGGGCCCGGTTGCGTTCCTGCGTCTCCGCGCGGGTGAGCCGAGCCATCGTTCCTCCTCGCACCGGTGACGTCGACTGTCCGCGATCGCCCCGCCGGGTGGTGTCGCCCGTCGGCCGGTTGCCCGGTGTCGCCTGCACAAGATACCTTCGGCACTCAGATGATAGGACCATCTGATCGTGGCATCTGAAATGAGGAGTCCATGACCGACGTCAGCCCCGGACCACACGCGGTACCCGAACTCGACCTCGCCGACCCGGAGGTGCTGCGCGACCCGTTCGGCGCGTACGGGCGGATCCGGGAGACGGCACCGGTGGCCCGGCTGGTCACCCCCGGATTCGGGGCACTACTGGCCCTGACCAGGTACGCCGACGCCCGGGTCATGCTCACCGACCCGCGCTTCGCCCTCGCCGCCCACAGCTACCTGCGGCCCGAGGTGCCGGAACACTGCCAGCCGTACCTGCGGACCATGGGGGAGATGGACGGACCGGAGCACGTCCGGTTGCGTCGACTGGTGTCACCCGCGTTCAGCGCACGCCGCGCCGCCGAGTTCCGGCCCCGGATCGAACGGATCGTCGACAGACTCCTCGACGAGTTGGCCGCGTACGCCGAGGACGGCGCGGTCGACCTGCTGCGGCACTTCGCCGGGCCGCTGCCGATGGACGTGATCTGCGAACTGGTCGGCGTACCGGAGTCCGACCGGGCCCGCTGGCGGGAGTACGGGGCCGCCGTCACGGCCGGCCACGGGGAGCGGTTCGCCGAGGCGATCCCGGGCATCATCGACGGCGCCCGGGCGACCGTGGCGAGCCGGACCCTCGTACCCGACGAGGACCTGGTCTCCCGGCTCATCCAGATCCGGGCCGAGGACGGCGACCGGCTCACCGAAACCGAACTGGTCACCCTGGTCTGGCACCTGGTGCTCGCCGGGCAGACCCCGACCAACCTGCTCGCCAACGCGGTGGAGACCCTGCTGCGGCACCCCGACCAGCTCGCCGTGCTGCGGGCCGACCCCGACCTGATGCCCGGGGCGGTGGAGGAACTGACCCGCTGGTGCGGGCCGCAGTTGCTCACGGTGCCCCGCTTCCCGAGCGAGGACGTCGAGGTCGCGGGCGTACGGATCGGCAGGGGGGAGCCGGTTACCGCCGCGCTGGTCGCGGTGAACCGGGATCCACGGGTCTTCACCGACCCGGAGCGGCTCGACCTGACCCGCCCACCCGGCCCGCCCGGACATCTCGGGTACGGCCACGGTCCGCACTTCTGCCTCGGCGCGCCCCTGGCCCGGGTGCAGGTCGAGGTGGCGCTCGCCGCGCTGCTGCGCCGGTTCCCCGGCGTCGGTGTCGCGGCGCCGCCGGAACGGATGCCGGACCCGGGCACCTGGCGGCTCGCCTCGCTGCGGCTGACCCTCGGCTGAGCACACCCGGCCGACCGTCTTCCGTCCCCGCCCAGCCCGTGGTCTGTGGCCCACCCGCCCGGGCGCCCCGTCCCGACCACGGGGCGACCCCGGACGGCCGCTGGTGGGCCGGCCGGGGTCGCCCCTGGTCGGGTGCTCCGGAAATCAGCCGCAGAGCGCGGTGTCGAGCGCGGCGAGCAGGTGTTCCACCTCGGCCAGGTCGGTCGGCAGCCGGGTGGCCGCGATGGTGGCCGCCCGGCCGTCGTCGGTCACCGCGTTGACCGTGGAGTACCCGAAGATGTTGCCGCCGTGTCCCCAGGCGAGGCCGCCGCAGCTCATCGGGGTGCTCTGCAGGCCGAGCCCGTACCGGGAGCCGGGCAGCGGGCCGGGGGCGTCGACGGTGTCGCGCATCTGCCGGAGCTGTCCGGGTCCGAGGAGTTCGCCGCCGAGCAGTGCGGTGAAGAACCGGTTCAGGTCACTCGGGGTGGCGACCACCTGCCCGGCGGCCCAGCCCATCGACGGGTCCATCACGGTCACGTCGGTCAGCGGCTGCTCCGGGCGGTCCCGGTGGTAGCCGTTCGGATGCGGTCGACGTACCTCCTGGTCGCCGACGTTCGGGAAGTAGGTGTGCCGCAGCCCGAGCGGCGTGATGATCCGGTTGGTGATCTCCTCCCGTACCGGACGGCCGGTGACCCTCTCCACCAGCAGGCCCGCGACCACGTAGTTGGTGTTGCTGTACGCGAACGTCCCGCCCGGCTCGTCGGTCGCCTGCTGGGACAGCCCCATGTCCAGCAGCTCCCGGGGCTGGACGTAGCGGTGCCGGATCAGCTCGTACGTCTCCGGCAGCAGAGCGGTGTAGTTCGGCAGGCCGCTGGTGTGCTGCAACAGCTGCCGTACGGTGATCCGCCGACCGTCGACGCCGTCACCCCGGACCAGTCCCGGCAGGTACGTCTCGACCGGCTCGTCCAGCCCGATCCGCCCCTCGCCGACGAGTTGCAGCACCACGACCGCCAGGTACGTCTTGGTGTTGCTGCCGATCCGGACGTACCCGTCGGTCGGCACCTTCGCCCGGGTCCGCAGGTCGGCGACGCCGGCCGTGTAGTGGCGGACCCGTCCGTCCCGTTCCCGTACCGAGGCGAGGGCGGCCGGGAAGTCGTCGGCCCGGACCAACTCGTCCAGGCTCCGCTGTACGGCGTCCCGGTGTCGCGGTGCGGTGTCCTCGCGGCCCGGACCGGCCTGCGCCGTCGTCGTCGCCGGTCCGGTCGCGACCGCGACGGTGCCCAGTACGGCGAGCGTGGCCACCACGCCGAGCCAGCGGTGGATGCGGGATCTCTTCTGCTGATCGGTCATGCATCGAACGTTATGGAACGACCCCGGTGCGGATCGATGGTGCGTACCCGTCTCCCTGAGGTGTAGCTGGATGCACCCAAGGAGCCGCGTTGCCCCGGGCACCGTCCAAGCCGTGCCGGGGTGCCGTGCCGACCCGGGCACGGGGAATATCGGTGTCGCTCATCGGCGTTCTCGCCTAACGTGATCGCCATGTACGGCACGGTTGGGTTCGCGCGGCCCGCAGGATTCCTCCTGCAGGGCCCCACCGCCGTGTCCCTGGCGGCGGGTTCCCTGGCCGCGCTGCTGATCCAGCCCGGACGTCTGGCTGCGCTGCTGATCCAGCCCGGACGACTGGATACCGGCGCGCGAGGCTGACCCTCCTCCCGCACCAGCAGAACCCACGGAGGAGGGTGGCCCGGATTCCGGTGCCGCCCGTTCGTACGTCTTCCAGCACCGGATGCGCGGTTCTGGCGCGGTTTCTCTTCCCCAGCGGTGTGGCAGCCGCCCGCGCTCGTCGTCCGCCGACACACTATCCACAAAGGACAGTCGGATCATGGCCAAGAGCCAGTTCATCAGGACCAAGCCGCATCTCAACATCGGCACGATGGGGCACGTCGACCACGGCAAGACCACCCTCACCGCCGCGATCACCAAGGTGCTCGCCGACCGGGACCCGTCGGTCAACCGGTTCGTCGCCTTCGACGGCATCGACCGGGCGCCGGAGGAGGTCGCCCGGGGCATCACCATCACCATCGCGCACGTCGAGTACGAGACCGCGACCCGGCACTACGCGCACGTCGACATGCCCGGACACGCCGACTACGTGAAGAACATGATCACGGGCGCGGCGCAGGTCGACGGGGCGATCCTGGTCGTCTCGGCGCTCGACGGTGCGATGCCGCAGACCCGGGAGCACGTGCTGCTCGCCCAGCGGGTCGGGGTGCCGTACCTGGTGGTGGCGCTGAACAAGGCCGACGCCGTGGACGACCCCGAACTGCTCGACCTGGTCGAACTGGAGGTACGGGAGCTGGTCAGCGAGTACGGCTTCCCCGGCGACGAGGTGCCGGTGGTGCGGGTCTCCGCGCTGCGGGCCCTGGAGGGCGACCCGCACTGGGTGCAGTCCGTCGCCGACCTGCTCGACGCCGTCGACCGGTACGTCCCGGTGCCGCCCCGGATCCTGGACCGGCCGTTCCTGATGCCGATCGAGAACGTGCTGACCATCTCGGGTCGGGGAACCGTGGTGACCGGTGCGATCGAGCAGGGCTGCCTCCGGGCCGGAGAACCGGTCGAGGTGGTGGGTCTGGCGCCGACACTGGGCACCGTCGCCATCGGGCTGGAGACGTTCGGCCGCTCGTTGGAGACCGCCCAGGCCGGCGACAACGCGGCCGTACTGCTCCGTGGGGTGAAGCGTGACCAGGTGCAGCGGGGTCAGGTGGTGGCCGCGCCGGGCAGTGTCACGCCGCACCGGCGGTTCACCGCCCAGCTCCACGCGCTGACCGCCGCCGAAGGTGGCCGGCGCACCCCGTTCCACGCCAACTACCGGCCGCAGTTCTACTTCCGTACCACCGACGTGGTCGGCACCGTCGACCTCGGCGACCTCCCGCAGGTCAACCCCGGTGACACGGTGACGCTCACCGTCGAGCTCGGCAAGCCGATCGCGATGGACGTCGGGCTCGGCTTCGCGGTCCGCGAGGGCGGCCGTACGGTGGCGGCCGGCACCGTCACCGAACTCCTCGACTGAGGTGCAAGGAGGGGGCCCTTCCTATCGTTTCTTGTACAGGAAGGGCCCCCTCCTGACCGGTGTGCCGGCCGGGGCGCTGCAACGCGACCAGCCGGTCACCGTCCTCGGTGCGGTAGTAGAGGACGTACCGGCCCGACCGTCTGCGCTGGACGAGGCGGGCGTCCAGCAGCACCCTGAGGTGACCACCCACCGATCCCAGGCCGTACCCGGTCAACGCGACGAGCTGGGTGGGGCTCCGCGGTGATTCCAACCGGGTGAGGATGTCCGCCCGGACCGGACCGAGCAGCCGGGTCAGGGCCCGGGGCGGGGTACGCCGGACCGGTTCGGCCAGGATGCCGGAGCACGGGTACACCACCGTGTGCCGGAAGGGCGCGTCGGAGCCGACCCAGCCCCGGGGTGACGTACTGGGGATGAAGAACAGTGGCGCGCCGCTGACGTCCTGCGGCGGATGGTCGTACGTGTTGATCTGAAGCTGCCCGCCGCCCAGCCACCGCATCCCCGGTCGCATCCCGTCCAGGGTGGCCGCCCAGCCGCCGGAGCTCAATCGCTGGGTCCGCGACACGATGTCGGCCTGGAACAGCCGTTGACGGCGCGGCCAGTCCGGTTCGATGGTCCGCGTCCACACCCAGGCGAGCAGTTCGGCGGCCCGGTCCGACAGGTCCGGCCCGCACAGTTCGGGCGGCAGCGCCGCGCCGCGCAGCCCGGTCGCCAGATCAGCCCGGGCGACCTCCGGCGGCGTGGCGCGGACCCGTTCGAGTTCGCCCCGGAACGTGCCGTCGACGTCGGTCGGCGGCGTGCTCAGGAAGTCCGGCAGCCACCGTGGCGGAAACGCCGCCTTGACGAACGCCGCGGTGAACGGGTCGGCGGCCAGCCGGGCCCGGTAGGCGGGCAGCTGGGCGGTGACCCAGGCCCGCTGGCCGGGCAGGGTCGGATGCCCGCCGAGCTGCTTGAGCGCCGCGACGGTCTCGATCAGTGGTGAGACGGCGAAACTGCTTCTCGCCAGTACGTCCGCGCCGATCCGCCAGACCCCCACGCCCGCCTCCCGGTCGACCCGCGCGTTTTCACGTCCAGCCGAAAACCTACCGGCGCGGAAGATCGTCCTCCGACACTGCCGGCATGCGTACCTATCGTGAACTGTTCCAGGTTCCGGAGTTCCGGCCGCTCTTCCTGGTGGTGTCCGCCCAGATCGCCGGGAGCACCGTCAACGGGCTCGCCCTCGGCACGCTGGTCTACGCCGGCACAGGGTCGCCGCTGCTGGCCGCGCTGAGCCTGTTCGGACCCTCGTTCGCGCAGGTCGTCGGCGCCACGACCCTGCTGTCGACGGCCGACCGGGTGCCGCCGCGCGCCGCGCTGGTCACGATCGCGCTCCTCCTCGGGACGAGCGTCCTCGTCCTGGCCACACCCGGGATGCCGATCTGGGGGATGTTCGTGGTGATCGGCTTCATGGGACTGGTCAGTTCGATGGGCGGCGGTGTCCGGTGGGGTCTGCTCGGCGAGATCCTGCCCGAGGGCGGCTACCTGCTCGGTCGCTCGGTGTTGAACATGTCCGTCGGTGCCATGCAGATCAGCGGTTTCGCCCTGGGCGGTGCGCTGCTGACCGTCGCCAGCCCTCGACGGGTGCTGCTGATCGGCGCCACGCTGCATCTCACCGCCGCGATCGTCGCCCGGTTCGGGCTCACCCGCCGCGCGCCGCGCGCCCTCGGTCGGCCGTCGGTCCGGCAGACCTGGCGGGTGAACGTCACGCTCTGGTCGGAGCCCGCCCGCCGGTACGTCTACCTCGCGCTGTGGCTGCCGAACGGGCTGGTCGTCGGCTGCGAGGCGCTCTTCATCCCGTACGCCCCCGGGACCGCCGGGGTGCTGTTCATGTCCGGGGCGCTCGGGATGCTGGCCGGCGACACCGTGAGGGGCAGGTTCCTGCCCCCGCACTGGCGGTCGCGTCTGGTCACCCCGCTGCAACTGCTGCTCGGTGTGCCGTACCTGCTGTTCGCCCTGCCGCTTCCGCTGCCGGTCGCGGCGCTCGCGGTCGCCGCCGCCTCGGCCGGCTTCGGCGGTGGGGTGCTGCTCCAGCAGCGGCTGGTCGATCTGACCCCGGTCGACGTCCGGGGGCAGGTACTCGGCCTGCACTCCTCGGGCATGTTGACCATGCAGGCGGTCGCGGCGACGGTGGCGGGCGCTCTCGCCCAGTGGATGTCGGCATCCGGCGCGATGGTGACGATGGCCGCGTTGTCCCTGCTGGTCACGCTGCTGCTCCGGCCGAAGCTCCGACCCCGCCCGTCGGTCGCCGCCCGGCCGGTCGACCCGGTGGTCGTGTGACGTCGACCCGGCGGCCGGCCGACCCGCTGGCGCCCACGTCGGACCTGCCGGGACGGCGACACCGGCTCCTGCCGGGACGGCGACACCGGCTCCGGCTCCTGCCGGGACGGCCGGACCCGCTCCGGGGCGATGTGCCAGACTCCCCGTTTCACTAGTCTGTGGAGCCTGTCCGGTCCGGGGAGCCTGTCCGGGAGGGAGAGCGATGCGCGTCGAGCGACAGCGGGTGGCCGTCCTGGCCGCCGTCCTGGCGGTCGTGCCACTGGGTCTGACCGGCTGCGGCCTGGTCGACTCGCCCCGACGGGCCCCGGAGAAGGCGGTGACGACAACAACCCCGGCCGTCGAGAACGGGGCGGAACGGGCCCGGGCGCGGGTGCAGGCGTACCTCGACGCGATGAAGGCGAAGAGTGTCGACGCCGGGCGCGCGCAGCTCTGCGCCCCGCTGCACGACGCCTTCGACGCGGCCGCGACCACCCCGAACGGAGACTTCGCCGCGCACTTCACCGTCTCCGGGACGGAGATCGTCGACGTCCGGGCCGTCGGCGCCGACCAGGAGGTCAGCACCTCCGTCACGGTGAAGGTGGGCGACCGGACCAGCTCGATAAAGATCCTCTTTACGGTGGCCCGGGCCGACGGTCAGTGGTGCATCGCACGGGAGGTGCCCGGCGGGCACAGTCCGACCCCGACCGGCGCTGCCACGCCGACGGGCTGAGCTGTCGGATTCGTCACGGACGGCCCATTGAGTTCGTACGGGCGGGCTGTCGGGTTCGTCACGGACGGTGGAACTCCCACGAAGCGGACCGGGCCGACCTCGGGCGGTTGCCGACGTCGGCTCGCCGTACGCTTGCCGCATGCGCCAAGAGTGGCATCAACTGAGCTACCCCGCGGTGGGAAGTACCGCGCTGCAGACCAGTCGTCCCACCGTCGACTCGGCCGAGGACGCGGCCCTCGGGTTGGACCGGTGGCGTGACCTCCCGCGAGCTCAGACGCCACCCTGGCCCGACCCGGCCGTGGTCGACGAGGTCAGCAAGGTCCTGCAGAACGTTCCGTCGGTCGTCGCACCCTACGAGGTCGACCAGCTCCGGCGGCGGCTGGCCCTGGTATGCGAGGGTCGGGCGTTCCTGCTGCAGGGTGGCGACTGCGCCGAGACCTTCGTCGACAACACCGAGAGCCACCTGCTGGCCAACGCCCGCACGCTGCTGCAGATGGCGGTGGTGCTGACGTACGGGGCGTCGTTGCCGGTGGTCAAGGTGGCCCGGGTCGCCGGGCAGTACACCAAGCCGCGCTCCCTGCCGACCGACGCGCGCGGGCTGCCGGCGTACCGGGGCGACATGATCAATTCGCTCGATCCGGTGGCCGAGGCCCGGGTCGCCGACCCGCAGCGGATGATCCGGGCGTACGCCAACTCGGCCGCCGCGATGAACATGCTCCGGGCGTACCTCGCCGGTGGCCTGGCCGACCTGCACGCGGTGCACGACTGGAACAAGGACTTCGTCCGCAACTCCCCGGCGGGTGAGCGCTACGAGGCGATCGCCCGGGAGATCGACCGGGCTCTCGCGTTCATCAGGGCCTGCGGGATGACCGACGAGGAGGCACTGCGCACCGTCACCCTCTACTGCTCGCACGAGGCGCTCGCCCTGGAGTACGACCGCGCGCTGACCCGGGTCTCCGACAGCCGGGCGTACGGACTCTCCGGGCACTTCCTCTGGATCGGCGAGCGGACCCGGCAGCTCGACGGCGCGCACATCGACTTCATCTCCCGGATCGCCAACCCCATCGGGGTCAAGCTCGGGCCCACCACCACCCCGGACGAGGCGATCGAGCTCTGCGAGAAGCTCAACCCGGACAACGTCCCCGGCCGGCTCACCCTGATCAGTCGGATGGGCAACAAGCTGGTCCGCGACGTACTGCCGCCGATCGTGTCGAAGGTCACCGCCTCCGGCGCCAAGGTCGTCTGGCAGTGCGACCCGATGCACGGCAACACCCACGAGTCGTCGAACGGCTACAAGACCCGGCATTTCGACCGGATCGTCGACGAGGTGCTCGGCTACTTCGAGGTGCACCGGGGCCTGGACACCCACCCCGGCGGCCTGCACGTCGAGTTGACCGGCGAGGATGTCACCGAGTGCCTCGGCGGTGCCCAGGCGATCGAGGACATCCACCTGCCGGACCGCTACGAGACCGCCTGCGACCCCCGACTCAACACCCAGCAATCACTTGAACTGGCCTTCCTGGTAGCGGAGATGCTTCGTGGCTGACCAAGACGCTGTCCCTCCGGTCGACCTGCGGTCCGACACCGTCACCCGGCCCACCGCCGGGATGCGGGCGGCGATGGCCGAGGCCGAGGTCGGCGACGACGTGTACGGCGAGGACCCGACCGTCAACGCGCTCGAGGCCGAGGTCGCGGCGCTCTTCGGACACGAGGCGGCACTCTTCGCCCCGACCGGTTCGATGGCCAACCAGATCGCCCTGCAACTGCTCGTGCCACCCGGCAGTGAACTGCTCGTCGACGCCGACGCGCACGTGGTGACGTACGAGGTCGGGGCCGCCGCCGCGTACGGCGGTATCTCCTCGCGGACCTGGCCCGCCGTCGGCGCCGACATCGACCCGGACCTGGTCGCGTCGATGATCCGGCCGGACGGTTACCACGCGGTGCCGACCCGGGCGATCGCGGTCGAACAGACCCACAACCGGGGCGGCGGCGGTGTGATCCCGCTCGCCACCCTCCGCGAACTGCGCCGGGTCGCCGACGAGGCCGGCCTCGGCCTGCACTGCGACGGCGCCCGGATCTGGCACGCGCACGTCGCCGACGGGGTGCCGCTGGCCAGCTACGGCGAACTTTTCGACACCATGTCGGTCTGCCTGTCCAAGGGGCTCGGCGCCCCGGTCGGCTCGCTGGTGCTGGGCAGCGCGGAGAAGATCGCGCGGGCCCGGGTGGTCCGCAAGCGGATGGGCGGCGGCATGCGCCAGGTCGGTGTGCTCGCCGCCGCCGGCCGGTACGCCCTCCGGCACCACATCGACCGGCTCGCCGAGGACCACGTCCGGGCGGCCCGGCTCGCCGAGGCGCTCGCCCCGTTCGGGGTGCTGGCCGGTCCGGTGACGACCAACATCGTGCCGCTCGACCTCACCAAGTGCGGATTCGACGCCCCCGCGCTGGGCGCGGCCGCCCGGGCCCGGGGTGTTCTCGTCTCGGTCCTCGGTCCGCGTACCGGACGGCTGGTCACCCATCACGACCTGGACGACGCCGGGGTGGAGCGGGCGGTCGAGGTGCTCACCGAGATCTTCCGGGGCTGACCGGTCGAGGCGTGCCGGGGCGGTGGCCGGTCAGCCGCCGTGCTGACTGAAGTGCTGGTGGTCGGGTGAGCGGAACTCGCCGCCCCAGTGCCATCCGACCGCCGCGAACGCCTCGACCAGCGTGCCGCCCGGGACCGCCATCCCGGGCCGGTCGTCGGCGCGATCGGTGTACGCCGTACCGGCCGGTGGCAGCACCCGGCCGTCGATCAGGTACGGGTTCTCCACCGGGTTGACGTCGATCGCCGCCCCGTACGCGTGCACCGACCACTTGGCCGGGCCGGTCGAGACCGCCTGACGGCAGTTGAAGCCGGAGGTGTTGTCGTCGGCCATCGACCTGTCGTCACTACCGCCGTACGTGTCGACGGGCTGGATCCGGCGGATCGGGAAGTGCGCCCGGTACAGGGTACGGAAGATCGTGATCACGTCGGCGACGACCGACTCGTGTACGACGATCGTGCCGACCTGCGGCTGGTCGTCGAAATCCCGGTAGCTGAGCCGTACGCGTCGAAGCTGGTCCGGCCCGACCGGGCAGCCGGGCCGCCAGCTCTGACCGAGGTCGGCGGCGGTGACGGGGGTGATCTCGGACACGAAGGCGGGTTCGAGCGTGGTGGCGGTCGTGCCGTTGCGCCCGGGGCCGGGGGAGGCCGGTGACCCGGCGGAGACCGTTCCGTCCCGCCCGGTGCCCGACCCGGCCCCGCAACCCGCCAGCGCCAGTCCGGGCAAGAGCAGCGTGAGCAGGGCACAGTACGACCATCGGCGCCGGATGGCGGGCAGTGGTCGGAGGCGTCGCATCGCGGCCACGGTACGCCCCGACCACGCTCCGTTCACCCTGGGCGCCGGTCGGACGTGGCCCGGGTCATCCCGCCCGGCGTCCGGTGCCGGGTGTCCGACGCCCGCAGCGGGCCGAAGTCTGCCGCGCGGTCCCGGCGCCCCTGGCCTACCTGCCCGAGCTCAGGGGCCGGGTCAGGGGCGGAGTCGTTTGAGCGTGCTGATGTCGTCGGCGTGCCCGAAATGCTGCTCGGTCGGCGTTTCGACGATCACCGGCACACCCGCGGTCGCCGGATGAGCCAGCAGTTCGGCGAACGGGGCCTCCCCGATCGCGCCCTTGCCGATCGTCTCGTGCCGGTCCCGGGTCGAGCCGCACGGATCCCGCGAGTCGTTGGCGTGCAGCAGCCACAGCCGCTCCGCGCCGACCGCGGTGACCAGGGCGTCCAGGGCTTCGGTCATGCCGCCCTCGCGGGCCAGGTCATGGCCGGCGGCCCAGGCGTGGCAGGTGTCGAAACAGACGCCGAGCCACGGATGCCGGTCGACCGCGTCGAGGTAGGGCCCGAGGTGCTCCACCCGGGAAGCCAGCGACCGCCCCCCGCCGGCACTCGGCTCCACCAGCAGTTTCGGGCCACCTGCGGCGGAGGTGGAGTCGAGCAGCGGCAGCAACGCCTCCCGGACCTGGCGCATGGCCGCGTCGGCGTGACCGGCGTCGACCGAGCTGCCGGCGTGGAAGACCACTCCGGTCGCGCCGATCGCGGTGCCTCGGGCCAGCGCGTGTGCCAGCGTCGCCACCGAGCGTTCCACGGTGGCCGGGGTGGGGGAGCCGAGGTTCGTCAGGAGCGACGCGTGGATGTAGACCGGAACGCCCCGTTCGGCGCAACCGGCCAGGAACGCGGCGTCCTGGGCCGGGTCGCCGGGCGGCAGCGCCCAGCCACGCGAGTTGCCGACGTAGACCTGGACCGCTTCCGAGCCGGCGGCGTCGACGTACGGCAGCGCGGCCCGGGCCAGCCCGCCGGAGGTCGGAGTGTGCGATCCGATGGGCCGGCTCGGCCGGGCGGCAGCCGGGGGAGAAGAGTTCGGGGTCGGGTCAGAAACAGGTGATGGCAACTTGGGATCCTGGTGGTACCGGAGTGTTCGGACCGGGGTTCTGCGACCGGACCGGTCCGTTCGGGTTGATCTGCAGCCCACCGACGGTGAGCCCCAGCCCCTCCAGGATCTGCCTCGCCTGCGGACATGGCAAGTTCATCACCGAGGGCACGGCGACCAGCGGCGGGCCATTGCTGACCTTGACCGTGACCTTGGCACCCGCCTCGACACCGGCCCCGTCCTGCGGACTCTGCGAGAGCACCTCGTCCTTCGGCTTGTCGGAGTCCTGCGGCTCGACGACGATCTGCAGGCCGAGTTGCTGCAGGATCGTCCGCGCCTCGTTGACGTTCTTGCCGATCAGGACCGGCACCGTGATCGGCGCCCGGCCCTTGCTCACCGTGACGGTGATCTCATCGCCCGCCTTGACCTCGGCACCGACCTCGGGCTTGACCGAGATCACGACGCCTTCCTCCAGGTTGTCGTCGTACCGGTCGGGGCCGCGTTTCATCCGGAGCCCGGCATCCTCAAGATCGAGCTGGGCCAGTTCCAGCGACTTGCCGACCACGTCGGGAACCGGGAAGCGTTCCGGGCCGAGCGAGAGGGTCAGGGTGATGGTGCCGCCCCGGACGATCCGTTCGTCCGAGCCCGGGTCCTGGGCCAGCACCGCGTCCTTGGGGACCTGCTCGCTGTAGCGGGGCTCGGTGAACTCGACCGTGAAACCGGCCCGGTCGGCGCGGGACTGCGCGTCCGTGCCGGCCAGGTTCACCAGGTTCGGCGTGGCGGTGTAGCGGCCCGCCCCGAACCACCAGCCGACCCCGGCGATGACCAGGATGACCGCCAGCGCGGCGGCACCGACCGCGATCCGGCCGCCGCGGTCGGCCAGCAGCCGGTCGCGCAGGTCCGCGAACCGCCCGGCGAGCCCGGTGGGCGGCGGCGCGGCCCGTCGACGGTGCGGCGCGGGCCGCTCCCGCTGCTGGTCCGGCAGCCGGGCCCAGGACGGCCGTTCGGTGGGCTGGACCGCCGCGACCACCATGGTGGGCTGCTGCACCGCCATGGTCGGCTGCTCCGCCGGCTGGATCTGGCGCAGAATCGTCGTGTTGGCGTTGGCCATGGTGCCGAGATCGTCCCGGACCACCTGCACCTCCGCCTGCAGCGCGCCCGCGTCGGTCGGCCGGGCGCCCGGGTCGCGCCGGGTCGCCCGGACCACCAGCTCGTCGAGGACCGGCGGCAGGCCGGGAACCAGCGTGGAGGGGCGCGGCACGTCGCGGTCGACGTGTTGCCAGGCGACGTCGACGGCACGGTCACCGTCGTACGGGACCCGGCCGGTGAGCATCTCGAAGAGCACGATCCCGGCGGCGTAGACGTCCGTGCGCGGATCGGCCCGTCCGTCGGTGACCAGTTCCGGTGCCACGTACGCGACGGTGGCCATCAGCTGGTTGGCGCCGTCGGTCTCGGAACTCGCCTCGACCGCCCGGGCCAGCCCGAAGTCGGCCACCTTGACGACGCTGTCGACCAGGTTCGCCATACCGCCGCTCGGTGCCTCGGCGACCAGTACGTTCTCGGGCTTGACGTCCCGGTGGACCAGGCCGGCGCGGTGGGCGGCGGCGATCGCGGCGAGCATCTGCTCCATGATCGCCAGCGCCTCGCTCGGGTTGAGCCGGCCGCGTTCGGCGAGGATCTCTCGCAGCGTCCGCCCGCGCACGTACTCCATGACGAGGTACGGCAGGCGGGCGTGCGTGCCCTGGTCGTAGACGGCGACCACGTTGGGGTGGGTCAGCCGGGCGATCGTCTTGGCCTCGTCGGTGAACCGTTCGAGGAAGCCGGCGAGCTGCACCTGCGGCGCGTTGGCCTGGTTCGGGTGAATGATCTTTATTGCCACGATGCGGTCGAGGCGCTCGTCGATCGCCGTGTACACGGTCGCCATCCCGCCCCGGGCCACACGCGCGCGGATGCGGTAACGCCCGTCGATGAGCGAGTTCAGCAGTGTGTCGGCGACCTGTATGTCCATCGGCAGGCAGTCTATGTCTCCAGAGGGTGGCGGCAGAACAGGATGCCACAGCCGACACCGAACGGAAATCCGGAGGTGCGATTACGGACAGTTCGGGCTGGCTTTCCGGGACACTCCGGACAACCTGGTTCCGACCCTCCGCAGCGACCGGCCCCACCCTCCGGCACGGCCCGGTCCGCTACTCCGCGCCAGCCCGGTCCGCTACTCCGCGAAGGGCCGGCCCCGACCCGCCCGCGAGGCGGTCGGGCCCTCCGAGACAGCTGGTTCCGGCCCTCCGGGGCGGCCGGCCCCGACACTCCGGGCCGGCGGTCCGGGAGCCGTCTGGGATCGGTCGGCAGCCACGTGGCAAGGTGATCGGGTGACCGAATCCGTACCCGCCGACGCGCAGCCGACCGAACCGACCGGTTGGCTGGCCCTCCCGGACGTGGCCGAGCGTCTTGAGGTGTCGATCAGCAAGGTGCACCAGATGATCCGCGACCGGGAGCTGCTCGCGGTCCGTCGGGACGGCGTCCGGGTCGTCCCGGCCGAACTGGTGGCCAACCAGACCGTACGCAAGCACCTGCCCGGCATCCTCACCCTGCTGCACGACGCCGGGTACAGCGACGAGGCCGCGCTGCGCTGGCTCTACCTGCCTGACGAGACCCTGCCGGGGACCCCGGCCGACGCCCTCGGCGACCACCGGGCCCGGGAGGTCAAACGGCGGGCCCAGGCGACGGGGTTCTGAGACGGCCTCGCGCCGATGGGACACCTCGGCTATCTGGCGGTGCTCGCCGGCTGCCTCGGCTGCGCGCTGTGGCTGGAGCCGGTGCTGCGGGTGAACGTGCTGCGCCGCTGGCGGCGTCTGCTGCTCACCCTGCTGCCGGTGGTCGTGGTCTTCGTGCTCTGGGACCTGGCGGCGATCGCCGCCGGACACTGGACGTTCGACCCGGAGCAGATCACCGGCGTTCTGCTGCCCGGCGGCCTGCCGCTGGACGAGGTGCTCTTTTTTGTCGTCGTACCGGTCTGCGCCATCCTTGGGTTCGAGGCGGTCCGGGCCGTACGACGCTGGCCGGCCGGGGACGAGCCTCCCCAGCCTGAGCCGCTTCCGGACGAGCCGCTGCGGGGCGGGCCTCCCTGGAGCGGGCCCCTGCGCCACGAGGCGTCCCGGGACGGACCGTCGCGGGGCGGGGCGCGGTGAGCTACACGGCGGCGGTGCTGCTCGGGGTGGCCGGCGTACTGCTGGTCGACCTCGTCGTACTGCGTACGAGGTTGGTGCTGCGGCCGGTCTTCTGGGCGACGTACCCGATCATCGTCTTCTTCCAGTTGGTCTCCAACGGCATCCTGACCGGCCGGCGCATCGTGCGGTACGACCCGGACGCGATCATCGGCTGGCGGCTGGTGTACGCGCCGGTGGAGGACCTGCTGTTCGGCTTCGCCCTGGTCCTGCTCACCCTGACCGTCTGGGTCCGGCTGGGCCGGGCCGGCGTACAACGTGGCCCGGTGGCGGGCGAGGGCGCGCCCCCGCCGTGGCTGCCCTTCCTGCGCCGGCGGGGCACCGGAGGCGGAGGGTCGCCGCCGGACCCGCCACGGCCCGGCTCCGCAGGTCGGGAAGTGCCGTGAGATGCCGGGGCGCCCGGGCCGCCAGGGGTCAGGAACTCGGGCACGGAGCCGCCGTGGCCGGCCGGCCGCAGGTGGCTGTGCTGCACCACCGGCGTAGTCCGCTCTCGTCGAGGAACAGCCACCCACACCGCTTGTCGGGGCAGACCCGGATGGTGAGCCGTCGCGGGTCCGCCAGGAGTTCGGCGGCACTCCACGCGGCGGCGTGGACCGGCACTCGCAGTCCGGCCGCGAGGTCCGGCCACCACCGGCCACGGCCGCTCGCCTCGGCTCGGAACACCA
The DNA here is from genome assembly GCF_036422035.1 of Plantactinospora sonchi. Lineage (NCBI taxonomy): Bacteria > Bacillati > Actinomycetota > Actinomycetes > Micromonosporales > Micromonosporaceae > Plantactinospora > Plantactinospora sonchi. The sequence continues at coordinate 138,152 of NZ_JAZGQK010000016.1, forward strand.
GCGCCTTCGCGGCGGCTTCCGCGGCCCGGGCGACGGCGTCGAACGCGGACCGGTTCTCCGGATCGGTCAGGCAGGTGTACAACCGGGTACGCAGCGCGCGGGCCTCGTCGAGTACGGCGGTGGCGGACCCCGGATCGCGGCGGTCGAGTTCGACCAGCCGGTTCACCGCGACGTCGTCGACCAGCCCCACGTAGCCGGTCCACACCGCCAGCGTGCGATAGCCGCGTAACCACTCCGAGCCCGGCAGCGGTGGCTCGTGGCCCCATCCCGCGAACGTGTTGCAGAACTCCAGCGCCGGATGCCCGCCGACGCTCCACGGCAGGCTCTCGTCCCGGATCCGTACCTCGTAGCAGGGCAGTCCGGGCCGGTCGAGTCGGTGGTCGTCGCGGAGGATCCGCCGGTGCACCTCGCGCAGTCGCGCGCCCGGCTCGATGCCGAGCTGGTCCACCAGCACCTGCCGGGTCACCTGGTAGAGCCGTAACGCGTCGGCCTGCCGGGAGCCCCGGTACAGGGCGGTCATCAGGGCGGCGACGAGCTGCTCCTGGGTCGGGTCCCGGTCGACCAGCGGGGTCAGGTCGGTGATCACATGGGCGTGCTGCCCCAGCGCCAGCTGGGCCTTGGCGCGCAGTTCGACAGCGGTGAGCCGAAGCGCGCCGAGCGGGCCGTGCAGTCGCTCGCGCAGCGCGTCGTCGGCGGTGTCGGCGAGCAGCGGGCCGCGCCAGAGGGCCAGCGCCCGGTCGAGCAGGCGGATCCGCTCGGCCGGGTCGGTGACGTCACTCGCCCGGTACGTCAACCGGTTGAACTCCTCGACGTCGACCTGGTGCCCTTCCGCCGCCACCAGGTAGCCGTCGCCGTGGGTGGTGATCCGGACGCCGTACGGGGTCAGCGAGGCGCGGAGCCGACCGATGTACGTCTGCACGGCGCTGCGGGCCGACCCCGGCGGCCGACCGGCCCAGAGCAGGTCGATGAGCCGGTCGGTGCTCACCACGTGGCCCAGGTCGAGCAGGAGGAGGGCGAGGACGCACCGTTCCTGGCGTCGGCTGCCGAGCTCGACCGGCTGACCGTCGTGGCGCGCCTCGAAGGGCCCGAGTAGTCGGAATTCCATGTCTGTTGGGACTGGCTGGCCCCGGTACCCGGTTGTCGGACGGTGCGCCGGTGGTGATCGTCGGCCGCTGCGGCGGACCGGCGGGCCCGGGTCGGCGCGGATTCGCCGTCGTGGTGGTGACGACGTGGTGAGTGGAGACGGTGATCCTGGTCCGGCCCGATCACCGAGAGGTTCTGGAGTGAACATGCGTTGGACGAAGCGAGCCGCCCTTTCCCTGGCCGCCGCCGGACTCGTCACGACCGGATCGGTTGCCCCGGTCCTCCCGGCCGCCCCGGCCGTCGCGGCCGACCAGGAACGCCGGCAGGGTGGCTGGGTGCCGGCGCCGCAGGAGGCGTTCGAGATGCCCGCAGGGGCACGGTGTGACTTCGCGGTCCGCGTCCAGCCCGTCGTGGACGAGGTACGCAAACTGGTGCTGGCGGTGTACCCGGACGGCTCCCCCCGGCGGGAGATCTACACCGGCGCGTTGATCAACGAGGTGACGAACCTGGAGACCGGGGCCAGGTCGACGGCGGACGCGAGCGGTACTTCACTGGTCGAGTACGCCACCGACGGCTCGATGACGTGGTACGTCACCGGACCGGTGCTGCTCGGCTTCCGGGAGAACGCCGGCTCCCTGCCGCGCGGTCTGTGGCTGGTGGACGGACAGTTCAAGGTCGAGTTCAGTCCCACGTACGACAAGACGATCACCATGCTGCACGGCAGTACCCACGACGTCTGCACCGACGTGGACTGACGGGTGGCACCACGACCCGCCTGCTCCGGCGTCCGACCGGGGACCCCCCGGGCCCGGACGACGGTCCGCGGGGCGGGTTCGTCGTCCCCGGCGGGTCCGGGACCACCGGCGTCAGGTGGCCCGGCCCCGCCGTGAGCGTGCCTTGTACACCCCGACGGCGAGGACCACGACGAGCGCCACGTCGAACAGGGCACCCGGCAGCTTGCTGAGCACCGCCAGCCCCAGCCCGTCCGGCAGGACCAGGAAGCTGGCCAGCAGCACCAGGCCGGCGGCCCGACCGCGCCACCGGTCCGACAGACCCGCCGCGAGCACGGCGACGGCGGTCAGGGCGTACCAGGGATAGAACACCGGCGACAGCACCGCGAGTGCCGCGAAGGCGAGGCCGGTCGCGACCACCACCCGGCGGCGGGCCGTCGGACCCGGTGCCGAGGTCGCCGACCAGGCGCGGACGAGGAGCACGACGACCGTCGCGGCCAGCGTGACCAGGCCGAGCAGTCGGGCCACCCGTACCGCGAGGTCGAACGCCTCGGGATGACCGACCAGCCGCAGCAGGTATCCGGCCGCCATGCCCAGGCCGGTCGGCAGCGACGTCCACTGCACCAGACGGCCGGTGTCGGTGAGCGCGCCGAGCCAGCCCAGGTCGAGTCCGGTGACCAGGCTCAGCCCGGCGAAGGCGCACGCGCCACCCGCCGCCACCGCCCCACCAGCGGAGACGACCGGGCCGGCCGGCGCCGCCCTGCCCGGCGTTGCCCTGTCCCGCGTGGTCCTGGCCGGCGGCATGTCGGCGGGCGACGTCCGCACCGTGCCGAGCAGAACCACGAACGGCACCGCCAGCACCGCCGTGACCTTGACCGCGACCGCCAGACCCAGCAGCGCCCCAGCCCCGCACAGCACGAGGAAGCGGTTGCTGTTCCCGCCGCCGGTAGCCGAAGGGCCCCTTCCGGACAGGCTCAGCCAGAGCGCGGCCACCACCAGTCCCACCATCAGCGCGTCGTTGTGCACCCCGGACACCGCATGGATCATGACCAGCGGCGAGAGCAGCCCGAGCCACGACGCCCGTACCGGGTCGACGCCGCAGGCCCGGGCCAGCCGGGGCAGGCAGCCGGCGACCAGCAGCACACCGGCGAGCGCCACGGCCCGGAGCAGCGCGACCGCGATCAACAGTTGGGCGTCGGTGGACGTGGTCACCAGGCGGGCGAGGGCGACCACCCCGCCGGAGACCGCCACCGCCAGCGGCCCGTACGGGGTCGGGGTGTGCCGCCACAACGCGGGCACCGCGTCCGACCAGACGCACCCGCCCGGCAGCACCCCCACCGTGTACGGGTCGACGCCGTCGAGCCACAGCGCGCCCTGGCAGGCGTACGCGTACGCGTCCCGGCTTCCGGTCGGTGGCGCGAACAGCAGCGGCACCGCCCACAGCAGGCCGGTGCCGAGCAGCGCACGCAGCCGTACCGTCCCCGGTGCCGGTGCCGGGGACGGTGCCGGTGCCGGTGCCGGTGCGGTGATCCGGGCGCCGAGGCGCCACCAGACGGCGGCGAGGGCGGTCAACCCGACCAGCCAGCCGGCCAGACCCCACCAGTAACTGGCCGGTGCGGCAACCGCGCCACCCGGCAGTACGGCGGCGTCCGCGTCGCCCGCCGGCAGCGCTCCCGCCCCGTACGCGCTCGCCGCCATCACGCTGGTGGCGGCGAACCCGACCGTCCGGAGCCGGGTGAGGCGATCCCGGGCAGGCACGCCTCCGATCGTCGCACGGGACCGGTCGCCCCGACCGGGGTGTTAGGAAGGGGCCCTTCCTAAACAAAAAGCGATAACAAGGGGCCCTTCCTTACACCTCAGTCCTTGCGGCGGGTGGCCACCACGGCCAGGTCGACCAGGACCTCGCGGGCCTCGGGGTCGAGTTCGACGCCGACCAGCGCGGCGAGCGCGGTGTCGGTCAACATCGCGATCCGGCGCTCGGTCCGGTCGAGGGCGCCGCTGCCGGTGATCACCTCGCGGAGGGCGTCGACCCCGGACGGGTCGAGGTCGGGGTCGCCGAGCCGGCTGCCGAGCAGGTCCCGTCCGGCCTGGTCGGTCGCCTCGAAGGCGGCGGCGATGAGATAGGTGCGCTTGCCCTCACGAAGGTCGTCCCCGGCCGGCTTGCCGGTCTGCCCGGGATCGCCGAACACCCCCAGTACGTCGTCGCGGAGCTGGAACGCCTCGCCGAGCGGCAGCCCGTACCCGGAGTAGGCGGCCCGGACGGCGGCGGGTGCGTCGGCCAGCGCGGCGCCGAGCAGCAGCGGACGCTCGACGGTGTACTTCGCGGCCTTGTACCGGGCGACCTTGCTGGCCCGTTCGACCGAGGTGTCCCGGCTGGCCTGGGCGAGCACGTCCAGGTACTGCCCGATGGTCACCTCGGTGCGCATCTCGTCGAAGACCGGCCGGGCCCGAGCGACCACCACCGGGTCGAGGCCGCTGCCGTGCAGCAGTTCGTCGGACCAGACCAGGCAGAGGTCGCCGAGGAGGATGGCGCTGGAGTCGCCGAAACCGGCCGGGTCGCCGGCCCAGCCCGCCGCCTGGTGCCGGGCGGCGAACCGGCGGTGGATCGAGGGTTCACCGCGCCGGGTGTCGGAGCGGTCCATCAGGTCGTCGTGGATCAACGCGCTCGCCTGTACGAACTCCAGCGCGGACAGCCCACTGACGATGTTGTCGGAGTCCGGTCCGCCGGCGCCCCGGTAGCCCCAGTAGGCGAACGCCGGCCTGAGCCGTTTGCCGCCGCCGAGCACGAACGCCTCCAGCGCGTCGGCGACCGCGGCGAGTCCGTCGTCGACGCCGGCCATCCAGGCGCGCTGCCTGGCGAGGAACCTGGCCAGGGAGGCGTCGACCCGTTGGCGTAGTCCAGCGCGGTCCACCGGTGGGACGTGGGCGGGTTCGGTCACGCCCTGACGCTAGTGGATCGCCCGATCGGCTGCGGTCGCGGCAGGGCCCCGGGCCTCCGGCGTGGCCGGGTGCGTCGGGCGGAAACGGACACCTGCCCCGTACGGTGCGGGAAGGGGCGGGAGTGACCTTCTGAACCGGTAGAGTCACCTCGTGGCGCTCGGTCTCCCCTCCGTACTCCCCGACTCGCGACCGTCGATCGGGGATCTGGTCCGCGGCTGCGGGCCGACCTTCTCGTTCGAGTTCTTCCCGCCGAAGACCGAGAAGGGTGAACGCCTGCTCTGGCAGGCGATCCGTGAGCTGGAGTCGCTGCGCCCGTCGTTCGTCTCGATCACCTACGGGGCCGGCGGTTCGACCCGGGACACCACCGTGTCGGTGACGGAACGGGTCGCCACCGAGACGACCCTGTTGCCGATGGCGCACCTGACCGCGGTCAACCACTCGGTCGCCGAGCTGCGGCACGTGATCGGGCGGCTGGCCGGCGCCGGCGTGCGCAACGTCCTCGCGGTGCGGGGGGACCCGCCGGGCGACCCGACCGGGGAGTGGGTCCCGCATCCGGAGGGTGTGCACTACGCCGAGGATCTGGTCCGGCTGGTCCGCGAGGCCGGCGACTTCAGCGTCGGCGTCGCCGCCTTCCCGTACAAGCACCCCCGTTCGCCGGACATCGACACCGACACCGAGCACTTCGTCCGCAAGTGCCGGGCCGGAGCCGACTTCGCGATCACCCAGATGTTCTTCGACGCCGACGAGTATCTCCGGCTGCGTGACCGGGTGGCGGCGGCCGGCTGTGACACCCCGATCCTGCCCGGCGTCATGCCGGTGACCCAGATCGGCACCATCGAACGCTCCGAGCAGCTCTCCGGGGCGCCGTTCCCGCCCGCGCTCGCCGCCCAGTTCGAGCGGATCGCGGACGATCCGGAGGCGGTCCACCGGCTCGGCATCCAGCAGGCCAGCGAGATGTGCCGGCGGCTGCTCGACGAGGGGGTGCCGGGCATCCACTTCATCACCCTCAACCGGTCGACGGCGACCCGGGAGGTCTGGCAGAACCTCCAGGTGGGGGCCCGGACGTGAGGTCGGCCGCCGGGTCCGGGAGGCCGCGCGCCGGGGCGGTCGCCGCCGGCCCGGCCGATCCGCCGGGCGGGACGACAACCCGCCGGGCGCGACCTCGGGCGCCGTCCGGCGGTTGAGCCAGAGGTGGGCAACCGGTTGACCTGGGACGAGTACGCCGTCAAGTGGGCGCGGCTGCACGGCGGCTTCGATCCCCGGATGGCGACCACCTCGGTACGGCGCTGGCTGCGGATGTCGTACGTGCTGGGCTGTGCCCTGGCCCGGCTGCGGGTGCCGCCGACCGCGGTGACGGTTGTCGGCGTACTGCTCTGTGTCGGTGTCCCGGTCACCATCGTGCGGAGTCCGACCGGTGTGCTCGGCCCGGTGCTCGCCGCCGTTCTTGTGCTGCTCGCCTCGGTCGCGGACAGCATCGACGGTGCGGTCGCGGTGGTCACCGGCCGGACGACCCGGCTCGGGTACGTCTACGACTCGCTGGCGGACCGGGTCGGTGAGGTCTGCTGGCTGGTCGGGTTCTGGCTGCTGGGGGCCCCGGGCGGGCTGGTGGTCGCCGCCGGGGCGCTGTCCTGGCTGCACGAGTACACCCGGGCCCGCTCCGTCTCGGCGGGGATGAAGGAGATCGGCACGGTGACCGTGGGGGAGCGGCCGAGCCGGGTCAGCGTCGCCGTGGTCGGCCTGCTGGTGGCCGGGCTGGCCCGGCTGGTCATGCCGGAGCTGGCGGCCGGCACGATCACGCTGGCCACGGCGATCTGGGTGCTGCTCGGCTTCTTCGGGATGGTTCAGCTGCTCTCCGTGGTCCGCCGCTCCCTGGACCGGACGGAACCGACCGGGAACCAGCCGGCGGCCCGGCAGCCGGCGGCCGGACCGGCCGGGCCGGGGACGCCCCTGGAGGGGCCGGGCGGGCAGGGGCCGGGCACCTCGACGGCGGCGGAGGGGGCTCGACGCGAGTCGATCGGCCGGGCCCCGGCCGGCCGGGAACTGGTCCGTCTGGAGCCCACCGAGGTGGAGCTGACCCGCCGGGAGCCGAGCGGGACCGAGCCGCCCGGCACCGAGCGCTGACCCGCCGACCGGTGGTGAGGAAGGGGCCCTTCGTCTACCGAATGCGATAGGAAGGGTCCCTTCCTCACCGACCGATCCGCTCGGCGACGATCTGGGCGGAGAGGGTGACCATCGGCAGCCCGCCGCCCGGATGTGTGGAGCCGCCGACCAGGAACAACCCGTGGACGGGCCCCCGGTTCGGCGGCCGGAGCAGACCGCCGGCGCTGCCGTGGATCGCCCCGCCCGGTGCGCCGGCCGTCGTGGCGAGGTCGGCCGGGGTACGCACCTCCCGGAACACCAGCCGGTCCCGTACGTCGACACCACGCGCGGCGAGCACGTCGAGGACGTGGTCGGCGTAGGCGTCCGCCAGCCCCGGGCGACGCCAGTCGACACCACCCAGGGTGCGGCCGTGCCGGGGCGCGTTGACCAGCACGAACCACGCCTCGTGCCCGGCGGGCCGGACCAGCGGGTCGGCGGGGACGCTGACGAACACCGTCGGGTCGGGGACCGGCCGGGCCGGCACCCCCCGCCCCGGATCGCCGAAGACCGCGTCGAACTCGGCGTCGTAGTCGGTGGGGAAGAAGACGTTGTGGTGGGCCAGCCCCGACTCGCCGCGTACCCCGAGCAGCAGGACGAAACCGGCCAGGCTCCGGTCGGCGAGCCGGGCCAGCCGGTCCGGGGTGGGCAGCAGGTCCCGGTAGAGGGTCAGCGCGTCCACGTTGGCCACCACCACGTCGGCCGGTACCCGGGTGCCGCCGAGACGTACCGCCTGCACCCGGCCGCCGGCCGCGTCGATGCCGGTGACGGTGGTACCGGTCGCCACCACCACTCCCAGGTCGAGGCAGCGGGAGAGCAGCGCGTCGGCCAGCGTGCCGAGCCCGCCGCGCGGGTACCAGGCGCCGAAGTGCATCTCGGCGTACGGGATCGCGACCAGTGCGGCGGCTGCCCGGCGAGGGTCGGCACCGGTGTACGTGGCGTACCGGTCCAGCAGCATCCGCAGCCGGGGATCCCGCAGGTGCCGGCGGCCCAGCCCGCGCAGGGTCCGGCCGGGGGCGATGGCGGCGAGTTCCGGCAGCCGCCAGGCCAGCCGGGTCAGTGCCAGCGGCGAGTCGACGGCGCTGCGCAGGACGTCCCGCCAGGAGGCCGCCCAGACCCGTCCGGCCCGACGCCACAGCCGCTGCCAGTCCCGGGCCGCCGGTGCGCCGAACACCGCCCCGATCCGGGCCGCGAAGACGTCCGGGTCGGCGCAGGAGTCGAGGACGGTCGCCGGGGTGTCCGGCCCGGACGCCGGGAAGTGGTGCCGCACGATCGGGTCGAGCGGGGTCAGGTCGACGTACTCGTCCAGCTTCGCGCCGGTCGCCTCGAACAGGTCGGCGAAGACCTGCGGCAGGGTGAGCAGACTCGGGCCGGTGTCGAAGTGGAACGTCCCGACCGGGGTCTCCCGCCGGTACCGGCCGAGTTTGCCGCCGACCTCGTCGGCGCGTTCGTAGACGGTGACCTCGTGGCCGAGGGCCGCCAACCGGGCCGCGGCCGCCAGACCGCCCACCCCGGCGCCGATCACGACCACCCGAGCCACGAACCGCCCGCCTCCTCACCGGTACGCCGGGGGCTGTTGTCCCGATCGGCGGCTCAGCGCACCGGTCGCCCCCGCCACGACAGCCGTCCCCGCCTCCGCAGATGGTACGACCGGACGGTCAGCCAGCCGAGGAGCACGACCGACACCGGGTGTGCCAATACGTCCGGCCAGCCGCGTCCGCCGGTCGCCCGGGCGCTGACCAGTCGACCGGCGACCCCGAGCAGATAGCCGGTCAGCCCGCCCAGGGCGGCCGTGCGGGCGCCGCCGAACGCCGCGACGACGGCGAGCACCGGCGGTACCGCGTACAGCAGGAGGAGCAGCAGTATGACGGCGGTGGCGCCGGCGGCTGGGCCGAACGCGGCCCAGAGCGACTTGCCGTAGCCGTCCCGCAGCTCCGACCAGGACCGGTACATCCGGCAGTCGGCCAACGTCGACCCGTCGGCGAGGGCGATCCGGCCGCCGGCGCGTTTGACCGCCCGGGCCAGCTCGATGTCCTCCAGGACCCGGTCCCGGACCGCCGCGTGTCCGCCGGCCCGCCGGTAGCCGGCCCGGTCCAGGACCAGGAACTGGCCGCCCGCCGCCGCCAGGCTCGGCCGTGCCGAACGTTCCATGGCGCGCAGCGGCAGGAAGGTCAGCCAGAGCCACTGCAGCAGCGGTTGGACCAGGCGTTCCGCCGCCGATCCGGTGACGATCCGGGGGTACGGCGAGAGCAGCGTCGCCGAGGCCGTCCGCAGCGTCGCCACCGCCGCCGCCACCGCGTGCGGAGCGAGGACCACGTCGGCGTCGACGAAGACCAGCGCCGTCGCCGCCGGCCCGGCCCGGTCGGCGAGCTGCTGGCAGGCGTACGGCTTGCCGAGCCAACCCGCCGGCGGCGGTGCGCCGGACAGCAGGCGTACCCGGGGGTCGTCGCCGGCCACGGCCCGGACCACCTGGGCGGTGCCGTCGGTCGACCCGTCGTCGAGTACGACGATCTCCAGCTCGGGTACGCCCCGCTGGGCCAGCAGGGCGCGCAGGCACGGGGTGACCCGGTCCGCCTCGTCGCGCAGCGGCAGCAGCACGGCGACGGGTTCCCGGACCGTCGCCCGGTTCGGGGGCCGGCGGAGCCAGCGGGCGGCATTCAGCCCGGCGTGTGCGGTCAGGCCGCCGACAATGCCGGCGACCGTCCAGGCCAGCGCGGTGACCAGGGCGGTCATCCGGTCCGCCCGCTCGCGGCGGTGTCGCCGCCGGTGGTGCTCGGGACGCTGCCGGTGCTCGGGGCACCGGTGCGCGGAGCACTGGTGGCGGCCCGGGCGCTGTCGGTGGCCCCGGCGCTGGCGCTGGCGGTGTGGGGCCGGGTGTGGCGGCGCCGGGCGAGGGTCACCGCGAGCGGACCGGCGACGACCGCCATGGCCAGCGCGCCCCAGCCGGCCGACGCGGGCAGACCCAGGAAGACCGCGTGCGCGAGAAGACTACCGAGATACGTCCAGAGGTAGAGGGCGTACATCGGGGGGTCGGCGCCGTTCGGCAGCCGGGCGGCCCGGCCGGCGACCGGGCCGAGCAGCGACATCAGCAGTGTCGCGAAGAGCAGCCAGCCCAGATAGTTGCTGACCGGCACCTCCGGTACCCCCGGCAGGGCCGGGTCCGGATCCTGCCAGCTCCAGTAGCCCTCGGCCACCATCTGTGGATCGAGGAAGACGTCCCAGCCGGCCAGTCCGACGGCGGCCAGCACGACCCGGCCCGGTCCGGGACGGCTCAGTCGGACCGCGGCGAGCCAGGCGGGCCAGGCCATCCAGGTCCAGGCGAGCGGGATGACCAGTGGCACCCCGGCCAGTTTCGGGCCCAGTTCGCCGGAGTAGTGGTAGCCGCCGAACGGCACCCCGGTCGCCACGCCGAGCAGTTCGACCCCGAGGCCGCCACCGGTGGTCACCAGCACCAGCGCCGCCGCCGTACGGGGGCCGCGGCTGAGCAGGGCGTGGCTCACCGACAGCAGGTAGCCGAGTCCGACCGTGGCCACGGTCAGCCGGGCCCGTACGGTGTCCCCGGTCAACGGATAACCGATCTGGGCCAGCACCAGTACGCCGAGCAGGAGCCAGGGCAGTCGACGGGCCAGTGTCCCGGCCGGCCGGGCGGCCGGTGCGGGTTTCCGGTCCGTCGGCGGGAACACCCGTCCCGGCCGGCGGCTCATGATTCCGGAGGCGCCAGCGGCAGCGTCCGGCCGAGCACGGCGAAGGCGCGCTCGTCACCGGGGAAGTGGAAGTCCCGCAGCACGTCCACGAAGCCGAACCGCCGGTACAGCCGCCAGGCCCGGGAGGTCCGCTCGTCCGCCTCGGGGGTGGAGAGCAGGGTGGTGCCGCCGGTGGCCATGCCGAGCAGGGCGCGCAACTGGCGGGCGCCGAGCCCGTGTCCCTGGGCCGCCGGGCGGACGTGCAGTTCGACCACTTCGAAGCAGTCGGTGAACCAGGTCTTCCGGGCGTCGTCGGTCAGCGCGTGGTGCACCTGGTCGTGCCACCACTGTCCGGGTGCGGAGAGGTATCCGTAGCCGAAGCCGACCAGGTGACCGTTGGTACTGACGGTGGCGACCGCCCGGAAGCCGGGTCGGCGTACGTGGGTCGCGATGTAGCCGCGCCGGGACTCCAGGAGTTCGGACCGGTAACCCATCGCCTCGCCGTAGACCGCCACCACGTCGTCGAGACGTCGGGCGAGATCGTCCGGCTGCCACGGCACCAACCTCATGCTCGTCCGCTCCTCACTCTCGGCCAGTGTCGGAACCCCTGGTCGTCGTCGGTTCCGACCCAGCCGAGCACCGCCGGGTCACCGACGAGATCGCACACCTCGAACCGGGCGAACAGTTCCTCGGCGTACCACCGTTGGGTGGGGGTACGCATGATCGCCGCCCGGTGCTCGGGGTGACGGTACGCGAAGTCGGTCAGGTGCGTGGCGTCACGCCAGATGCTGACCGTGCCCTGCCAGCCGAGCGGTGCCTCGCCGATGCCGAAGCGCGCCAGCAGGCCGGGTGTCTCCCGTACCGCGGCGGCGACCGGGGGTACGGCCCGCCAGAAGGCGACGGCCCGGTGCGGGCGCAACCGGGCCCGGGTGAGGGCGAGCAGTGGCCGGCCGGGCGCGGTGGGACGGGCGCTACCCGTGGGAAGGGTGCCGAACGGTTCGGTGCCGGCCCAGCGCCCCCGACTGGCGAGCGGACGCAGGTCGAGCCGGACCCCGGCGTGGGCGATCCGCCGCCAGGCCCGGCCCACCGGTGTGTCGTCGAATCCGGCGGCCCGGGCCGGGTCCGCCCAGACGACCAGGGCGGCCCACCGGGTCGGGTCGGCGTCGGTCGGCCCGAAGCCGTCGCCGGTGCCGAGCAGCTTGCCGAACCGTACGCCGGGCGTGCCGCGCAGCCGGTGCCGGTCGACCGCCATCCGGGCCAGGGCCCGGGGCAGCGACCGCCTGGGAACGCGCCAGACGTGCAGGGTGACCAACCGGGCGGACCCGGTTCCGTCGTACGGCGGACCGGCTCCCGGGTCGGGCCGGGTCATCAGAAGCCGCCTGAGAAGCCCCTGGCTTTGGCCATGGGGAGGTAAGGGCGGCCCGAGCTGCGAAAATGCCGTATCCGGGCCGCTGGTTGTGGAACGAGGCCGTCCACCAGCAGAGATCTGGACGCGGGCCGACGTTGTGCAAGCAGGTGACGCCCGCCTACACCACGATGACCTGCTCGCAGTGCGGTACGAGAACGAAGGAACGCCTCGGGCTGGGTGTGCGGACTTTCCGGTGCGACGACTGCGGGTACACCGCCTGCCGCGACCGGAACGCCGCGAGGACGATCCTCGCCACGGTGGAACGCGACCGTGCTGGTGCCGGCGACGTGAGACATGCGATCACCTCCTCCCGGGAGGGCGGTCCTGTGCGGTCTGAGCCGGAAATCCCCCGGCTTCGCCCTGGGAAGCGTTAAGCCACCTCGGCGGGGCTGCCGGCGGTGATCCGGAGCAGTTCGGCGTAGGTGGTGGGGAAGACGGCCTGCGGCACGCCACCCGCCGCCCAGATCTCGGGGTAGCCGGCGAGTGCCGTGTCGACCAGGGTACGGACCGGTTTCGGGTGCCCGAGTGGGGCGACCCCGCCGATCGGCTGGCCGGTGTGCTCCCGGACGAACTCCGGGGTGGCCCGCTTGACCGTGCTCACCCCGAGTGTCGCGGCGACCCGGGCGGTGTCCACCCGGTGTGCTCCCGAGGTCAGCACCAGCAGGGGCTCCCCGTCCGCGTTGAAGATCAGCGAGTTGGCGATCTGGCCCACCTCGATCCCGAGCGCGGCGGCTGCCGCGGCCGCGGTGTGTACCGCCTCGGGCAGGACGCGGACCCGGCTGGCCGCGCCGGAGCCGTCCCGGCCGCCCGCGTTGTCGAGCGCGTCCTGTACCGCCTGCACGTTGGGATGTGACTGCATGGGCATCATCTTGCCCGGAACCCGGCGGCCCACGTCCAGTCGAATTGCCGTCACCCGACCCGACCCGGCCCGGTGCCGGCCCGGACGCCCACTGGCCCGGGGTCAGGTGGCGGCGGGGTGGGGGCTGGGCCGGGGTCAGGTGGCGGCGGACCGGGTCGCCCCTGGTGGGAACACCCTCAGCGGGGACCGTTCCAGTCGACGAGCTGGACGATGACGCCGTTGGGGTCGCGGACCTGGAAGGCACGCTCGCCCCACTCCTCGGTGGTGAGCGGCATGGTGATGGTCACCCCTTCGGCCTGCAGCCGGGCCAGCTCGCCCTCCAGGTCGTCGACCACGAAGGCGAGGATGAGTCCCCGGGCGTGGTCGTCGCGCTGGTCCGCCGGCAACGTTGCCAGGCCCCGCCGCAGGAAGACGACGTTCATCCCGGCGTCGTCGCGGGCCAGCGAGGCGAAGCCGTCGGCGGCCATCTCCTCCCGGAAGCCGAAGTGGGTGGTGAGGAAGTCGCTGGAGGCGGCGACGTCGTCGACGTTCAGTGACACGGCGGATGAGGTGATCTTCACTCGGTGCTCCCTCGGGAAGGGGGGACGGAACTCCGTGGAGTGTACACCGTACAGCGTATAGAGTTTTTTCGCCACCGGCTTCCACGGGTGGTGTGGACAGCGTCCACGGTCGCGGTACGGCGTGGCACATCGCGATAAATGGGGCGAGTGGTCCACTGTGAAGGGATGATCGGTTTCGGGCCCTCCCGCTGGGCGGCATCACCGCCGCAACTGTTGATGTCGGTACCGCTGACGAAGGTCGTACGACCGAGATGACCTTCGGGCGGAGTCAGGGAACGTCGTCGTGGCTAGCTTGGGGCGCCATGACGACCATGCGACGGATCCTGGTGGCGGTACTGGCGCTCGCGGCGGGCGCGGTGGTGGTGACCCTGCTCGCCCCCGGCGGGTTGGGGGACCCGCGATTGCAGGTGGTGACCGACGGGCCGTCCGCCGAGGCGTACCGGGCGGTGGTCGGTGGGGCCGGTCGGCTGCCCGACTGGTTGCACGCCCCCGGCGAGCACGTCGCGCTCGCCGGAGTGCTGGCCCTCGCCGGCCTGCTGGCCTGGACGGGGTGGACCGGGTGGCGGCGTCGGACCTCGGCGGCGACCGGTGCCGTACTGGTCATGGCGGGCGCGCTGCTGGCGTATCTGACCAGCGAGGCGGTGAAGCTGGTGGTCGACCAGGAACGGCCCTGCCGGGCGTTCGGGGACGTGGCCACCTGGGTGCCGTGCCCGCCGCCCGGTGACTGGTCCTTTCCGAGCAACCACTCGACGGTCGTCGGGGCGCTGGCCGCCGGGATTGTCGTCCTGGCGCCCCGACTCGGCTTTGTCGCCGTACCGGTGGCCGGGGTCGTGGCGGCGATGCGGGTGGTGGCTGGCGTGCACTATCCGCACGACGTGCTGGCCGGGCTCCTGCTCGGTGCGACGACCACCCTCGCGCTGCTGGTGACGCTGACCCCGGTCGCCGAACGGCTGATGGCGCGCTACGCCGGTCGACCCCGGTCGGCACGTCTCCGGCGGTGACCGGCCGGCGCGGCGCCGGCCAGCGCCGTGGCCGGTGGACAGGTTCGGTGGCGCGTCGGTAGGCGGCGTCTCCGGCACGCAGCCTCGGTGGCGCGGGCCAGTGGAGGGTATCGGCGCTGCTCGGTAGGCGGCGTCTCCGGCGGCGTCGTCGGTCAGCGGGGCGCGGCGATCACGTCGGGAGCCGGTGCGGGAGTGCCCGGCGCGGCCGGCGGCGCGCTGATCCGGGCCGTCTCGGCGAGTGCGACACCGGCCAGTACCAGTAGGCCGCCGGCGAGCTGGGCGGCGTTGAGCGCCTCGCCGACGCCGAGGACGGTCCAGGCGACCGCGGCGGCGATCACCGGCTCGACCATGCCGAGGATTCCGACACTGGTCGCGGGGAGGTGCCGCAGCGCGCCGGCGACCAGCAGGTACGGCACGATCGAGCCGAGTACGACGACGTACCCGCAGAGCAGTGCGACCGGCACGCCGGCCTCGGTCGTCGCGCCCAGCGGCTCCCAGCCGCCGGTTCCGTCGGTGACCGCCCGGACCAGCAGCCCGGCCACGGCGGAGGTGCCGAACGCCCAGGTGGTCAGCGACAGGGTGTCCCGTTCCTGTACGCCCCGGGCGCCGAGCACGTAGTAGCCGGCCAGCAGGACGGCGGCACCCAGCCCGGCGAGCACCCCGAGCGTGTCCAGCTTGAGTTCTCCCCAGACCTCGGCCACGCAGGCCAGTCCGACGAGGCTGAGCGCCAGCCCGCCCCAGAGTCGGGAGCGGACCTGCTGGCGCTGGCCGAACCGGGCCCAGAGGGCGACCAGCAGCGGGGCGGTGTACTCGAACAGCAGCGCGATCCCGACCGGCATCCGGGAGATCGCCACGAAGTAGAGCATCGGGACGAGGAAGAACCCGGCCAGGCCGTACCCGATCAGCAGGGGGAGCTGTCCGGCGGTGACCCGGAGGCGGCGGATGCCGGGGCGCAGGACCACGCTCAGCGCGAGCAGGCCGACGAACGCGCCCGCGGCGCGGAGCAGGGTGAGCTGCGGCGCCTCGACGCCGGCCTGCAGGACCAGTTTCGAGACGGTGCCGTTGACCGCGAAGAGGACCCCTGACGAGAGCACCATCAGTACGCCGAGCGCCGGCTTGCGTGTTGTCGCCACCGGATGAGGCTACCCGCCGCCCTGTCAGGGGCGAAGTAAGTATTGGCCATTACGAAGGGCTGTTGGCCCGGGGGCGGATCCATCGATGGATGGCATTGACTCTATTGAAACGATTCGATACGTTGCCGGAACGCTGGGAAAGCCTTTTCCCCTGCGATCGGTCAACTCGTCGGGCGGTTTTCCCGGCCACCGTTCCCAGCTCAGGAGGACCGATGACACTCATCACCACCAGGATCCCGCCCGACGCCGGAACCCGACGGCGCGGCTGGCGTACCGCCCTCGTCGTGGCCGTCGCGGCAATGCTGGCCGGCTTCGGTACGGCGATCGGCGTACCGCCCGCCGACGCGGCCGCCACCGTCGACGCCGGGGCCCACCACGTGCTCGTCTCACCGGACGGCGGCGAGACGACCGACCTCCGCAACTCCACCGCCGGCGACGTCGGCGTCCTCGCCGACTGCGGCACCGGCTCGTTCCACGCCGAGGCGGTGCTGAACGGCGGCACCTGGACCGCCCGTAACGGCGGCAGCACGGTCTACACCGGCAGCGACATGCGTTCCGCGATGCAGGCGGCGGTGAACAGCCTGTCGTCGGGGCGTACCTCGAAGCAGCGGGTGGTCGTCCGGGGCTCCGGCTCGGTGAGCGCCAACTCCCGGTTGTCACTGCCCAGTTACACGATCCTCGACGTGTGCGGCACGATCAACGTGACCGGTTCCGGCTCCGGGGACCAGGCCCCGGTGTACGCCCGCGGTGCCACCGACATCGAGGTGCAGCACCTGAACCTCACCGGCTCGCCGCTGTACGGCATCTTCATGCGCAACGTGAACAACCTGACGCTCGGCCAGATCGACATGCGGCTCTCCGCCGGTCTCGGGGTGCGGATCGACAACCACGGCGGCGACCGGGCGGTGAAGGTCCGCAACATCCGGATCGACAACGTGTACGTCCAGGGCAGTCGCAGCCAGGCCGTGGAGACGTACGGGGTGGACGGGTTGACCGTCGGCACCGTGACGGCCCGTAACGTCGGCGAGTCCGGGCTGCTGCTCAACGACACCATCAACGCCACCATCGGTACGGTCGACGCCGACAACGCCGGTGCCGGCACCGGGTACGCGGCGTTCCGGATGGCCAACCGCAACGGCCGGGTGGGCAGCGGCTACCCGACGAACATCCGGGTCGGCACGGTGATCGCCCGGGGCGGCGGGCGCGGGATCTTCTGCGTCTCGGAGAGCGGCGGCGCGGTGATCGACCGGGTGACCATCTCGAACACCGGCAACAACTCGATCCTGATCGAGAACTGCTACAACGTCACCATCGCCGGGCAGTCGGGAACGGTGACCGGTGGCGGCGAGGTTCGGATCGCGGCGCGGTCGGAGTTTCCGATCTCCTCCGGCATCACCCTGCAGAACCTGACGGTGACCAACACCAACGTCACCCAGAACCCCTGCGGTGGTGCCAACAACGTGATCCGCAATGTCACCCGGGTCAACTCCACCCTGAGGTGGTGCTGACCGTGACCTGACGACGCCGGGCCACGGCACGGCCGTGACCCGGCGTCCCGGGTCGGGCGAGGTCGATGGAACACCCCCTCGACCTCGCCGACCGACCGCGGTTACTTGCGTTCTTGTCGGTGTCGGGGTGTACTCTCTCCAGTAGTTAGAACGAGTGTTCGATTGGGTGAGGGTCGATGTCGACTTCGGCGTCGAGCCCCGATGCCGAGAGATTGACATCGGGGCTCGACGCCAGGGGATCGGCGGCGAGGCTCGGCGGCGGGGATCGATGCCGAGGGCTCGGTGCCAGGTCCACCTCCCCGGTCGGACGCTCGGGCAGACGCCGGGGGCGGCGTTCGCGGCGTAACCCCCGGGAGTGCGGTTTTCGCGGACCGCACGGGCTCCGGAGCCGCGATTCCGGAGCCGTCAGGCGGATCGCCGTCCGTCGCCCACGACCCCCGGGCGGCGTGTGGTGGAACCGCCGGGTCGGCCGGCCGGGTGTGGTGTGGGGAAGCGTCCACATCCGGCCGGCGACACCCGTCGCGCCCTCCCTCGCGACGGGTCATCTCGGCTCGGAAGCGTCACCGTCGATGTCCGGTGGTGACGCGGTGAATGGGTGAGACGCGGAGGAGACAGTCCCATGCCGACCAGCCAGGCTCAGGCGCCGACGGTGCCGTCGCACGTGCTGCCGCACCGCACCCCGGCACAACTATTGAAGATCGCCCGGATGGGGCTGGCGGAAGCCGCCGAGACCCGACCCGACGGCCTGCGGTACGCGGCGGCGCACCTGGCCGCCCTGCGCGCGGCCGCCGCGCTGCTCGCCGCCCGGGCCCGCCCCGCGCCGACCCGCCGCAACCGGGTCACCAGTGTCTGGGCCCTGTTGGTGGTGGTCGCCCCCGAGCTGGGGGAGTGGGCCAACTACTTCGCCACCGGCGCGACCAAGCGGGCGGCCGCCGAGGCCGGCATTCCCCGGGTGGTGAGCGCCCGGGAGGCCGACGACCTGCTCCGCGCCGCCGAGCAGTTCGTCGCGGTGATCGAGGTGGCGCTCGGCCTGGCCCACCAGCCCGTACTCGACGGCATCGCGGCCTGACCGTCGGGCACTGGGGACGGTTCGGCCGGTCAGCGGCCATTCGGCACAACGGAAACACGGGGGAGCGCGGTCGCGATGGCGGGGCGGATGGTGCTTGGTTCCGCCGCCCTCTCCGGGCTGGTCCGACCGGCGAGCGGCCCGGAGTCGACGGACCCGCATCGGATGTTGCCGGTGCCACCGGAACTGGCCGGGCTGCTGCCCCAGCGTGGGCTGCGCCGTGGCAGCACCGTCGCGGTCGGGGGCGGCCATCCCGGGCACCAGGGCAGCACCTCGTTGATGCTGGCCCTGCTCGCCGAGGCGTCCCGGGCCGGATCGTGGTGCGCCGTGGTGGGAGTGCCCGCACTCGGTGCCGTCGCCGCCGCCGAGCTCGGCATCGCGCTGGACCGGCTCGCCCTCGTCCCCCACCCGGGGCCGGAGTGGGCCACCGTGGTCGCCGCCCTGATCGACGGGGTCGACGTGGTGGTCGCCGCCGTTCCCGGCACCGTCTCCGCCTCGGTCACCAGCCGGCTGGCCGCCCGGGCCCGCCAGCGCGGCAGCGTGCTGGTGCCGTACGGCCGCTGGGTGGGGGCCGACCTCACGCTCCAGGTGCTGCGGGGGCGCTGGGAAGGGCTGGACCAGGGACGGGGCAGGCTCCGCCGCCGGGAGATGACCATCTCGGCGCGCGGTCGTGGTGCGGCCGTACGCCCCAAGGAGATCCGGGTCTGGATGCCCGGTGACCGGAAGACCCGAGTGGGGGAGTTGGTCCCCACCGCGGCGTCCGCGGTGCGGCAACCTCCGCTCAGCGTCGTCCGGACGTGATGACATTCCGGGCGGTGACCCCCGGAAGTCCACAACGCGTCACGACGCGGGCTCCCCGGGGCTCACCGCGAGATCGATCGACGGGTTCCGCCGGATGTGCGGGCGGATCCCGCCGTGTTCCGCCCGTCGGTGATCCGAGCGGGCGGAACACGGTGCGATCGGCTCAGCCGGTGGGCAGGCCCTCCAGGCCCTCCAGACCCTTCAGCATCTCGGCGAAGTCGGCGGTCTCCGACGCGGCCGGGGTCTCGATGTTGACCGGCTTGCCGTAGTCGGTGTAGTCGATCTTCGTGTCGCTCATCGTGCCCATGACCACGTGCGCCCGGCGCGGCAGGTACTGCTCGTCGACCCAGAGGTCGATCTTGACCTCCTTGACGCCGTTCTTGGTCAGCTGCTCCTCGACCAACTTGCGCGCGTCGGCGTCCAGCTGGCCGAGATAGGTCGCCACCGGAGTGGTGACGGTGTAGTGGACCGTCCGCACCCCGTTCACCGTCTCCTCGCCGACGACGGTCGTCCCCTCGGTGGCGAGCAGCGTCTTGACCTGCTTGGTCGGGTCGATCTCCTCGAGCTGCTTGGCGAAGTCCATGCCCCCCTGGGCGCCGGCGGCGCTCAGGTCCATCTTGAACCAGCGCTTACCGCCCATGTCCGCGCGGTCCGCCTCGGGCACCTCGACGTAGAAGACGGGGCCGATCATCCGCACGGTCGTCGGCGCGCCGTCGGGGCCCTCCATCGTCATCTCGGCCTTGACCGGTTCACGCAGGTCCAGCATGCCCTGCATCTTCATCTTTTCGCCGGCTGTCGTGCCCTCCATGGTCATGGTGACAGAGTCGGCCTTGTCGGTGGTGTCGACGATCTTCTGCAGCGAACCCTTGAGGTCGCTGGCGAGTTGCCCCAGGATGTTCTCCTGCTTCGGCTCGCCGGACGGGCCGGTGTTCGAGCCGCAGGCGGCCATCGCGAGGACCGTGCATGCGGAGACAGTCAGGACCGCGGCGTTCTTCCAACGTGACAACTGAAAGCCTTCCCCCGGAAGAGATGTTCGGGGACTTCCTCCCCATAGACGGATGACACGCTATCGCAACCGGACAACCCGGGCCCGGACGAACGACGCGGTCGGGCACTTACCGGGCTGCCGCCAGGCCGGGCGAACAGGAATCGAACACACGTTCTAAGATCCGCTTAACCGCTGGTCGAGGGAGGTGTGTGGGGCGATGGAGCCGGTGCGGACCATGCTGCTCTGGTGCCCCGACTGGCCGGTGGTCGCGGCCGAAATCGTCGACGGGATCTCCGCCGCCGCCCCGGTCGCGGTGCTGCACGCCAACCGGGTGGTCGCCTGCTCCGAAGCGGCCCGCGTCGACGGCGTACGCCGGGGACTGCGCAAGCGCGAGGCACAGAGCCGCTGCCCCCGGCTGACCGTCCTGGACCACGACCCCGGCCGGGACGCGCGTGCCTTCGAGCCGGTGGTCGCCGCCATCGAGGAGGTCGTCGCCGGGGTCGAACTGATCCGGCCGGGCATGTGCGCGGTCGCCGCCCGTGGCCCGACCCGCTACTTCGGCGGTGAGGAGCAGGCCGCCGAGCGGATCGTCGAACACGTCGCCCAGACCTGTGCGGTGGAGAGCCAGCTCGGCATCGCCGACGGGGTCTTCGCCGCCGGGCTGGCGGCCCGCTCCGGGCGGATCGTCCCACCCGGCGACACCCCCGGGTTCCTCGCCGGGCTGCCGGTCCAGGCACTGGGCCGGCCGACCCTGGTCGACCTGCTGCGCCGACTCGGACTGCGTACCCTCGGCGACTTCGCGGCGCTGCCGGCCGGGGACGTACTGGCCCGGTTCGGGTTCGACGGGGCGCTGGCCCACCGGCTGGCCGGCGGCCGGGACCACCGGGCGCTCGCGGTCCGCCGCCCACCACCCGACCTGGCGGTGACCGAGACGTACGACGACGACCCGCTCGACCGGGTCGACGCCGCCGCGTTCGCCGCCCGCGCCCTCGCCGAGCGGCTGCACGACAGACTCGCCGGGCACGGGCTCGCCTGCACCCGGCTCGGCATCGAGGCGGTCACCGCACACGGCCAGGAACTGCACCGGGTCTGGCGGCACGACGGGCTGCTGACCGCGGCGGCGATCGCCGACCGGGTGCGCTGGCAACTCGACGGCTGGCTCTCCGGGACCAGCCGGCGGCCCGGTGCCGGTCGGCCCGGCCCGGCCCGACCGACCGCCGGGATCATCCGGTTGCGGCTGGTCCCCGAGGGGGTGCTGGCCCACCTCG
The DNA here is from genome assembly GCF_036422035.1 of Plantactinospora sonchi. NCBI lineage: Bacteria > Bacillati > Actinomycetota > Actinomycetes > Micromonosporales > Micromonosporaceae > Plantactinospora > Plantactinospora sonchi. The sequence goes on from NZ_JAZGQK010000016.1 coordinate 159,317, forward strand.
GCCTGCAACCGGGCCTGTGGGGCGAGACCGGAGAGGAACACGAGCGGGCGCACCGGGCACTGAACCGGGTGCAGGGCATCCTCGGCCCCGAATCGGTGGTGACCGCGGTGCTCGGCGGCGGTCGCTCCCCGGCCGAACAGACCAGGTTGGTGCCGTGGGGCGACGAACGGGTTCCCGCCCGGCCGGCGACCCCGCCCTGGCCGGGCCGGCTGCCGGCCCCGGCCCCCGCCGTCGTACTGCCCGAGCCGCTGCCGGCGGTGCTCCTCGACGCCACCGGCGAACCGGTCCGGGTGACCGCCCGACTCGAGGTCAGTGCCCCGCCGACCCGGCTGGAGATCCGCAACCCCGCCAGCGGCGCGCAGGACTCCGGCGGGTCCACCGTCGGCGGAGCCGGCGAGATCGTCGGCTGGGCCGGCCCCTGGCCGGTCGACGAACGGTGGTGGGCGCCGGCCGAAGCCAGCCGGCGGGCCCGGTTCCAGGTCGGCCTCGCCGACGGTACGGCGCTGCTGCTCTCCCTCGCCGGTGGCCGCTGGTGGGTGGAGGCCGTCTATGACTAGTCGACCCTGTGCGGAAATTCGATGAGCGAGCGTCAGCGAGCGATGTGGTGGTTCAGGGCGGTGGAGCCTCGTCGGGTCACCGAGCGCAGCGAGGGGGGCCGATGAGCTTCCACAACCCGGACATGCCCTGGTCGGAGCTGGAGCGGGTGCTCTCCGGCCGACCCGCCGGACGCGGCGGCCACCTGCGGGTGGTGGATCCGCTCGCGGTCGACGAGGCCGACGGCGGCGACTCGCCGGCCTGGACCCGGCACCGACCCGGGTACGTCCCGTCGGCTCCCGCGGAGCCGGTCGAGGGCGCGGTGCCGTACGCCGAACTGCACGCGCACACCAACTTCAGCTTCCTCGACGGGGCCAGCCATCCGGAGGAACTGGCCGAGGAGGCGACCCGGCTCGGGCTGACCGCGCTGGCGGTGACCGACCACGACGGCTTCTACGGGGTGGTCAGGTTCGCCGAGGCGGCCCGGGCACTGCGGCTGCCCACCATCTTCGGCGCGGAACTCTCCCTCGGGTTGCCCGGACCACAGAACGGGGAACCGGATCCGCTCGGCCGACACCTGCTGGTCCTCGCCCACGGCCCCGAGGGGTACGCCCGACTGGGCCGGACCATCGCCCGGGCCCAGCTGCGGGGCGGGGAGAAGGGCCGCCCGGTCTACGGCGAGCTGGAGGAGGTCGCCGAGGAGTTGCGCGACCACGTACTCGTGCTCACCGGCTGCCGCAAGGGTCACGTGCCGGCGGCGCTGCTCACCGACGGGGTCGGAGCGGCCGCCCGGGAGCTGGACCGGCTGACCGCGCTGTTCGGCGCGGAGACGGTGGCGGTCGAGCTGACCGACCACGGCGACCCGACCGACGGCGACCGCAACGACGCGCTCGCCGAACTGGCCGCCGCCGCCGGACTGCCGACCGTGGCCGCCAACAACGTGCACTACGCCACCCCGTCCCGCCGCCGGCTGGCCACCGCGCTCGCGGCGGTACGCGCCCGGCGCAGCCTGGACGAGATCGACGGCTGGCTGCCCGCCGCCGGTACCGCGCACCTGCGCGGCGGGGCCGAGATGGCGGCCCGGTTCGCCGCCTACCCCGGTGCGGTGGCCCGGGCCGCCGAGTTCGGCGCCGAGCTGGCCTTCGACCTCAACCTGGTCGCCCCACGCCTGCCGGACTACCCGGTGCCGCCCGGACACACCGAGATGAGCTGGCTGCGCAAGCTGACCATGGACGGCGCATTGGAGCGGTACGGCCCGCCCGAGGCGCACCCGGAGGCGTACCGGCAGCTCGAACACGAGCTGAGGATGATCGAGGAGCTGGGTTTTCCCGGCTACTTCCTGGTGGTCTACGACATCGTCACGTTCTGCCGCAGAAGCGACATCTACTGCCAGGGCCGGGGCTCGGCGGCGAACTCGGCGGTCTGCTACGCGCTGCGGATCACCAACGTGGACGCGGTCCGGCACCAACTGCTCTTCGAGCGTTTCCTCGCCCCGGAACGGGACGGGCCGCCCGACATCGACGTCGACATCGAGTCCGACCGCCGGGAGGAGGTGATCCAGCACGTCTACGCCAAGTACGGCCGCGAGCACACCGCCCAGGTCGCCAACGTCATCTCGTACCGGCCCCGGTCGGCGGTGCGGGACATTGCCAAGGCGTTCGGTTTCTCACCCGGACAGCAGGACGCCTGGAGCAAACAGATCGACCGCTGGGGTTCGGTGGCGGCGGTCGAGGTGGAGGACATCCCCGAGCACGTCGTCGCGTACGCCAACGAACTCCAGACGTTTCCCCGGCACCTGGGCATCCACTCCGGTGGGATGGTGATCTGCGACCGACCGGTGATCGAGGTGTGCCCGGTGGAGTGGGGGCGGATGCCGGGCCGCAGCGTGCTCCAGTGGGACAAGGACGACTGTGCCAGTGTCGGCCTGGTCAAGTTCGACCTGCTCGGCCTCGGCATGCTGTCGGCGCTGCACTACGCGTACGACATGATCGGGTCCAGCCTCGACCTGAGCGCGATGTCGCTGGACGATCCCGAGGTCTACGAGATGCTCTGCCGGGCCGACTCGGTCGGGGTGTTCCAGGTGGAGAGCCGGGCCCAGATGGCGACCCTGCCCCGGCTGAAGCCGCGCGAGTTCTACGACCTGGTGGTCGAGGTGGCGCTGATCCGGCCCGGCCCGATCCAGGGCGGCTCGGTGCACCCGTACATCCGGCGCAAGAACGGGCTGGAGGAGGTCACCTACCCGCATCCGCTGATGCGCAACGCGTTGGAGAAGACCCTCGGGGTGCCGCTGTTCCAGGAACAGCTGATGCAGCTCGCGATCGACCTGGCCGGCTTCGACGCCGGTGGCGCCGACGAGCTGCGCCGGGCGATGGGCGCGAAACGCTCGGCCGAGCGGATGGCCGGCATCCGGGACCGGCTCTACGCCGGGATGGCGCAGCGGGGCATCACCGGCGAGGTCGCCGACGACGTGTACCTCAAGCTCTCCGCCTTCGCCAGCTACGGCTTCCCGGAGAGCCACGCGATGAGTTTCGCCTACCTGGTCTACGCCAGCTCCTGGCTGAAGCGCTACCACCCGGCGGCGTTCCTCGCCGCGCTGCTCAACGCCCAGCCGATGGGCTTCTACTCGCCGCAGACCCTGGTCGACGACGCCCGACGGCACGGCGTCGAGGTACGCCGTCCGGACATCAACGCCAGCGACGCCAGGGCGAAGCTGGAGTCCACCCCGCAGACCCGGTGGGGAAGCGCGCCGGGTGAACCGCCGCACCGGTGGGGGCTGGGCGGTCCGGCGGTCCGGCTCGGGCTGTCCGGGGTGCGTACCCTCGGCGACGACCTCGCGGAGAAGATCGAGGCCGAGCGGACGGCGCACGGGCCGTACCAGGACATGCCGGACCTGGCCCGCCGGGTCGGGCTGACCGCCGCCCACCTGGAGGCGTTGGCCACCGCGGACGCGTTCGCCTGTTTCGGGCTGTCCCGGCGGGCGGCGCTCTGGGCGGCCGGCGCGGCGGCGCAGGCCCGACCGGACCGGCTGCCCGGCACCGTCACCGGGGCGCAGGCGCCGACCCTGCCCGGGATGGAGGCGGTCGACCGACTGGTCGCCGACGTCTGGGCGACCGGGCTCTCCCCGGAGAGCCATCCGGCCCAGTTCCTCCGGAAGCAGCTCGACGCCCTCGACGCGGTGCCGATCGCGAAGCTGACCCAGGTGGAGCCGGGCCGCCGGATCCGGGTCGGCGGCATCGTCACCCACCGGCAACGTCCGGCGACCGCCGGCGGGGTCACCTTCCTCAACCTGGAGGACGAGACCGGCATGCTCAACGTTGCCTGCTCACCCGGGCTGTGGCAGCGCTACCGCAAGGTCGCCCGCAACAGCGCCGCGTTGGTCGTCCGCGGCCGGTTGGAACGCCACGACGGAGTGACCAACCTGACCGCCGACCGGCTCGACCCGATCACCCCACCGGTCACCCCCACCTCCCGCGACTTCCGGTAAGGAAGGCCCCTTCTTATCGTTTTTGGTAGAGGAAGGGGCCCTTCCTAACCACTGTCATCGGGCGGGCCCCGAGGTGGCGCGGGCGCCCCGGCACAGGTAGGCGGTGGTGCCGAGGAGGAAGAGCCCGACCGCGACCAGCCACGACGCCTCCACCGTGGAGGGTTGCGTCGGCCAGGCCCACACTCCGGCGGCGCCGCCGATCTGCCGGGGTGCGGCGGCGTAGACGGCACAGACGTACCCGAACGCGGCGACCCAGGCCAACCGGGCGCCGAGCAGCACCGCAGTCCCGGCGATCAGGCCGACACAGCCGAGGGTGTTGCGCAGCAGGGCGTACGCGCCGAAGATCTCGGGCGCGCGCAGCCCGGTCAGCGCCAGCGTGCCGCCGAGCAGCGTGGTGCCGAACAGCACGTGTCCGAGCCGCCACCGGGGCCAGGGCAGCGGCGTGCCACGTTCCAGTTCCTCGTCGGCGCCGCCCAGGGTCGGGCCGAGCAGCATCGCGCCGAGCAGCGGGGCGAGCGCGACGACCGGGATCCGGGCGGCCGGGCCGGAGAAGTACGGCCGGCTGGTGATCCAGGTCGCGGCGAGCCAACCCAGCACCGCGACGACCACGACCCCGACCAGGAACGTCGTACCACCCCGGGACCAGAGGTGCAGTCGGAGCAGCCGACCGCTCACGACAGCTCCTCCCCGAGCGCGATCAGGCGGGGCTGGTCGCAGTGGCCGGCAGCCGCCAGGTACGCCCCGAACCAGGCCCGCTGTCGGTCCATCGGAAGCGCGCGGAGTCGGGCCAGCGACCCGGCCTGAATGTCGTCGGGAAGCGGAGCGGCGCCCTCGGGCGGCGCTTCCGCGCCGAACAGCCAGTCGTCCGCCACGCCCAACGCGCGATAGATCCGCTGGTCGGGATCGCCCTGTCGGTAGTCGCAGTGCGGGTAGACGAGCTGGGAGAACTGGCTGCGGAGCCACTCGGGTTTCGCCAGACCGGTCCCGAACGCGGTCGGCTGGCCGTCCAGGCTCAGCCAGAGCGTCCCGTCGCGTAGCCAGCGCGGCTCGTCGGCCGGGTCGACCACCCGGCCGGGCACGGCGTCGGCCGGCTGGGTGAACTCGTCGGCGGCCCGGGCCGGCGCGCCGGGGATCCCGGTCAGCCGGAGCAGCACCGGCTGGGCGATCAGCGCCACCTCGTCGAGGAGGAACGCGTTCATCCGGGCCACGCAGACCTCCGGTCCGGTGGTGGTGCAGACCGGCTCGGCCGCACCCGGCTCGACCGGAAGCCGATGGCGCCCCGGACCGGTGCCGAGCGGCACCGCCACCGCGACCGCGAGTACGCCGCAGACCAGCGCCGCCGTGCGCATCCGGGCGGCGAGGGCGAGCAGTGTCCCGGTCAGCGCCACGAACCAGGCCGCCTGGAGCAGGTGCAGGCCCTCCGGCAGACGCAACCCGGCGAGAAGGTTGTCGTGCAGCGGGGAGAGCCAGCCCCACCCGGAGCCTTCCAGATAGCCGGGAATGGCGAGTCCGACATAGGTGAGGAGCCCGGCGATCGGGGCGGCCACCCGCAGCGTCACCGTCCGCCCGGTCAGCACGCCGAGCGCGGTGGCGGCCCAGAGCGCGAGAACACCCACGACGATCGTCCACCACCAGTCGGCGCCGACGTACGTGGCGACCCGGCCGACCAGCACCGCCGCGCAGGCGAAGGCGAGGAGCAACCCGGCGGTGCCGGCGAGTGAAACCGCCAGCCAGGCCGCCACCAGCGGTTGCCACGCGGGCCGGGGGGTCGAGGCGAGCACCTCGCCCATCCGACGGCGCCGGTCCCGACCGGCCTGCCAGGCCCCGGCGGCCACCATCAGGGCGCAGAAAACCAGCGTCGACACCCGCAGGTAACTGGCGAGGCCGCTCCACCGGCCGCCCCAGTCCTCCGGATGCGCGGCCAGAACCCAGACACCGACGCCGAACATCGTCAGGGCGGCCGCCGGCGCCGTACCCCGGCGCAGCTCGACCCGGAGCGGCCCGGTCACCGCCGCACGGGTCGCCCGCCTCACCGGACGGCTCATCGGGGCACCGCCCGGGCGCCGCGCAGCACCGACGTGTAGCCGCGCTCGATCGGCGAGTCGCCGCTGCCGCCGTCGGTGCCAGCCGCGACCAGCTCCTCCGTCGTACCGGTGAAGGCGAGCCGGCCGCCGTCGAGCAGGCTCACCCGGGTGCAGGCGGTGCCCACGTCCTCGACCAGGTGGGTGCTGACCAGTACGCACGCGTCGACACCCAGCTCCCGCAGCAGGGCCCGGAACTCGACCCGCTGCTCCGGGTCGAGGCCGGCCGTCGGCTCGTCGAGCAGCAGCAACCGCGGGTCGTTGACGATCGCCTGGGCGATCCCGGCCCGGCGCAGCATGCCGCCGGAGAGGTGTTTCATCCGGTCGTCGGCCCGGTCCAGCAGGCCGACCCGCTCCAGCGCCCGGTCGACCGCCAACGGCACCTCGGCCCGGGGCAGCTCCCGCAGCCAGGCGAAGTACTCGACGAACTCCCGCACCGTGAACCGGGGGTAGAAACCGAAGTCCTGCGGCAGGTAGCCCAACCGGCGCCGGATCCGCCGCAACGCGGCCCGGTCGGTGACGTCCTCGTTGAGCAGTCGTACCTGGCCCTGCTCGGGGCGGGCGACGGTGGCCAGCACCCGCATCAGGGTGGTCTTGCCGGCGCCGTTCGGCCCGAGCAGTCCGTGCACGCCGGGGGCCAGCTCCAGGTCCAGGCCGTCGAGGACGACCCGGCGGCCGTACCCGACGCGCAGCCCGGCCACGCTGACCGCGAGTCCGATGTCTGTTCCGACCGTCATCCGGTCACCTCTCCACTCATCCGATTCCGGGGCGGCCGGGCCCCGACCACCATCAGCAGCACGGCCGCCGCCGTGCCGGCCAGCCACCCCGGTACGGCCGCCGGGGCGACCAGCCAGGGGCCGACCGGCGCCAGCACGAGCACCGCCCAGCCGACCGCCACCGCCACCGCGGCCCGGTACGGCTCGACCACCGCACCGAGCCCGAGGGTCAACGCGGTCAACGTCAGGCAGGGCAGCAGCCACAGACCGGGTACGCCGATCCCGGCGACCGCCCCGGCGACCAGGCTCACCGGTACGGCGACCGCCAGCACCGACAGGGTTCGCCACAGCACGATCCGCAGTCCGGCGTACGGCGTACTGGCGACCAGTTCGTGCAGCGGATCGGTGCGCGGCCCGTACGACGACGCGACGCCGAGCACCGGTAGCACCGGCGCGATCAGCAGCAGTACCCACGGCCGGATCGACAGCGCGCCGAACTCGACCGCCGCGACCAGGCCCAGGGTGACCGCGACCGAGCCGAGCCAGCCGGCCCGGGCGGCCGGGCCGGCGCCGAGCAGCACCGTGTTCCGCCGCCACCGGCTCCCGGGGCGGATCCGTCCCCGCACCGACGGCCGGGGGAGCGGCGGTGCGGTCTCCAGCCGGTCCCGCAGCGCGGCACCGACCTCGGCGACGAGCCGCCCGGTCGCCTCGTCCAGCGGCAGCCGCTCCCGGCAGGACGGACAGCGGTCCAGATGGGCCTCGACCGACCACGCGTCGACGTCGGCGAGTCGGTCCTCGGCGTACGCGCGGAGGACCACGTCGTCCAGATGCATGCCCTTCACGACAGGGCCGCCCGCAGCTCACGCCGGGCCCGCATGGCCCGGGTCTTGACGGTGCCCTCCGGCACCCCGAGCAGTATCGCGGCCTCCCGGACGGTCAGGCCGTCCAACACGGTCGCCTGCAGCACCGCCCGCAGTTCCGGCGAGAGCCGGCGCAGCGCCTGCTCCAACTCCCCGTCGTACGCCCTCCGCATGGCCTCCTCCTCCGCCGACGGTGACCGGACGAGTTCCGCCCACGGTGACCGGGCCGAGCCGAACTCGTCGGTGCCCGCCGCGGTCCGCGGCCGGGCCAGTGCCCGACGGCTGGCGTCGATCAGGCGCCGGGCGGCGATGGTCCACACCCAGCCCACGACCTCGCCGTGTCCCCGGTAGCCGTCCGCCGCCCGCCAGACCGCGAGGAAGGTCTCCTGGAGCAGGTCGGCGACGAGTTCCGGGTCCCGACACCGGCGGTGCAGCCGCAGGGTCAGCCAGGGCGCGTGCCGGGCGTAGAAGACCTCGAACGCCCGCCGGTCACCTGAACCGACGCGGCGTAGCAGCTCCTCGTCGCCAAGTTCCATCACGTGAAGGTAGGACGCAGCCGCCGCCGGAACGGTTCTCCGGCCCGCGCGCGTTCCGGTGACGGTAGGCGATGCCGGTGCCGCCGGGTGGCTTAGGCTCGTCGGGTGGAGCGAACTCAGAACCGGTCGGGCGACCTGACGACCGGTCGACCGCCCTCGGGCGGCGGACCGCAGGCCACCCCTCGTACCGCTCTGGTCTGGGCGGTGCTGCGCCGCGAACTCGACCAGCAGGCCGACCGCCAGCTCAGGGTGCTCGACGTCGGCGGGGGCACCGGCGGGTTCGCGGTGCCGTTGGCCGAGGCCGGCCACCGGGTGACGGTGGTCGACGCCAGCCCGGACGCGCTCGCCGCGTTGACCCGACGGGCCGCCGAGGCCGGGGTGGGCGACCGGATCTCGGCCGTGCAGGGCGACGGGGACGCGCTCGCCGACCTGGTCGAGCCGGCCAGCGTCGACCTGGTGCTGTGCCACGCCGTACTGGAGGTGGTCGACGACCCGGCCCGGGTGGTCGCCGCGATCGTCACCGCGCTGCGTCCGGGCGGCGCGGCCAGCCTGCTGGTCGCCAGCCGGGCCGCCGCCGTGCTCAGCCGGGTCACCAACGGACACCTCGACGTCGCTGCCGCGCTGCTCGCCGACCCGGACGGCCGCTCCGGAGCGCGGGACACCCTGCGTCGACGCTACGACGCGGAGAGCGCCGGCGCGCTGCTCCGGGACGCCGGGCTCACCGTGGAGCAGACCCACGGGGTACGGGTCTTCGCCGACCTCGTCCCGCCGGTGGCCGCCGAGACCGATCCACAGACCCTGCTCGATCTGGAACTGGCCGCCGCCGCGCGACCGCCGTACCGGGACGTCGCCGCCCAGCTGCACCTCTTCGCCCGCCGGCCGGCATGACCGAGCCGCTCGGCGGCGCCGACCCGTCCGCTGTGATCCATCCGCACTACCACGGCGGTAGCCTGGCCGACGTGCTGCCGAGTGGACTGGCGGTGCTCGGGGTGCCGTCCGCTGCCCGCCCGGGGCGCGGTGGGCCCGTCGGCCCCGTCGACCCGCTGGGACTGACCGGTCCGCTGGCCGGGGTACGCCGGATCGCCGTCCTGCTGCTCGACGGGCTCGGCTGGTACCAGCTCCCGGTCGCCGCGCCGTACGCGCCGACCCTGGCCGACCTGGCGTACCGGTTCGGCCGGCCGCTGACCTCGGGCTTCCCCTCCACCACTCCGACCAGCCTGGTGACTCTGGGCACCGGGGCGGCACCCGGAGCACACGGAGTGCTGGGTTTCCGGGTTAACGTGCCGGGGACCGACCGGGTGCTCACCCACATCGACTGGCCGAGGTCGCCGGTCGCCAGCCCGGGCTTTCCCGGCGGTGGTCCGGCCTCGCCGGTCGGCGGGCATCGGCCCGGCGGATCCTGGCCGCCGACGGGTACCGAGGAGCAGCCGAGGTCGACCGCCGGAGAGCGACCCGGAGCGCCGGCCGGTACGCCGTCCGCCGTCAGGTCGTCGCCGGAGGCGGGATCCGGTACGCCGTCGAACGGTGACCGACCGGACGGCGTCGGTGACTCCGCTGGTGCTGATGATGGTGGTGTCGTCGGCGCTGGAGCCGGTGCTGGTGCCGGTGGCGGGTCGACCGGGGACGACGAGCCCGATCCGCGCCGCTGGCAGCCGCTGCCGACCCAGTTCGAACGGGCCGAGGCGGCCGGCGTGGCGGTGACCGTGGTCAGCCGTCCCGAGCTGGCCCGGACCGGGCTCAGCCTGTCGGCGTACCGGGCCGGGGCGCACCGGGGCGCGGCCGACGTCGACACGCTGGCCACCGAGATGCTCGCCGCGTTGACCGCCGGCTCCGGGCCAACCCTGGTCTACGGCTACCACCCGGACGTGGACCGGTACGGGCACCGTGACGGGATCGGCTCGCCCGAATGGCGGAACGCGGTCGCGTTGGTGGACCGGCTGCTCGACCGCCTGGTGGACGGGCTGCCGTCGGACGCCGCCCTGCTGGTCACCGCCGACCACGGACAGCTCAACGTGCCGGCGGAGGGGCGGCTCGACCTGGACACCGATCCGCGACTGCGGGCCGGGGTCCGGGTGCTGGCCGGCGAGGCCCGGGTACGTTACCTGCACACCGAGCCCGGTGCGCGCGACGACGTACGGGCCACCTGGTCGGAACTGCTCGGGCCGGACGCCTGGGTGGTGACCCGGGACGAGGCGGTCGAGGCCGGCTGGTTCGGGCCGGTGCCGGAGACACACCTGCCCCGGATCGGTGACCTGGTCGCCGCCTGCCTGGGTACGAACGTGGTGGTCGCCTCGACGGAGAACCCGATCGAGGCGGGGCTGGTGGCGTACCACGGCTCGTGCACCGCCACCGAGATGACGATCCCGCTGCTGACGGTCCGCTCGCCGCACCACGGTTGAGCCGGTCGGCGTGCTGGGAGCCGGGCTGGTGTCGTCCCGCGCGGCGTACGCTGGCAACACCGAGTCGATCGGTGAGGAAGCGGTGGACGCGGTGGCGCCCGGGCTGGACCGTGACCTGATCGAGTTGCGCGGTGACCTCTACTGGCATCCGGAGGCTCCAGGCCAGGAGCGGCGAACCGCCGAGGTGGTCGCCAAGCGATTCCACGCGGCCGGCCTTACCGGTTACCACAGGGTCGGCGGTCACGGGATCGTGAGTGTCCTACCGGCGCGCAGCGCGGCCGGACGGTCGCCTGCCGGTCGGACATGGATGCGGTACCGCTGGGCGACCAGATGGGGTGTGGCCCGCAACCAGCCCACCTGTGTGGGCACGCCCTGCATACGACGGTGGGGGCGTCGCCGAGGTGCTGGCACGCCTGCGTAACCGCCTTGCCGGCACGGTGGTGCTCGTCTTCCAACCCACCGAGGAGACGCTCACTGGTGCCGCCGCGATGCTCGACGACGGCGTGTTCGCGCGCGTCCGTTCGGCGGAGATTCATGCCATGCACTGCGGTCCCTTCCCGGCGGCCAGTTCGTGGTGACGCCCGGGTCGGCGTTCCCGGCCGGGACTGCGGCATCATCACGCTGATAGGGACCGACGCGCCAGCGCGGGCCCGACGTCTCGCCGCCGAGATCGGCGCGCTCGGCACCGTGTCCCGCCCCCAAACCCCGAGGACCTCAAACAGCTCATCGCCGACATCCAGATCCCGGACGGACCACCGGCCGAGTTCGTCTTTCTAGGACTGGAGCGGGAGTTGATCCAGGAAACTGGCGCGGAGCTCTGGCCTGGAAATCGTGGCGGGAGAACCGATCCTGATCGAGACAGAAGATGACGGCTACTTCGCCCGATCCATCGTGTTCGGCCTAGACAAACTGGACGGAACCGATCAGTTGACCACGGTGGCCCGACTGTCCGTCGGAACGGTACGTACGTCTGAAAAATATTCATAAACCTGGCGTCCTGGCACCATTGATCAATTGGCAGACATCGTGTCGCCGTAGTGGACCCTCGTGTTGGAGATCCAAATTGGTGAAGTAGCCTTCTGCTTCCGACTGAAGGAGACTCGGATGCCGCAGGCCAAGCAGCCCGACGAACCCATGCCGAAGAAGAAGCCGACCAAGGACAAGGGTGGGCGTGGAATTTCCATCAAGAACAGCACTGTGACGGTCGGGGATCGCAACAGCGCCGGGAACAAAACTCTCCCGCCCGCTACGTCGTCCACTCCCGACAAACTGAGCGGTCACCAGAAGATCCTTCTTGTGGCCACCGTCGTGGCGGCGGTAGCAACAGTCGTGGGAGTCTCTTACAACCTCACAGGGGCGGATGGTCCAACAGACGGAAACCCTCCGCCGTCCCAGAGCCCGACAACCGTGCGTGCCGCGCCGCTGGACGTGTCGGTGATCGGGAAAGTTGCGAACACCTTCGAGGTGCCCCTACAGAAGCCCGTCGGAGTCCGCGCCTACAGGGATCCCGGGCCGGGAGGCAGCGGCACGCAGGTGGCTCAGTATCCGGAAGGCGAAACCCTTTCGATCGCCTGCCGACACAAGGGTGGGCGGAGAATCGACGACCATCCGTGGCGAGACCGCCCTCTCTCGACGACGACCTGGTATCGACTGAGCGGACTTGAAGCACGGTACGTGCCGGATATGTACGTGATGCTGACCGACGACGGACACACCCCGGCGAGAGATTTGCCGGACTGCTGACGACTCTGCATTCCAGGAGTGTCTTCATGGGCGAACCCGCACGCCTTGACAAGCCCTTTGAGTGGATCTTTCGACACCGCACGCTCGTTGTCCTGGTGGGGAGCCTCACGCCTAAGCTGGTCGAGCAGTATCGTCCAGCGGCGACCTCTGTCGTGCTGTCCAGCGAGGGGTACGTCCTGTCGGACGACGGCTGGGCGCACTTACGGAAGTGTCCGGCGGTTGACAGTCGGACGGAGGGCGAGGGTGCATGTTTCTCCATGCAACGACTCAACAATCGCGAAAAGTTGACCGTCTGGTGCTGGATAAACATCAACATGGAGAAGACCGATGTCGGAAATTACCCATCAACCGTATGGTTCTTCGTCACCAATGACGTAACAAATGCAAGCGGCTACGTCCACTCCTCCCTGGTTCATCTGCTGCGGGACGTGCCGGAGTGTGCCGGCGAGCCCGAGGATCCGCGAGGCCCCGCTCCCGCCACTCTTCCCGGTGTGACTGCGCCCCCAGCGATGGTCAACTCCTATGTCGACCTTCAGGATGGCGGACCTGTGGGCGACGGCCAGAACGGGTTCGAAATTCGCCTGCTCAACTTCACGTCCAACGGTGAGGTGCCCGTGACCTGTTTCTTGGACGATCAGGTGATCGGTACGCTAGTGCTGCACACCGACGCCGACGGCCAGGCATTCTCCCGTGACCAGTGCACCGCTCCGGCTGAACGGCAGGTGATGGTACAGGCCGCAGAGGTACGGTCGAGCTACCAGCTACTTTCGGCGTTACCCCAGCAGGTCCGCTCGGTGACGTTGACCCGGGGCCGCCCGGCCGAAGCAGGCTACTACTACGCGATCGCCATCAAAGGCTTTCCTCCGGCCAGCGAGGTTGACGGGGACTGCCACGACACGGTGAGCCCGGACGGGTTTCGGCGGTTCACGATCCGGACGGACAGCAAAGGACAGGGCTCGGCGGACGCGGTCTGTCGATCTGGCGATGGGCCCGAACATTGGGTCACCGTTTCGGGGATGAAGTCGAACATCGTTACGTGGTATCCACCTACGAGGCAGGCAACGCCCCGGACCCCGCCGGCGGGAGACCCTCCAACTAAGGTGGCGACACCCGATACGAAGGAACCCCCGGTAGAGGCTCCTCCTCCACCGAGGCCAACGGCAACTAATCTGGTAGTCGTCCTGCACGGCGGCGGGCACGTAGGCGTCGCCTTTGACGTCGGATGGCAAGAGGGGCGTGATCCTGTGACCTGCCACGTCTACATCGACGGCCGAGATGTCGATCCCGTACAGTGCGGAACTCGCTCTTCGAAACAGTTCTACGGCCTGTCCCCAGGGCCCCACCGCTTTTATGCGGTGGTCACCGACCGTTACGGAATTAGCAGCGACCCGACTCCTGAGGTGATTAGGACCGTCACCTGAACCAGAAGGCATCCGGGCAAGTGGGCCGGGACACGCTGCCGTCCCACCGGTAGGACCAGCGGTCCTGATCGGAGGACGGGTACCGGGAGGACGCGATGTTGACTCTGGGGTCACGGAGCACTCGCGCTGCGTGGTATAACCTGCGAGTCAATTTCACCTGTACGCGGAGGTAGCGGGATGGTGGACGCGACCGAACCGGGCTGGCGGCCCGAGTATCACGGCGACGATGCCCGCGTCGGCGATGTCGGGTCGGGCAGAGAACTTGGCGCGCACCTCTACTACCTCTACAGGGCCGGTCGCAACGAGCTGCCCCGGATCGCCAGAACCTACGCCGACGCGACCAGACTGGTGCACCGGACGGCCGCGGCGATGGAGGGGCAGTTCGATCTGCCCGAGCAGGGGATCGGCCCGGCCCAGCAGCGTCTGCTCGAGTTGCGTGCCGAGGTGCAGAACGTGCTGCGGATGACCTCGCTGCGGATGTCGGAAGTCGGTGCCGCGCTGGTTACCATTGCCGACCGGTACGCAGCAACCGACGAAGCGGCGGCCAAGGAGTTCAGCCGTCTCCTGGGCGACAACGCGTCGGACTACCAGCAGCCCGCCCTCGCCCCGCCCGATCCTCCGGCACCGGGGGATCCGCCGCTGGTGAATCGCATCCCCCGCAACGTTGTTGACTGACCTGGCCGGACGGGAGACGCCATGGTCGACGCTTCGAACTCCTTCGACTACCGCGAGATGCACCAGTACCTCAACGAGATCGAAACCTACCTGGCGGAGCTGCACTACATCGATCAGGTGTTCGCGTACATGGACGGTGTCGAGTCCAGTTCGTGGGAGGTAGCCGCCGAAATCGCCAGTGCCGGTTTTGCTTCCGGTAGCTGGTTCACCGTGGACTTCGCCGGGACGGTTTCGTTCAGCCGTACCTGGCGGGTGCCGCCGCCGTTCCCTCCACGGCTGATCTGGCAGGATTCGGTGGAGGAGGAACTCCGGAAGCAGATGGAGGAGTATCAGGCGAACGCCTCGGGGTGGGCCTCGGACAACATGGCCTCGATCCGGTCGGCGATCAAGCCGATGGCTCATCCCGTCCAGTCCGTCTACCTCAACGATCTGATCCAACCGGTGCGGGACGCCCTGGCCCGGTTGGAAGACTCTGTGGACGACGACTTCGGCGACCTGCGGCACAGTCTCGGCAACTGGTCCGGTGACGCAGCCGAGGACCTCGCCACCAACTTCTACAATCCGTTCGAGCACACCCTGGCCAGCCACCACCGGATGCTCGCCGCGCTCGTCACCGGCCTGGAGGGCGCATACGCGATCGTCGGCCTCACCCAGCAGAGCCTGATGAACGTGCTGAAGGCCACCCGTGACGCGCTCCTGGCACAGTTGGGTCGCCGCGCCCAGCAGGCCGCCGCGCAGCAGCAGGAGCACGGCAACAAGCACACTCTGATCATCAGTAGCATGCTCATCCCCATGCTCAAGGTGCAGGAGCTTTGGGACAAGGGCCTTGACCTGGTCAGCGCCGGCACCGCTGCGGTGGTCGCCGCATCCTCGGAGGCCATGGATGAACATGCCCTGACCGGAGACACCGCCGAAAAGCTACTGCACGCCCTGACCGATGCCATCGCGCTCATCGAGCGGAACTCGAGCAGGCAGTACGACAGCCTTGACGGCGAGGTGAAGGCCGTCCTCGCTCGGATGGACCTGATCCATGACGCCTCGGACGGCAGGGACGGACGTTTGGTGCCCCCGCAGCCCCGGCTGCTCGACGGCACGGAAAGCAACAATTTCTATCTGCCGATGGCCCGATGAACGGAGTTGTCGGTATGAACGTGCACTGCCGAAGTCGCTGGCCGGTCGGTCGACCCTGGGCTGTGGTCGTCGCCGCTGCCGCCCTGGTGGCTGGAGGTTGTGACTCCCGGCCGGAGCCGATCGAGACTCCCGAGCCACGCGTGACATACGGGGAGGCGAGTTCGGACATGTGTGAACGGATGGCGATCGCGGAAGTCGCCGCACGGTCCGGCCTGAAACTCAGAGGCTCGTACGACCCGACCGTGCAATTCGACACGCGCCGTGAAGACGTCTACCTGAGCTGCGGCGTCAGATCCTACGACGACAACGATCGCTTCCGTACCGGGCTGGGCGAATTCGACCCGGCGGGCACCGTCAGTCTGCAGACGTACCCGACCCACGGGGATGCCGAGCGCGGCCATGAGTCGAAGGTCTTCTCGCTGAGAACCAGGGAAAGGGCCGGCCAGCCGGGCGCGTCGTCGCGGGTGGTCAGTGGTTGGTGGGACGAAGGGGTTTATGTCCAGTTGCTGGTTCCACTGGACCCGAAAGAGTACCCGCGCATCAAAGACCTCGACGCCACTGCGGTAGAGGTGGTCTACGAGCTGCGCCACGGGAACCTGCTCGTCACCACGGACCTGGCAGCCCGGGCGCCAACCCCGCAGATCGACCAGGTCCTCGCCTTCCTTCGTGACTTCGCCGAAGCCATCACCAAGGAGGCGGTGTCCCACCTCTCCCGGACGGGGCCGGACTGATCCCTGATGAGAAAATTCCGCAACCCTCCGCCGGAGCTGGTTCACCCGCCGATCGCCGGTTTCCATCACCAGGCCGAAGTTGGCGCGATGCGTTGGTTGGTGCTCTCGGGCCAGTTCGGGATCCGACCTGACGGACACGTGCCGGAAGACCAGATCGAACAACTGGCGATCGCGCTCGAAAACGTCCGCCAGAACCTGTTCTCCGCTGACCTGCAGGTCAAGGATGTAGTAAAGCTGACCATCTACCTTGTCGGTGATGTCGACATGGATCGGCTGCGTGTCGAGCTCGCCAGCTGGCTCGGCAAGCATGAACCGACCCTGACCATCCTGTTCGTCGCCGGGCTCGTCGGTCCCAGCTTCCGGGTACAGGTAGACGCCTTGGCCGCTGCTTACTACTGAGTTGGCTCCATGGCTCGGTACCTCGCCAGCGGCGCGGCGTCGAAGAGCAGCAGCGGCAGCCGGCGGTCCGGCAGGGCGAGCAGCTCCGGCCGCAGCTGCCGCCATGTCCGGCCGGTGAACTCGGCGAGCTTCAACGCGTTCCGGGGATTGGGGTCGGCCACGTCGGCGGCGAGCACCGTCTCCCAGACCGGCAGCTCGCCGGAAGCCATCTCGTGCAGGGGCACCGCGACCGTGTGCCGCTCGGCGTGCTCGTCGTGGACCGGACGGGCCGGGGTGCTGAGGAACGGGTCGAGATAACGGGGGTGCCCGCCTTGATCTCACCGGCACGTGGCGGTCGGTAGCTGTCGGCAGTGGGTTGGCATGGGTCGGCTGTTGGCGTGTCCCGGCCGGCGGCCGCCGACCCGGTCTAGGTGGCCGTGTCGCCGAGCGCGACAAGCACGTCCCGGAGGGCGTCGACGGCGGCGCGGGTGGTCTGCGGTGCCACGTCGCGTAGGGCGGCGGCCTGCGCGACGGTGGCGGCGCGTACCGCCTCCTCGGCCATCCGCACCCCGCTCGCCGAGAGCCGTACCCAGGAACTCCGCGCGTCGGACGGGTCGGGGTCGCGTTCGACCAGGTCTGCGGCGGCGAGCCGGCGCAGCACGTTGCTGGTGCCGCCGGAGGTGAGTACGAGCCGCTGCGTCAGCACCGACGGGCGCAGCCGGTACGGCTGTCCGGACGCCCGGAGTACGGCGAGGATGTCGTACTCCGCCTTGGTCAGGCCCAGTCGTGCCAACGTCGCCTCGACGGGGGCGTTGAGCAGGGCGGCCAGCCGTGCGGCCCGTTTGCTCAGCTCCAGTTCAACGCCGACCACGCCGGGCAGTTCCCTGCCCCACGCGTCGGCGATCTCGTCAACGGTGTCCCTGGCCACCAGCACATCCTACTTGCGTCGAGAAAGCTTTTCAGATAGCTTTTGCAAAAGCTTTCGGGAGGACGAATGAACCTGCTGATCAGGGGTGCTCATCTGGCGTCGGGAGACCGCGCCGACATCCTCATCGACAACGGCGAGATCATCGCCGTCGGCTCCGTCCCGGTCGCGGAGCCGGCCGAGGTGATCGACGCCGACGGGCTCGTGGTCGTGCCCGGCTTCGTCGACGGGCACCGCCACGTGTGGCAGGCGCCGCTGCGCGGGATCGGCCCGGACATGACCCTGCCCGAGTACCTGACCGCCGTGCTCGGCCGGGCGCTGGGCGGATACGGGCCCAGCGAGGCGCACCAGGCCACACTGCTCGGTGCCGCCGAGGCCCTCAACGCCGGCATCACCACCGTCTTCGACTGGAGCAACGCGACCCGTACCCCGGAGCACACCGACGCGGTGCTGGACGCCTACACCAGGGCCGGCATCCGGGCCGTCGTGGCGCACGGCAACCCCGACGACGAGCGGGACGTACGACGGGTGGCGGCCCTGCGCGGCCGGGTCACCGGCGGGCTGGCGATCCTCGGCACCGACTACGGCCCCTGGGACGAGGCCGTACGGCAGATGGAACTCGGCCGCCGGCTCGGCCTCGTCGTCTCCATGCACGCCAGCGGCGGCCACAACTCGCCGCTGCGCCGGATGGACGAGGCCGGCCTGCTCGGCCCGCACCTTCAACTCGTCCACGTCAACAACATGACCGACGACGACGCCAAGCTGCTGGCCGACAACGGCGTCGGCGTCATCGTGACCCCGGTCGTCGAGGCCACGATGGGCCACGGGGCCTCCTGCTTCAGCCGGTTCGCCGACGCGGGCGGCCGGGCCGGCCTCGGCACCGACGTCGTTGTCAACGCCCCGGCCGACCTGTTCGAGCCGATGCGCGACACGCTCCGATCACACCGCGCCCACACCGGCACCATGCACCCGGCCGGCGACATCCTCGCCGCTGCCACCGCCGACAGCGCGTGTGCCGTCGGCCTCGGCGATGTCGTCGGGACGGTCGCCGCAGGCAAACGCGCCGATCTCGTCCTGCTCGACGGCCTGACGCACCTGCTCGGTACCGGAGAACTCGCCGGAGCCATCGTCACCTCACTCGGCCCAGCCGACGTCCACACGGTCGTCGTGGACGGACGCGTCGTCAAACGCGACGGGCGCCTCGTCGGGCTCGACCTGGCCCAACTGCGTCGCGCGACCGCGGAAACGGCCCGCCGGGCGAGGTAGCCGGCTGGGGTGGTCGACCGGTGACCGGCACCCGCGCGGCCCTGTCACACCGGGGGTCTAACCTGCCGGTATGGGTCGCAGCCAGTCCGTGCCGCGCGGAAACGATCCGCGTTTCGGGCCGGACGCCGACGACTCCGGCTCTCCGATCCTGCACGTCGACATGGACGCGTTCTTCGTCGCGGTCGAGGTGCGGCGTCGGCCCGAACTGCGGGGCCGGCCCGTGGTGGTCGGCGGCATCGGCCCACGTGGCGTGGTCAGCTCCGCCAGCTACGAGGCCCGGGCGTACGGCGTCCGGAGCGCGATGCCGACGGCGCGGGCCCGGGCGCTCTGCCCGAAGGCGGTCTTCCTGCCCCCCGACTTCACCGCCGTCTCGGCCGCGTCCCGTGCGGTGATGGAGATCTTCCGTGACGTCACGCCCCTGGTCGAGCCGCTCTCGGTCGACGAGGCGTTCCTCGACGTGGCCGGGGCGCGGCGGCTGCTCGGCCGTCCGGCCGCGATCGCCCGGCTGATCCGGTCCCGGGTCGCCGAGCAGGAGCGGCTGACCTGCTCGGTCGGGGTGGCGCCGACCAAGTTCGTGGCCAAGCTCGGCTCCACCCGGGCCAAGCCGGACGGCCTGGTGGTGGTGCCGGCCGACCGGGTGCTGGAGTTCCTGCATCCGCTGCCGGTCGAGGCGCTGTGGGGGGTGGGGGAGCGGGCCGCGGAGACGCTGCGCCGGCTCGGCCTGGCCACGGTCGGCGCGATCGCCGAGGCGCCGATCGGGATGCTGCGGGGCAGCCTGGGCGAGGCGGCCGCGGCCCATCTGCACGAACTCTCCTGGGGGCGGGATCCCCGGCAGGTCAGCCCGGAGCACGTGGAGAAGTCGATAGGCGCCGAGGTCACCTTCGACACCGACCTGGCCGATCCGGAGACGCTCCGGCGGGCGCTGCTCGCGCTCGCCGAGAAGGTGGGCGTACGGCTGCGCCGGGCGGGGCAGGTCGGCCGGACCGTCTCGATCAAGGTCCGGTACGCCGACTTCCGTACGATCAGCCGGTCCCGGACCCTGGGCGGTCCGACCGACGTGGCCCGGGAGGTCTTCGACACCGCCTGGTCCCTGTTCGCCGCTCTCCACCCCGGTGACCGGATCCGGCTCGTCGGCGTACGGGTCGAGGGGCTCAGCGCGGCGGACCAGACGCCCCGGCAGCTCGCACTCGGCGCGCCCGAGCACGGTTGGCGGGAGGCGGAGGCCGCCGCGGACGCCGCCGCGGCCCGATTCGGGCGTTCCGTGGTCCGTCCGGCGAGCCTGCTGCGCCGCGACGACCAGGGGTAGCCGGAAAAACCGGCGAGGCCGTGGGTCGTCCCGCTTTCCGACCCGCGACCCCCCTCGTAGACTGGCGGGTAAGCAGCCGGTTGGCTGCCACGGTCTGTCGGTTCGACCGGACCGACCAACGTGACCGGGGAGGAGTGCCGTGCCGCTCTCTGAGCACGAGCAGCGGCTGTTCGAGCAGATCGAACAGTCGCTTGCCGAGGACCCAAAGTTCGCCTCGGCTGTGCGCGCCAGCGATCCGCGCTTCCACGCGCGGCGTCGCCTGCTCGTCGCGGTCAGCGGGATCATCGCTGGCCTTGCACTGGTCGTCTACGGCACGGTGAGCAAAACCCCGCTGCTCGGGGTAGCGGGCTTCGTGGTGATGCTCGGTTCGGCCGCGTTCGCGATGCTCTCGCAACGACGGGCGCAGTCGCCGGATCTGCACGTCGTGGGTGGTACCACCAGCCGTCGGCTCCGTGGACGGCGCCTGTCCCTCGTCGACCGGCTTGAGGAGAGGTGGCGTCAGCGGCCGGAAGGCCACCGCTGACCAGTTCGCCGTACGGCGGCCGGTAGGCCGCCGACGGTCGTCTCGCCGGACCTGTCCGGCGACCAGTGGCGATGCCCCACGCCCCGGGTACGAGTAAACCGCCCCGGGATCAACCGTCTCGTCGGCCGGTGCCCGCATTCCACCCCGTTTGTCGGACACTGTGCGTTCAGTCCCGAAACGCTCCAGAGCCCGGACGGGCTCCGCACGGAGATCGAGCCCGGCGGTGGGTCGGGACGGGTCGCCCGCGTCGGGATCAAGCCTGACCACCCGGACCGGGTGATCCGTCCCACCCCGACCCGACGCCGACTCCGCCCCGGGCCTGCAACCCCGGCCCGGGCCTGCAACCCCGCCCCGGACCTCCAACTCCGCCCCGGGCCTGCAACTCCGCCCCGGGCCTCAACCGGGCACCCCGGCTCACCCCACCGCACCACCCGAGGTTCCGGTGATCCGAAACGCCGGGCGGTGCCGTGGGACAGGGCGCGGAGGGTCAGCGGGACGGCCGGCTGGCCAGCACCCGGCGGGGATTCCACCGGGTCACCCGCTCCCGGATCCGCCCGCTCCGGCCGACAAGAGCCGCCGAGACGTCCATGATCGCCGAACGCCAGCGACCCAGCACCGACGGCGGCAGGGTCGCCGCCACGATCCGGGTACGCCGATCCGCCCGGCTACTCAACGCCCGGCGTACCGCCCGGAGGGCCTCGCCGAGTGAACCGTGGTGCCGAAGTGGCTCCCGGGCGTACCGGGCGCGTTCCTCGACCTGCCCGAGCAGCCGTGCCGCGTCCCCGGCCGGTCCCGCCGTGAGTCCCTCCGCGACCAGCCGGTCGGCGGTCGCCCGGGGCGTCTCGGTGGGATCCACCCGGATCCGGAAGTCGACCAGCGTGTCGACGAACTCGTCCCAGGCGGCGTGCGCGTCGGCTCGGGCCCGGGCCAGTTCGTTGTCGCTGAGCAGCACCCGGGGCACCCCGGGCGGCCCGTCGCCGTCGGCCACCGTGGCCAGCGTCCCGGCCGCCGCGGCGGCCCGGACGTGTCGCCGGCGCCGCAGCAGGGCCCGCCGCAGGGCCGGCAGGCTGAGCAGCAGCACCAGCAGCAGCGCCCCCGCCGCGACCCAGAGCGGCCAGGTCGGCCCGCTGTCCGGCGTCACCCCGGTGGTGTCGCCGAGGTTCTCGTCGACGTCCCGGGTCGGGGTGTTGTCCTCGGTCGGGCCGGCCGACGCCTCGGTGTCCGGACCCTCGGCGGTGGTCGGTGCCGTGGTCACCGGGTCAGGAGCGTCGACGTCCGGCGCCCAGCTGGTCCGGGAGCGGGCCGAGCCGGGGATGCTCGACGCCGGCGTCGGGTCGAACGGCACCCAGCCGATGTCCGCGAAGTAGACCTCGGTCCAGGCGTGCAGGTTCAGGTTCGTCAGCGTGTACGTGTTCTCCTGCCGGTTGGTGCCGTTGGTGAACCCGAACGCCACCCGGGAAGGAATGTCGGCGGCCCGGACCAGCCAGGCCATCGCGGCCGCGTACTGCTGGCAGAAGCCGACCTTGTTGGTGAGGAAGTTGACGATGTCCTGCCCGCTGACGCCGCCCTGGGTGCTGAGGCTGTAGCTGAACCCGTTGTCCCGGGAGAAGTAGTCGAAGATCGCCCGGACCCGCTCGTAGTCGTTCCGCTTGTTCCTGGTCAGCCGCTCGACCAGCTCGTCGACCTCCCGGACGTCGTCGACCCGCGTGTAGAGCTGGCGCAGCGAGTGCTCCGGCGGCAGCGACGGCGCGGTGGCCAGCACCTGCGGGGTGTAGTCCGAGCGGACGTAGTCGAACGAGTACTTCCGTCCCTTGGAGGACGTCCGGTTGGAGAAGACGACCTGCATGCCCTCGTCGTAGAGCCAGTTGCCGTCGACTTCCCGCATGGTCACCGGCTCGGCGTACACCGGGAGGAAGGGCATGGTGAAGTCGAGGATCTCCACGTTGGCCTGGTGCGGGGTACGGGTGATGCCGCTGCTGACCCGACCGGTGTTGCGGGGGTCGACCATGCCCCGGGTGACCGGGGTGCCGCTCGGCGTACGCGGGGCGAAGCCGTTGCGGCGTACGTCGTCGGCGACGGCGAACCGCAGGTAGAACGGGTTCGGGTCGTCGGTGGTCACCTTGATCATGTCGCGGACCTCGGCGCGGTTCAACTCGCCGCTGAGCGCCGCGAAGAGGTTGACCCGGCCGGGGGAGCCGCCCTGGCCACCGACCCCGGAGCCCTGGCCGCCGCCACCGGAGTTCAACTGACTGAGCAGTCCCGAGGTCATCCCCGGTACGGCGAGCGGCAGCGCCACCGCGACGACCACGCCGATCACCGCCAGCCGGCGGCCGGCGGCGGCCAGCGGCGACGGTTCCCACACGTCGACGTCCCGGCCGTCCCCGGTGAACCGGCGGCCGAAGTGGCGTACCCGGTCGACGTTGTCGGCGGCGAGCAGCCACAGGAAACCAACGGCGCCGATCACGAACGGGATCGCCGAGACGCTCTCGACGTGCACCGCCACCGGCACCGAGTAGATCGCCAGCATCGGCAACCCGGCCAGGGCCGGACGACGCAGGCCGACGGTGAGCAGGTCGACCACGACCGCCACCGCGCCGACCCCGAACGCCGTGATGAACAGCAGCGAGTCGACGTCCTGCACCGGCACGCCGTACGAGCGCATGTCCTCGGCGGAGGTGCTGACCAGCGCACCGAAGTGCCGCAGCGTGCCCGGGGTGGGCACCAGGCCGAGCAGTTCGTCGCCGCTGGGGAAGATCCAGGTGAGACCGAACAGCAGCGCGCCGACCATGCTGACCGCCTGCGCCCAGACCGGTGCCCGCCACCACCGGGCCAGCGTCGCCGCGCCGGCGACCAGGGCCACCAGTACGGCGCACTGCACCAGCCAGGTCCACCGCTCGTAGATCGCCGAGAGCGGGGCGGCGGCGAGCAGAGTCGCCGCCGCGGCGACGAATCCCAGGTGACGGCGTCCCCTCATGACGTACCCCCGTGCTGGCCGGTTCCTGTCGTGCCGTTGTCGCGGGCCGCAACGGTCACCGCACACCTCCGGTGACCGTCTCGGCCATCACCGCCCGCCAGGCGAAACCCTGCGAACCCCGGGCCGCCTGCGGCCAGAGCGCCGGCAGTTTGCTGCCGTGCTCGACGCCGACCACCCGCCAGCCGCTCTGCATCAGGCCGAGCGCGGCGGCGCCGTGCGCGTGGTTCGCCTCCTCCCGGGCCTGTGGGGTGAGGTTGAGCCAGGTGGAGCTGTCGACCAGGAAGGCGACGCAGGTCGCGCCGTTGCCGCGCAGCCCGGCCAGGAGTTCCGCCTCGGTGCTGGTCAGCGTGCCGAGCAGGGCGATCACCAGCCCGCCGTCGGAACGCTGCCGGACCCGCTCGACCAGCGTCGCCACGTCACCCCGCTGGCTGAGCCGCACCTCGGCGAGGTAGTCGAGGAGCAGTCCCTCGCCGCCGACCTCGTTGGCGTTGACGTCGATTCCGGAGTCGCTGACCAGCCGCAGCTTGTAGCCGGCGCCGCGCAGGTGCACCGCGATGCTGGCGGCCGCCGAGACGGCCCACTCGAAGCTCGCGGTCGGACCCTCACCCCGGTGCGCGAAGGCGCGGGTGTCCAGCACCACGGTGGCCCGGCTCTCCCAGGGCTGTTCCTCGCGGCGGACCATCAGTTCACCGGTCCGGGCGGTGGACTTCCAGTGCACCCGGCGCAGGTCGTCGCCGCGCCGGTACTCCCGGGTCGCCGCGTCGTCCTCGCCGTGCACCGCGACGGAGCGGGCCCGGCTCTCGCCGGTGCCGGCGTACTCGCCGGTCAGTCGGACGTTGGGCAGCGGGGTGACCTGCGGGATGACGGTGAGCGGGTCGACGCTGGGGAAGGCCCGGGTCAGCTCGCAGAGCCCGAACGGGTCGGTGAGCCGGATGACCAGCGGCCCGACCTCGTACCGGCCCCGGACGTCGGCCCGGACGGTGTACGCGACCGAGCTGGCCTGGTGCGCGCCGAGCCGCTCCAGTACCACCCGGGGCCGGCTGCCGAGTGCGTACGGCAGCCGGTCCTCGAGCAGCAGTGTCCCGGTCGGCAGCCGGGACATGTTCTGTAGCCGCAACACCACCCGGGAGCTGGCGCCGACCGGCACCCGCTGCGGTTGCAGGGACCGGCTGCAGGCCAGCTTGTAGCGGCTGCGCCCGACGTAGAGCGCGGCCAGCAGCGGCAGCACACCGAGCAGGATCGCCACCCGGAGCAGGTCCTTCTCTCCGAGGATCAACGCGGAGAGCGCGGCCGCGACGGCGGCGGCGAGGAAGGACCGGCCCCGGGTGGTGAGGCCGCGCAGCGCCTCGCGCACGGTCATCGCCTCCGCGGCTCGTACTGGGATCGACCGGTGCCCTCGCCGGACGGCGGTCGGGTGTCGTACTCCGAACGCTGCTGACGCTGCCGTTCGTGCGGCAGCGGCAGCCGGTGCACCAGGTCCGAGATGATCGCGTCGGTGGTACGCCGGGACAGCTGCGCGTCGGCGGTGGAGATCACCCGGTGGGCGAGCACCGGCACGGCGAGCGCCTGCAGGTCGTCGGGGAGCACGTAGTCCCGGCCCTCCAGGGCGGCGACCGCCCGGGCGGTGCGGAGCAGCTGCAGGGTGGCCCGGGGGGAGGCACCGAGCCGCAGGTCGGGGGATTCCCGGGTGGCGGTGACAAGGTCGACGGCGTACTGCTTCACGGCGTCGGCGACGTGCACGTCGCGTACGGTCGCGATGAGCTTGCGGACGGTGGCCGCGTCCGCGACCGGCCGCAGCTCGTGCAGCGGGTCCACCCCGGCGTGCACGTCCAGCATCGCCAGCTCGGCACCGGCGTCCGGGTAGCCCATCGCGATCCGGGCGGTGAACCGGTCCCGCTGCGCCTCCGGCAGCGGATAGGTCCCCTCCATCTCGATCGGGTTCTGGGTGGCGATCACCATGAACGGCGTCTGCAGCTCGTAGGTGACGCCGTCGACGGTGACCTGCCGCTCCTCCATGCACTCCAGCAGGGCGGACTGGGTCTTCGGCGAGGCCCGGTTGATCTCGTCGCCGACCACCAGGTTCGCGAAGACCGCACCCGGGCGGAACTCGAAGTCGTGGGTCTCCTGGTTGTAGACGCTGACCCCGGTGACGTCGCTCGGCAGCAGGTCGGGGGTGAACTGGATGCGGCGGACCGAGCAGTCGATCGAGCGCGCCAGCGCCTTGGCGAGCTTGGTCTTGCCGACCCCGGGTACGTCCTCGATCAGCAGGTGGCCCTCGGCGAGGAGAACGGCGAGCGCGAGTCGGACCGTGGCGGTCTTGCCCTCGATGACCTCTTCGATGTTGGCCACGATCGCGTCGCTGGCGGCACGAAACTGGTCGTTCGGCAGCGCGCCGCCCAGCTCGTCCCAGGTCTGTTGTGTCACGGGCCTCCTCCTCGTCGTTCACGGCCGTGTAGATAAAGAGTCAGTGGGACGGCCGTATGGTTCGCGGGAGAACACGTCCGTCCGGAAATCCGGATCACCCGCATGCCTCAGGCTAGCCGCATTCGGCTGTGGAGCCGAACACACCGGCGATGAGGACCCGGACCGGCAGGACCGGGCACCAACCGGTCGAAGGTGTACCCCGGGGCCGGAACGGCGGTGGCGGGGCCGCGCGGATCGGGGCGGCCGTCCGTGCCGACCTCGGGGAATCGGATGCGACAGCCGGCCGGGCGAGGCGGTACAGTGACTCCATGTCCCGGGCCCACCTGCTCCTTAGCGAGCCGTGCTGACGCGACCGACCGCGACCAGCACGGCCACCCCTCCTGCGCGAGGGGTTTTTTTGTGCCCGGAGAATGTGACCCCGGGCCACGGAGGCGACGTGGCCCGCCCGACATGGGTGGCCAGAGACCCGTACGGAAGCGACGAACGTACCGAGGAGACGTCATGACCGAGGTGACCGAGCCGGCGGCGGACATTCCGCCGTTCCGCTACACCGCCGAACTGGCCGGGGAGATCGAGCTCCGCTGGCAGGACCGGTGGGCCGAGCGCGGCACCTTCCGGGCCCCCAACCCGGTCGGCCCACTGGCCGACCCGGACCACCCCCGGGCCGACGCGGAGAAGCTGTACGTGCTGGACATGTTCCCGTACCCGTCCGGGGCGGGGCTGCACGTCGGCCACCCGCTGGGCTACATCGGCACCGACTGCTTCGCCCGCTACCAGCGGATGGCCGGGCGGAACGTGCTGCACACGATGGGCTTCGACGCCTTCGGCCTGCCGGCCGAGCAGTACGCGGTGCAGACCGGCACCCACCCGCGGACCACCACCGAGGCGAACATCTCCTACTACCGTTCCCAGCTGCGTCGGCTGGGACTGGGGCACGACGACCGCCGCTCGGTGGCGACCATCGACACCGACTACTACCGGTGGACCCAGTGGATCTTCCTGCAGGTCTTCAACTCCTGGTACGACACCGCCGCCAACAAGGCCCGACCCATCGCTGACCTGGTCGCCGAGTTCGAGGCGGGCACCCGGGCGACCCCGGACGGCCGCCCCTGGGCCGAACTGTCCGACGCCGAGCGGCGGCGGGCCGTCGACGACCACCGGCTGGCGTACGTCTCCGAGGCGCCGGTCAACTGGTGCCCGGGGCTGGGTACCGTGCTGGCCAACGAGGAGGTCACCGCCGACGGCCGGTCGGAGCGGGGCAACTTCCCGGTCTTCAAGCGCAGCCTGAAGCAGTGGATGATGCGGATCACCGCCTACGGTGACCGGCTGCTGGACGACCTGGAGACGCTGGACTGGCCGGAGCCGATCAAGCTGATGCAGCGGAACTGGATCGGTCGTTCCACCGGCGCGCACATCTTCTTCGCGACATCGACCGGTGACTCCGGTTCTGCCGGCGAAGCCCGCATCCAGGTTTTCACCACCCGGCCGGACACCGTCTTCGGCGCCACCTACATGGTGCTGGCCCCGGAACATCCGCTGGTCGACACGCTGGTCGCGCCGACCTGGCCGGAGGGGACGAAGCCGGCCTGGACCGGCGGGCAGGCGACCCCCCGGGCCGCGGTGGACACCTACCGGAAGGCGGCCGGGGTCAAGACCGACGCCGAACGGCAGGTGGAGAACCGGGAGAAGACCGGTGTCTTCATCGGCGCGTACGCCACCAACCCGGTCAACGGCGCGCAGATCCCGATCTTCATCGCCGACTACGTGCTGGCCGGCTACGGCACCGGCGCGATCATGGCGGTGCCGGCGCAGGACGAGCGGGACTGGGAGTTCGCCGAGGTCTTCGAGCTGCCGATCGTGCGTACCGTGCAGCCGCCGGAGACCTTCACCGGCAAGGCGTACACCGGGGAGGGGCCGGCGGTCAACAGCGCCCGGCCGGACGGCGGCCTGGACCTGAACGGCCTGGGCATCGCCGACGCCAAGGCGAGGATCATCGAGTGGCTGGAGTCGACCGGCAACGGCTCGGGTGCGGTCACCTACCGGCTGCGGGACTGGCTGTTCAGCCGGCAGCGGTACTGGGGCGAGCCGTTCCCGATCGTCTACGACGAGACCGGTAACCCGATCGCGCTGCCCGAGTCGATGCTGCCGGTCGAGCTGCCCGAGGTGGACGACTTCTCGCCGCGCACCTTCGACCCGGAGGACGCCGACTCCGACCCGGAGACCCCGCTGTCCCGGCGCAAGGACTGGGTCGAGGTCGAACTGGACCTGGGTGACGGGCCGAAGCGGTACACCCGGGAGACCAACGTGATGCCGCAGTGGGCCGGCTCCTGCTGGTACGAGCTGCGCTACCTGGACCCGACCAACTCCGAGGCGTTCGTCGACCCGGAGAACGAGCGGTACTGGATGGGCCCGCGCACGCCCGGCGACTGCGGCGGCACCGACCTGTACGTCGGCGGCCAGGAGCACGCCGTGCTGCACCTGCTGTACGCCCGGTTCTGGCACAAGGTCCTGTTCGACCTGGGGCACGTCTCGTCCTTCGAGCCGTTCCGGAAGCTGTTCAACCAGGGCATGATCCAGGCGTACGCCTACCAGGACGACCGGGGCGCCTACGTCGAGGCGGCCGAGGTGGCCGAGGTGGACGGCGGCTACTACCTGGGCGAGCAGCCGGTCAACCGGGTGTACGGCAAGATGGGCAAGTCGCTGAAGAACGTGGTGACCCCGGACGAGATGTGCGCGGCGTACGGTGCGGACACGTTCCGGGTCTACGAGATGTCGATGGGTCCGCTGGAGGTCTCCCGTCCCTGGGAGACCAGGGCGGTCGTCGGGGCGTACCGGTTCCTGCAGCGGGTCTGGCGGGCGCTGGTCGACGAGCAGACCGGCGAGCTGCGGGTGGTCGACAGTCCGGCGGACGAGCCGACCCGACGGCTGCTGCACCGGTCCATCGACGGGATCCGGGCCGATCTGGACGGCATCCGGATGAACACCGCGATCGCCAAGCTGATCGAGCTGACCAACGGGATCACCCGCTTGGAGGCGACGCCGCGTGAGGTGGCGGAGCCGCTGGTGCTGATGCTGTCGCCGTTCGCCCCGCACGTCGCGGAGGAGCTGTGGCAGCGGCTGGGTCACGCCGGGTCGCTGGCGTACGAGCCGTTCCCGGTCGCCGACCCGAGCCTGCTGGTGGCCGAGTCCGTGACGTACCCGGTGCAGGTGAACGGCAAGGTCCGTGGTCGGGTCGAGGTCGCGGCGGACGCCGCCGAGGACGACGTACGGGCCGAGGCGCTGGCGGCGGTCGCCGACCAGTTGGCCGGCCGGGAGCCGCGGAAGGTGATCGTGATCCCGGGTCGGATGGTCAGCGTCGTCGTCTGACCCGACCTCTGCTTTCCCCGCGTCGGGCCCTACTGCGGCACGAGCCGGAAGGACTGGGCGGGGGTGCCGTTGCAGGCGTACTGGACGAGTTGGACGCTGTCGGCGGTCGAGCCGCCCGGTACGTCCAGACACTTGCCGCTGAGCCGGTTGACCAGCCGGTAGTTGCCGCCACCCTCGGCGACCGCCTGCCACTGCTGGTTGTTGCCGCCACTGTAGGTCCAGAGCTGGATCGGCGCGTTGTCGGCGGTGGAGACGTTCGTGACGTCGAGGACCCGGGCGCTGTTGTTGCGGTTGTTCACCCGGACGAAGCCGCCGCTGGTCGGCTGGAGCTGGTACTGCTGGGCGAGGCTGCTGTTGCAGGCGTACTGCTGGATCGCGGTGCCGTTGGCGGTGCCGGCGGCCCGGGCGTCCACGCACTTGCCGTTGCCCTGGTTGACCAGGCTGTACCAGGCGGTCGGGGAGATCGGCGGGTCGGCGGGCGGTTCGGTGGTGCCACCGCCGCCGAGCCAGAGCAGTCCGTCGATGACGAACCGGTTCTGCGTCTCGTTGGCGAAGGTGGACGACAGCGGCACGTTGTTGGCGTAGTCCATCGCGTTGTGGCCGAAGTTCGTGTAGAGCATCCGGTAGTTGGTGTTCGTCCAGATGATCGGGTAGTAGCCGCCGTGCCAGGTCTGGTTGGGGTCGGTGCCGAGCGGGAAGCTGCTCGGGTCGACCGAGGCCAGGATGTTGATGTTCGGGTTGGTGCGCAGGTCGCGGCTCCAGCTGTACCACTCACTCACCGCCGAGGTGAAGGTGGCGGGCAGCCGTCCGGTGGACGGGTGGTCGCGGTCCTCGACCCGGAGTACGGCGCTGGTCGGTCCCCAGGTGTTCGACTGGAAGGCGCCGGTGCCGAGGAACTGGTTGTGGTACCAGTCCCAGCCGCCCGGGTTGTCGGTCCACGCCGAGACGTGGAAGCCGAGGAAGCCACCGCCGCCCCGCATGTACTGCTCGAACGCCGGGCGCTGGGCGGCCGGCGGCAGGTCGTCCAGGAAGATCACCACCTGGTACTGGGCCAGGTTGGCGGTGTTCAGCCGGCTCCAGTCGTTGGTGGCCGTGTAGCTGAAGTTGTGCTGTGCGGCGATCTGCGGGAACCACTGGTTGGCCTCCCGGACGAAGCTGATGTGGGCCGGGTCCCAGGTGCCGTTGTAGAAGGCGATCACGTTGAACGCCGGGGCGGCGGCCCGGGCCGTGCCGTGGCCGGGCATGGCGAAGGCGGCCACCAGCGCCAGGCAGAGCGCGAGGAACTGGGCCGCCTTCCGGGTCACGGTGGTGCGGGTACGGGCGATCATGGCGCGTCCTCTCGGTTGTCGTCACGCCGGTGGGGGTGTGGGGGTGGGCGCGACGATCGATGACACGCTATGTCGGAAAGGATCTTGCGTCAATATCGGACTTAACCGAAGTGTGCAAGTTGCGAAGGTTGTGGCAATCCCTGGACTAACTGTAACGAATGTTTACTGATACTCGCACCGTACCGGCCGCACCACAACCATGATCGATCCGTGGCGTCGGCAAAAATGCCCTGCCACCCGTCGAACCGGCCTCGCTACCGTCCCCACAGTGACGGGGATTGGAGGCCGGTATGCGGAGGGCATCGAGGGTGGTGGCGGCCGGTGTGCTGCTCGCGGTCCTGGCCGGGTGCACCGACCAGAGCCGCCGGTCCGCCAGCGCGTCGGACCCGGTGGACAACTACCTGGGCCTGTCCGACTGCGTGGCTCCGACAGTCCCGGACGCGTCCGACGGCACCTGGCGGGAGGTCGCCTGCGACGATCCGGCGGCGGTCGCCTCGGTGACCCAGGTAGAGAACGGCGGTGCGGGTCTGGCCGGCGCCTTCGCCGACCCGGACTGTCCCACCGGCACGGACCACGCCATCCGGGTCATCTCCGGCCGGTTGGCTGGGCGGGCCGGCAGTCACCTCTTCGCGTGTGTCCGCAACCTCAAGCCGCCACACCCCGGCGACCCCGGCCAGGGCGGCGGGCCCGACATCGTCGTCGGCGACTGCGTCTACTCCGAGGCCCACCTGGCCAAGGTCGAGGAGACCCCCTGCGACGGCAGCGGGGATCTCGTGCCGACCCACCGGGTGACCCTGGTGACGACCGCGATCTGCCCGCCGGGCAGTGCCGCGACGTTCACCATCGGTCGCGCGCAGCTGGTGGCTCCGAATCCGTTGCACCAGCAGGTGGCCTGCGCCGACGAGCTGTGACGAGGACGGGTGGGAGAGTCATGGGAACCGGTGGCGGCGGGTTGTCGAGCCGACGCGGCTGGGCCGGCGTCGTCCTCGTCGTCTGGCTGGTCCTCACGGTCTGTCTCGTCTGGGGGTTCCACGCCAGCAGGCCGACCGGCGCCGGCATCACCGCCCTGGTCGTCGCCGGAGTTCTCTGGCCAGTGCCGCTGGGTCTCGCCGCCGCGCTGGTCGATCCCGACGTCGTCGGGGTCCGGTCCGTCCGGGCGATCGCCGAGAACCTGCTCATTGCGCTCGCGCTCGCCCCGATGATCGCCCTTCTGGTGGGCATCGTGTGGGCGTTGTACGCCTGGCTCTGGCCCGGCAGCCCGGACGTCGCCCCGACCGGCCTGCTCATCTTCCTGCTCGGCTGGTGTGCGGTCGGGTCGGTGGTGCTCGTCGCCAAAGCCGACAAGTCAGACCGGTATTCCGGTGGCTGGGCGCCCTGACCCGTGGTCCGCGCGTGATCCGGGCGCCGTCGACCTTCCCCGAGCCCACCCGGGCGGAGTCGTCCAGGACTCCGGTACCCGACGCGACCGGTCGCTCAGAGCAGGTCTTCGAGGAGGATCGGGAGCTTGCGGACGCGCCGGCCGGTGGCGTGGTGGATCGCGTTGGCGATCGCGGCCGACGTGCCGACGATGCCAATCTCGCCGACGCCCTTCACCCCGAGCGGGTTCACCACCGCATCCGGCACCTCGATCATGTCGATGACCACGTCCGGTACGTCGGCGTTGGTGGCGATGAGGTAGTCGGCCAGGTTCTCGTTGGCGTACCGGCCGGTGTGCGGGTCCATCCGGGTCGCCTCCAGCAGCGCCTGGCCGAGCCCCCAGAGCATGCCGCCCATCAGCTGGCTGTGCGCGGTCCTGCGGTTCAGTACCCGCCCGGGGGCAAAGACGCCGACGAGTCGGCGTACCTCGATCCGGCCCAGGTCGGCGTCGACGGCGACCTCCGCGAACTGCGCGCCGAAGGTGTGCATGGCGTGGTCGCTGGTCATCGGCGACACCGGCATCCAGGTGCCGAGCGCCTCGACATCCGGCATGTGGTTGCGGTCCAGCAGCTCGTGGTACGTCTCGCCGGTCTCCGGCCGGTCCCGCCGGCACATCCGGCCGTCCCGGACCACCACGTCCGCCGGGTCGGCGCCGTGCAGCGGCGACCGCTGGTCGGACACGGCGTGCCGGATCAGCTGGTCCCGCAGCTGGGTGCAGGCCAGGTGCACGGCGGAACTGGTCGCTCCCGCGCCGGCCGAACCGACCGCCGCGGCGATGTTCGGTAGATCGGTGGTGCCGCCGACGAACCGTACCCGGTCCACCGGCAGGCCGAGCGCATCCGCGGCGACCTGCGTCATCGCGGTCAGCGCCCCGGTGCCGAACTCGGAGATTCCGGCCTCGACCACCGCGCTGCCGTCGCCGTACATCCGGGCCCGGGCCCGCTGCGGGCTGATCGGGGCCGCGACCGGGTAGGCGGCGGTCGCCATGCCGGTGCCGACCAGCCACTGCCCGTCCCGTCGGATGCCGGGCCGCAGGTCGCGGTCGGCCCAGCCGAACAGCTCGGCGCCGCGCTGGTAGCACTCCTTGAGGCCCTTGCTCGACCACGGCTTGCCGGTCTCCGGGTCGGTGTCCGCATGGTTGCGCAGCCGCAGCTCGAGCGGGTCCGCGCCGACCGCGTACGCCAGCTCGTCCATCGCGGACTCCAGGGCGAACATCCCGGTCGCCTCACCCGGGCCCCGGGTGAAGGTCGGGGTGATGATGTTGCCCCGGACGAGCCGGTAGCCGCCGGCGTAGTTCGGGCAGGCGTACGTGATCGCGGCCGACTCCAGGGACGTCTCGGCCCAGTCGTCGAAGTGCGAGGTCAACCCGATCTTGTCGTGGGTGAGCGCGGTCAGCCGCCCGTCCCGGCCGGCGCCGATCCGGATCCGCTGCTCCTGCTCCTCCCGGTGCCCGCACGAGTGGAACATCTGCTCCCGGCTGAGCGCGAGCCGGACCGGCCGGCCGACCACCCGGGCGGCGAACGCGGTCAACGTGACGTGCGGCCAGATCAGCGCCTTGGAGCCGAAGCTGCCGCCCACGTAGTGGCTGACCGCCCGGACGTTGGTCGGCGGCAGGCCGAGCAGTTCGGCGGCGCTGAGCTGGGTCGCGGTCGGCCCCTGGGTCGAGTCGTAGAGGGTCAGCCGGTCGACGTCGTCCCAGACCGCCGTGGTGGTCGACGGCTCCAGCGGGTTCTGGTGGTTGACCTCGAACCGGTACGTCAGGTCGAGCGCCACCTCGGCGTCCCGCAGCGCCGCCTCCGGGTCGCCCCGGGTCGGGTTCCGCCCGGGGACCAGCCCGCCGAAGATCTTTTCCGGCTCGTACGCCTGGTCGCGCCCGGCGTCGAGCAGGGTCAGCGCCGGCGTTTCCGCGTAGTTGACCCGGACCAGGGTGGCGCCGTGCTCGGCGCGTTCCAGGGTGTCCGCGACGACGATCGCGACCGGCTGCCCGGCGTGGTGCACCACGTCGTCCTGCATGGGGAAGAAGCTCTCGCCGTGCGCGATCAGCCCGGCCAGCGACGGGAAGAGCTTCGGTTGCGCCGCGATCCGGGGCAGGTCCAGATGGGTCAGTACGGCGATCACGCCGTCCGCCACCATCGCCTCGCGACAGTCGATCCCGATGATCCGTCCACTCGGCACCTTCGCGCCGAGCAGTACGGCGTGGGCGAGACCGGGAAGGTTGACCTCGGCGGAGTACCGTGCCCCACCGGTCACCTTGGCCCGGCCGTCCACCCGGTCGAGCATGGCGCCGATCGCCGGACTCATGATCCGTCCCCGTCCCCGCTGAGCAGTCTCAGCGCCTTCCCGTCGTGGATCTGCGGGTCGCCGAGCACCATCCGCAGCGCTCGGACGATGGTCCGTTGGGCAAGCTCGATCTTGAAGTCGTTCATGCCGTACCCGACCGCGTCGGCGAGTTCCTCCCGGGCCGCCGAGGCGAAGGTCTGCACGGTGGCCGGAGCACCCCGCAGCACCGCCTCGGCCCGCCGGGCCCGCCACGGTTTCGTCGCCACCCCGCCGAGCGCCAGCCGTACGTCGCTGATCGTCTGCCCGTCCAGGCTGACCGCGACGGCGGCCGAGGCGAGCGCGAACTCGTACGACTCCCGGTCCCGGACCTTCAGGTAGAGCGACCGGGCGGCCATCGGGTTCGGCGGCACCTCGACGGCGACCACCAGTTCGCCGTGCGCCGTCGGGTGTTCCCGGTCCGGGGTGTCGCCGGGCAGCGGGAAGAAGTCGTCGATCGCGATCTGATTGGGCCCGCCAGGACCCTGGGTCCGCACCACGGCGTCCAGTGCGACCAGGGCGACCGCCAGGTCGGAGGGGTGGGTGGCGATGCACTGTCCGCTGGTGCCGAGGATGGCGTGGCCCCGGTTGATGCCGTGGATCGCGCTGCAGCCGGTGCCCGGTTCGCGTCGGTTGCAGGCCGCCGCCACGTCCCGGAAGTAGCCGCACCGGACCCGCTGCATGAGGTTGCCGCCGATCGAGGCCATGTTCCGCAGTTGCGGGGAGGCGCCGAGCAGCAGGGCCTGCGAGATCACCGGGAACCGGCGGCGGATCGGCAGGGCCTGGGCGACCTCGCTCATCCGGGCCAGCGCGCCGATCCGTACCCCGCCGCCGGGAAGTTCGTCGACCTGGTGCAGCGGGAGGTCGTTGATGTCGACCAGCCGGCGGGCCGGGGAGACGTAGACGCGTTGCAGGTCGACCTCGGTGGTGCCGCCGGCCAGGTAGGTGCTCGCCGGGTCGGCGGCGACGGTGCCGATCGCGGTGGCGACGTCGGTCACCCGGGAGTAGCTGACCGGCCTCATCCGACGCCCTCCGCGCTGACCCGGCCGGAGCCGCTCGCCGGGGCGGGTCGGCCGGAGCCGCCCTCCGCCGCGGTCTCCGGGAGCTGGTTCGACGCCTCGTCGCGGATCTGCCGGATCGCGGCCCGGATGTTCGGGTACGCCGCGCACCGGCACAGGTTGCCGCTCATCCACTCCCGGATCTGGTCGTCGTCGGCGGCGTGCCCCTCGGCGAGGAACGCCACCGCCGACATGATCTGTCCCGGGGTGCAGTACCCGCACTGGAACGCGTCGTTGCTGACGAAGGCCCGCTGCATCGGGTGCAGGTCGACCCCGTCGGAGAGGCCCTCGATTGTGGTCACCTCGCGGGACTCGCAGGTGATCGCCAGGGTCAGGCAGGCCAGCACCCGGCGCTTGTCCACCCAGACCGTGCACGCCCCGCAGGCGCCCTGGTTGCACCCCTTCTTCGTGCCGGTCAGGTCGAGCCGGTCGCGCAGCGCGTCCAGCAGGCTGACCCGGGGTTCGATCAGGACGTTCCGGGGGGTGCCGTTGACGTGCAGTCGGACCACCACCGAGTTCGGGCCGCGGACGACGGCGTTGTCGGCGGTCTGCACCACGCCGGCCGTCTCCGAAATGGACTTCACTGATCCCCCCGCTGCGGAATGCCACCGGGCGTCGAGCGCTCCGCGTGGACCGGACGGCCCGGTCCGGGCCACCGACCCGGGGTGGAAAACGTCACCGTCGGGGGCGCCCCTCGACCGCCGGGTGCTGCCCTCACCGTACCGCCGATTGCCGCTTATCGGGCAAACAACTCAGAAGGAGCTCTGGTCACCTGTGACGGCTGTCGGTACCGCCCGGGGTCTCCGTACCGCCGGCCGCCATGTCGCCCGCCGCCGTGCCGGGCGCCCCCCGACCGGGACCCGTCGTGGTCCGGACGGCCTGTCCCGCCGTACCCGGTGCCGACTCCGCGCCGTGCGGCACGCGGGTCCGCTCGGCCCGCCACCAGCGGGCGCCGAGCACGGCGGCGGCGACCAGCCCCAGCCCGGCCGGGGCGACCGCGAACCAGTTCACCTCGTCCGGCGAGACCACCGCCGCGCCCACCGCGGCGTACCCGAACGCCGAGGGAGCCGAGGCCAGCACGCTGCCGACCAGGAACGGCAGCAGCCGGGCGCCGGTGGTGCCGTAGCCGTAGCTGACCAGCCCGAAACCGCCGATCGGCACCAGCCGTACGGAGACCACCCCGAGCACGCTCTGCCGGGCGAACCAGTGGTCGAGCCGGGCCAGCCGGCCGCGTACCCGTTCGGCGACGAAGTCGCGACCGAGCAGCCGACCGACCGCGAACCCGGCAGCGGCGGCCAGCAGCGCCGCGGCCAGCGTGTAGCCGGCACCGCCCAGCGGGCCGAAGATCGCGCCCCAGACCACGGTGATCGCGGTCCGGGGGACCAGGGCGAGCATCAGCACCGCGCCCACCCCCACGGCGACGACCGGGGCCAGCGGGCCGAGCCGGTCCGCCAGCCCGGGCAGCGCGGCCAGGTCCGGCCGGGGTGCCACCAGCAGGGCCAGCCCGAGCGACCCGAGCAGCAGGAGCAGCAGGGCGAACCGCGCGACCGACCGCTGGCGCAGCAGCCGTCGGACGCGCCCGATCACGCCCGGACGGCGGCCAGCGCGGCGGCGCGCTCGGCGCGCAGCCGCTCCGACCAGGTGTCGTCCAGCGGCGGCAGCTGGTGCGCGCCGGTCGCCCAGCGCAGCAGCAGGTCGGCCAGGGCCGGGTTGCGGGCCAGCGCCGGACCGTGCGAGTACGTGCCGAGCAACTTGCCCCGCCAGGCGCCCTCGGTGCCGCCGTCGTTGCCGATGCCGGTGGTGACCCGGGCCAGCGGGGCGACCCCGGAGCCCAGGTGGGTACGACCACCGTGGTTCTCGAAACCGCTCAGCGGCGGCAGCCCGAGTCGGGGGTCGATGTCGCCGGCGAGTTCGCCGACCGCCCGACTCGGTCCCCGGTCGGAGTGCAAATCGAGCAGGTCCAGCCCGGCGCACTTGGCGCCCTTGGCGAAGAACGAGCCGCCCAGCAGCTGGTAGCCGGCGCAGACCGCGAACACCACCGAACCCTGCGCGACGGCACGGTGCAGGCCCCCGTCGGCGAGCAGCCGCTGCGCGCCGAGCGCCTGCGGGCCGTCCTCGCCGCCACCGAGCAGATAGATGTCGGCGGTGGTGGGGAGCCGCTGGTCGGAGCGGATCTCGATGGTCTCGACCGGCATCCCGCGCAGCTGGGCGCGCCGGGCGAGGATCAGCATGTTGCCCCGGTCACCGTAGGTGGAGAGCAGGTCCGGGTAGATCCAGACGATGCGCAGCACGCTCTCGGATCCGCTGTGCACCGGGTATCCCCTGTCAGTTGACACGGTCCAACTCCGCTCGGATGTCCTGGAACGCCGTGTAGTTGGCGATCACCTCTAGTCGGCCCGGCGGCACGCTGGCGACGGCGTCCGCGAAGGCCCGCACGTGCTGGAACGGTACGCCGTTGACGTCGAGCCGGACGGCCAGGTCGTAGGCGCGGTCCCCGGTGATCAGCACCTGGCGTCCGCGCAGTGGCGAGAAGTCGACGTCGAAGAGCCAGGAGGTGTCCAGCCCGTCAGGGTCCCGGGCGTTGATCGACAGCAGGGTGGGTGCCTCCTCGGCCATGTCGAACGCCTCGAGCCAGCTCGCCGGGTTCTTCGCCAGCAGCAGCCGGATGGTCCGACCGTCCTTGACCACCTGGGCGTACCGGCCGGCGACCGAGGCGACCCCGGCCAGCCGGGAGACCGCGTCGTTGGGGCGTACCCCGAACTCGGCGGCGACGGCGAGCGCGGTGGCGGCGTTGCCGAGGTTGACCCGGCCCGGCAGTTGCAGCACCACCTTGTGCCAGGCGCCGGCGGGGTCGAGCACGCCGTCGTCCTCGACCACCCACTGCGGCTCGGGCCGGCGCAACCAGCAGCCGGTGCACCACCACTGGTCGGACATCCGCTCGATGGGGGAGCCGCACTCGGGGCAGACCCAGGAGTCGTCGTGCCAGCGCTGGCCGGCGCTGAACCAGGTGACCGGCGCGGGGCGGACCGCCTCGCTGCGGGTCGCCGGCGGGGTCGCCGCCCAGACCACCATCGGGTCGTCGGCGTTCGCCACCACCCGCACCGAGGGGTGGCGGACCAGCGCGGCCCGCCACAGCTGCGCCATCATCGCCACCTCCTTGGCCCGGTCGAGCTGGTCCCGGGAGAGGTTGAGCAGGGCTACCACCCGTGGCTCGGTCGCCTCCAGGACCTGGGCCAGGTAGTGCTCGTCGACCTCCAGCACCGCGTACGGGGTGCTGCCCGCCTTGGCCAGCGCGGAGGTGTGCCCGGTCGGCATGTTGGCGCCGAACGAGTTCGTGGCGACCGGGCCGAGCACGCCGACCGCGGCGGCGGTCAGCCGGGTGGTGGTGGTCTTGCCGTTGGTGCCCGAGATCAGCGCGATCGCCCGGCCGGCGGCCAGGTGCGCCAGGAGATCCGGGTCGATCTTGAGGCCGATCCAGCCGCCGATCACCGAGCCGTCACCCCGGCCGGCGGCCCGGGACAGGGCCGCGGCGGTGCGAGATACGGAGCTGGCCACCTTTGCCCGAAGGGGCATCTTCGCGTCCGTCACGCGAGCGAGGTTACCGGACGGGGCGGGGCGGCCGACCGTCGCACGAAGTACCCGTCCGGAGCAGGCGGGAAGTCCGGTACGGGCGGCGGGACGCTCCCGGGCGGGTCGCCGGTGCCGGCGACGGTGGTGGAGTGGGACCGGACGGGCCGATTCCTCCACCTGGCGCGGTCCGCCGTGATTTTTTCCTCCACTTCCCTCCCGGCCGGTCCCCACCGGGCCGGTTCCACCGACCGGAGCCCTCGGGAAAAAGGGGTGAAGCCTCGCGATTGGTGCAGGGGTTGACGGTGTCGGATAACGGACCCCCGGGCCGGGGGCTCCGTTTCCCTCCACCGAGCCCCACCCCGTTTGACGTGCGGTTTCATCCGGACATCGGGCGCGATTCCCGGGCGATTCCGGTTGCGGGTGGAGGGAAGTGGAGTAGAGTGGGGCGCGATGGGGGGCCAGGAGGGCCCGCCGGCCCGGGGGGCAGCGGCGCCGCGAACGCCGCTGAAAAGGGCGAGGGGGTTGGGCCGGTGTTTCTCGGCACGCACACCCCGCGCCTGGACGACAAGGGCCGGCTGATCCTTCCGGCCAAGTTCCGGGATGAGCTGGCGGGAGGTGTCGTGATCACCAAGGGGCAGGAGCGCTGCCTGTACGTCTTCCCGATGCCCGAGTTCCAGCGCATCGCCGGCCAGCTGCGCGAGCAGCCGATGACGCACAAGGCCGCCCGGGCCTACAGCCGGGTCTTCTTCGCCAGCGCCCACGACGAGATCCCGGACAAGCAGGGCCGGGTCACCATACCGATCCATCTGCGGGAGTACGCCGCACTGGACCGGGATCTGGTGGTGATCGGGGCGAGCACCCGGGTCGAGATCTGGGACAAGCGGGCCTGGGAGACCTACCTCGCGGAGAACGAAGAGGAGTTCGCCGACATCGAGGAGGGGGTGCTGCCGGGCGGACTGTAGGGCGGAGCGTGCCGACGCCCGACGTACTGCGAGATCTCCACCCGCTCGAGGTTCCTGGCGCCTCTTCCCCGGTGCCAGGCGCGATCCGCCGGTAGGTCCGAAGGTCGGACCCGGTGGGCCAGAGCGGATGGGGATCTGGCGGTACGACGAGCAGTGACAGACAGCGGGCACGTCCGGACGAGACAGGGTCAGTGGGGGTCGAAATGGGGGAGCTACGCGGTACGCACGTACCGGTGCTGCTTGAGCGGTGTCTCGAGCTGCTCGCCCCCGCCCTGGGCCGCGACGACCGGCCGACCGTGTACGTCGACGCGACGCTCGGGCTGGCCGGGCACGCCGAGGCGGTGCTGGCCGCCCATCCGCGTACCGTCCTGATCGGACTCGACCGGGACACCGAGGCGCTCGCCCACGCGCGGGCCCGACTCGCCCGGTACGCCGACCGGATCCACCTGGTGCACGCGGTCTACGACGAGTTCGCCGAGGTGCTGGAGCGGCTCGGGTACGGCGGCGTGGACGGCGTGCTGTTCGACCTCGGCGTCTCCTCGCTCCAACTCGACGCACCCGACCGCGGGTTCGCCTACGCGCAGGACGCGCCGCTGGACATGCGGATGGACCAGACGTCCGGGACCACCGCCGAGGAGGTGCTCAACACCTACTCGCACGGGGAACTCGCCCGGGTGCTGCGGGTGTACGGCGAGGAGCGG
This sequence comes from Plantactinospora sonchi, assembly GCF_036422035.1. Lineage (NCBI taxonomy): Bacteria > Bacillati > Actinomycetota > Actinomycetes > Micromonosporales > Micromonosporaceae > Plantactinospora > Plantactinospora sonchi. The sequence continues at coordinate 200,141 of NZ_JAZGQK010000016.1, forward strand.
TTCGCCGGCCGGATCGCCTCGGCGATCATCCGGGAACGGGAACGGTCCCGGTTGACCTCCTCGGCCCGGCTGGCCGAGCTGGTCCGGGAGTCGATCCCGGCGCCAGCCCGACGAACGGGTGGACATCCGGCGAAAAGAACGTTTCAGGCTCTGCGGATCGAGGTAAACCGGGAGCTGGCCGCGCTGGAAACGGCGCTGCCGGCCGCCCTGGACGCACTGTCCCCGGGCGGTCGTGCGGTGGTGCTGTCCTACCACTCGTTGGAGGACCGGATCACCAAACAGGTGTTCGCCGGCCGGGCCCGCAGTACGGGCCCGGTCGACCTTCCGGTCGAGCTGCCCGGTACCGGGCCGATGCTGCGGTTGCTCAGCCGGGGGGCTGAGCTGCCGGGCGAGGCGGAGGTCGCGGTCAATCCGCGCGCCGCCTCGGTGCGGCTGCGGGCGGCCGAGCGGATCGACCCGTCCGACGACCGGACCCCGGCGACGACAACGAGGAGGACCGCCCGCGAACGGTCCGGCCGAGGTGTCGCGCCCGGGGCGTCGAACGGGTCGGGAGGAACTGAACGGGACTTGCCGCGATCGCCGGTCCACGGCGGCGGCACGACGGTACAGGGGGAGGGAACATGAACGTCAACAAGCGCGAGCGTCGGGTCGAGCCCGACGTGACGCGCGGCGCTGGACAGCGCACACCGCGGTCGGGGGGCCGGACCACGGTGCAGCGGGCCGGGCGTACGGATGGCGGCCGGTCCAATGCGGCACCGGCGAGCCGGGTACGGGGGGCACGGGAGTACCCGACGCAGGGCAGTGCCGCCCTGCGGGCACAGGACTGGGAGACGTCGGCCGAGCCGGACCGGACGGTACGGGTCTGGGACAGTTCGGCGGAACGGCCGGAGCGGCCGGCGGAGTCCGGTAGGGCCACCCCGGCCGGCCGGCGGACCCGGCTCCGGGTCGCCCCGCCGCTGCCGGTGGCCCGGCCCCGGGTTTCCTTCGTGGCGCTGATCCTGGTGCTGGTGGTCGGCGGGATGCTCGGCATCCTGGTGGTCAACAGCAAGGTGAACGAGAACGCGTTCCGCCTGGAGCGGCTGCAGCAGCAGCAGTCCACCCTGGACATCCAACAGCAGGAGCTGCAGCAAAAGATCGACGAGGCGGAGGTGCCGGGCAACCTGGCCGCCCGGGCCCGCAAGCTGGGCCTGGTCGACTCGGGTCCGCCCGCCTTCATCCAGCTGCCCGACGGCCAGGTGATCGGTGTGCCGCAGCCGGCCGGCGGCGAACCGGCGATCACCAGTCCGCAGGGTGCCGGGGGATAGTCGGTGGCCTCGCGGTCCGACGAACCGCGCCGGGACACGTCGGTGTCCCGGCGCGGCGCGTCACGCGCCGGTGACGGCCGGCGGTCCGGTGCCGACGGCCGGGGAGCCGGCGGTGGCCGGGACTCCGGCGACGGTCGACGATCCGGCACTGACGGCCGGGACTCCGGCGGCACGTCCGGACGTGACGGGGCCGGCTTCGCCGGCATCTCCGACGCCCGGGCCTACACCCCGCGCGGACGTACCGTGCGGGACACCCCGGAACTGTCCCGGCGGTACCGGAGCAACCCCGGTGACCCGGTCGAGGTCACCGGGCGGCGGGCCGGCACCGCCGATCCCGGCCAGGGCCGGCGTACCCCACGGAGCAGCCGTTCCGGCGATCCGTTCCGGCCCGCGCTGCAGGTGCTCGACGGCGGCCGGGCCGGCACCCGGACCGTCCGGCGGGCCGCGTCCGGCACCGGCCGGACGGTCACCGCCCGGCCGCTCGGCGGCGACGCGGAACCGGCGGCACCGGCCCGGCGGCCGACGGCCGACGGTCCGCCCCGCGGCGGCGGTGGCGGCGGGCGACGGCCCCGGCGCCCCCGCAAGCCGCCCCGACTGGCCGACTCGCACCGGCGGCTGCGGCTGGGCACCCTGCTCGCCCTGGCCATGTTCACCACCATCGGCATCCGCCTGGTCGCGCTGCAGGTCGTCGAAGCCCCGGAATACCAGGGCAACGGCCTGGCCGACCGGCTCCGTGAGGTGGTGCTGCCGGCGCCGCGCGGCGGCATCTACGACCGCTACGGCGCGCCGCTGGTCCGCAGCGTCGAGGCACGGTACGTCTTCGCCGACCCCACCCTGATCGAGGACCCGGCGCGCACCGCCGCGATGCTCTCGCCACTGCTCGGTATCGCCGCCTCCGACCTGGTCGAGGGGATGAAGCCGCGCAAGCGGCCGGACGGGCGGGCGTCCCAGTTCGAGTACCTGGCCCGGGGGGTCGAGACCGCCACCGCCGAGAAGGTCCTGGCGCTCGACCTGGCGGGCATCGGCACCGGCCGGGACGAGCGCCGGGAGGTGCCCGGCGGCGACCTGGCCGCCAACCTGCTCGGCTTCACCAGCGAGGACCTGCACGGCCTGGAAGGGCTGGAGGCGCGCTACGACGACCTGCTGCAGGGCGTCAACGGCAAACGGGTGTACGAGGTCGGCAAGGGCGAACTCGCCGCCGAGATCCCCGGTGGCTACAACCGGGTCACCAAAGCCCGGCCGGGCAGTTCGATCGAGCTCACCATCGACCGTGACCTCCAGTACGTGGTGCAGCGGATCCTCGGCCAGCGGATGCAGGAGGTCGACGGCAGCACCGGCGCGGCCGTGGTCCTCGACGTACGGACCGGCGAGGTGCTCGCCCAGGCCAGCTATCCGACGTACAACGCGGCGGACTGGAAGAAGTACGACTCGGAGGACCGCAACGACGCGGCCACCAGTTTTGTCGTCGACCCCGGTTCGGTGCACAAGGCGATCGTCTTCGGCGCCGGGCTGGAGGAGGGGGTGATCACCCCGCAGACCGCCTGGCCGATCGCCAACGGCATCTGGAAGGGCGACCAGTACTTCCCCGACACCCATCCGGTGGGCGGCCGGAAGCTCAGCGTGGCGGGAATGCTCGGTTTCTCCTCCAACGTCGGCACCATCAAGATCGCCGACGCGCTCGGTGCCGAGAAGGTCTACCAGTACCAGCTCAAGTTCGGGTTGGGCCAGGCCACCGGCGAGGGAGTGCTCGGCGAGGCGTCCGGACGGGTGCTGAAGCCGCCGAAGGAGTGGAGCGGGTCGACGTACGGGTCGGTGCCGATCGGGCACAGCGTCGACGTCACACCCCTGCAGATGGCCGCCGTCTACGCGGCGATCGCCAACGACGGCAAGTGGGTGCAGCCGCACCTGGTCCGGGGAATCATCCCCTCGGACGGCTCCCGTCGGGCCGGGCCGGCACCGAAGACCCGCCAGGTGCTCAGCCCGCAGACCGCCGCCGCGCTGCGGCAGCTGATGGAGGCGCCGGTGACCATCGAGGGCGGCACCGCCAGCAAGGCGGCCATCCCCGGCTACCGGGTCGCCGGCAAGACCGGCACCGGCTCCCGGGTCGTCGACGGGCGCTACGCCCCCGGTGAGGTCGCCTCGTTCATCGGAATGGACCAGGCGGACCAGCCCCGGTACGTGATCGCGGTCTTCGCGCACACGCCGCAGGGCGGCGGCGGGGACATCTCCGCGCCGGCGTTCAAGGAGATGATGGAGTACACCCTGCGGCACTACCGGGTGCCGTCGACCGGCGCCGCTCCGCCGAAGTTCGTGGTCTATCCGCGTTGACCAGGCCGAACAGGACATCATCGGTAGGTGCGGGCAAACCACCGGGGCGGCTGTGCGGGGTGGACCCCCCGACGGGGTAGGGTCTGACGCCGTGCCCGGCAATCCCCGTCCCCAGGCCGTGACGCCGATCCGGCTCGCCGATCTTGCCGCGCGGGTCGCCGCCGACCCTGTTGCGCGGGTCGAGCTGCCCGGCGTCGAGCTGCCACCCGGCTGGGCCGAGGTGACGGTCACCGGGGTCACCCACGCCAGCGGCGAGGTCCGCCCCGGCGACCTGTACGCCGCCCTGCCCGGCGCCCGCCGGCACGGCGCCGAGTTCCTCCCGGCGGTCGTGGCGGCCGGCGCGGTCGCCGTACTCACCGATCCGGCCGGGGCGGCGGCGGCCGCCGAGGCGGGGCTGCCGGCCCTGGTCGTACCGGACCCGCGGGCGGTGCTCGGCGAGCTGGCGAGCGCGGTCTACGGCGATCCGACGGCCGGACTGACCGTGATCGGGATCACCGGTACCGCCGGCAAGACCAGCACCAGTTACCTGATCGAGTCGGGACTGCGGGCCGCCGGCCACGTCACCGGGCTGATCGGCACCGTCGAGTGCCGCCTCGGGGACCTGGTGGTGGAGAGCGTCCGGACCACTCCGGAGGCCACCGACCTGCACGCCATGCTGGCCGCCGCCCGGGAGCGCGGGGTCACCGCGGTGGCGATGGAGGTCTCCAGCCACGCGCTGGTGATGGGCCGGGTCGGCGGGGTGCGGTTCGCCGTCGGCGGCTACACCAACTTCGGCCACGACCACCTGGACTTCCACGCCGACGTCGCGGACTACTTCGCCGCCAAGGCCCGGCTGTTCGACGGCCGGTGCGCCGCCGAGGTGCTCAACCACGACGACCCGGCGCTGCGACCCCTGGTCCGACCGGCGACGGTCACCTTCTCCGCGAACGGTGACCCGGCCGCGACCTGGCGGGCGGAGCGGATCCGTGACGTCGGCTACACCCAGACCTTCATCGCCCACGGGCCGGACGGGGTGGCCGTCGAGGCGGCGGTGGCGCTGCCCGGCCGGCACAACGTCGCCAACGCGCTGCTGGCGATCGCCACGCTGGTCGCCGCCGGGGTGGACCCGGCGGTCGCGGCGGCCGGGGTGGCCGCCTGCCCCGGCGTTCCCGGCCGGCTGGAACTGGTCGACGCGCCCGGCCCGGTCCGTGGCGTCGTCGACTTCGCGCACACCCCGGACGCGACCGTCGCCGCGCTCACCGCGCTGCGCGAGCTGACCGGTGCCGACCACCGGCTGATCTGCGTGCTCGGCTCCGGCGGCGACCGGGACCAGGGCAAGCGGGCGCTGATGGGCGCCGCCGCGGCCAGGGGCGCCGACCTGGTGGTGGTGACCGACGACAACCCGCGCAGCGAGGACCCGGCGGTGATCCGGGCCGCGGTGCGCCGGGGCGCCGAGGAGGCCGCCACCCCGGCCCGGGTCGTCGAGGTGGGCGGACGCCGCGCCGCGATCGCGGAGGCGGTCCGGCTGGCCGAGCCCGGCGACGTGGTCGCGGTGCTCGGCAAGGGGCACGAGCGGGGTCAGGAGATCGGCGGCCGGACCGAGCCCTTCGACGACCGCGTCGAGCTCGCCACCGCGCTCGCCGCCCGGTTCAACACCCTGCTGGAGCGACGATGATCCCAATGACCCTGGCCGAGGTGGCCGCCGCCGTCGACGGGCGGCTGGCCGCCGACGACCCGGAACTGACCGTCACCGGGCCGGTCGAGTTCGACTCCCGCGAGGTACGCCCCGGCGGGCTGTTCGTGGCCTTCCCCGGGGAGAAGGTCGACGGGCACGACTACGCGGCGGCGGCGGTCGCCGAGCGGGGCGCGGTCGGCGTACTCGGCTCCCGGGCGGTCGACGGTGTGCCGATGGTGCTGGTCGACGACGCCCGGGTGGCGATGGGCCGGCTGGCCCGGGCGGTACTGGACCGGCTGCCCGAGCTGACCGTGATCGGGCTGACCGGTTCGTCCGGGAAGACCACCACCAAGGATCTGGTCGGCCAGCTCACCGCCCGACTCGGCCCGACGGTCGCCCCGGCCGGGTCGTTCAACAACGAGCTGGGGCACCCGTACACCGCGCTGCGGGCGGACGCCGACACCCGGTACCTGGTGCTGGAGAAGGGCGCCCGGGGGATCGGGCACGTCCGCTACCTGTGCGAGATCGCGCCGCCCCGGATCGCGGTGGTGACCAACGTCGGCACGTCGCACATCGGCGAGTTCGGCTCCGTCGAGGCGATCGCCCTGGCCAAGGGGGAACTGGTCGAGGCGCTGCCGGCCGCCGGGTTGGCGGTGCTCAACGCCGACGACCCCCGGGTCCGGGCCATGGCGGAGCGGACCGCCGGCCGGGTGGTGCTGGTGGGTGAGGCCGCCGACGCCGAGGTGCGGGCCGAGGACGTGCTCCTCGACGAGCGCGGCCGGGCGTCGTACACCCTGGTCACCCCGAACGGGCGGGTGCCGGTACGGCTCGGGGTCAGCGGCCGGCACCAGGTCGGCAACACCCTGGCCGCGGCGGCGGTGGCGCTGGATCTCGGCATGCCGCTGGCCGAGCTGCCGGAGGCGCTCGGCGCGCTGGTGCTGCCCTCGACCCGGCGGATGGACGTCTTCGACCGGGCCGACGGGGTGACGGTGATCGACGACTCGTACAACGCGAATCCCGGCTCGATGGGCGCCGCGCTGCACGCGTTGGCCGCGATGGGCCGGGACCGGCGTACCGTCGCGGTGCTCGGCTACATGGCCGAGCTGGGCGATTTCGAGCGCGCCGGTCACGAGGAGGTCGGCCGGCTCGCGGCCGAGCTGGGCGTCGACCGGTTGTTGGTGGTCGGTGAAACGGCCGCGCCGATCCGGGACGGAGCGGTGGCGGTGGCGGATTGGGGAGGAGAGTCGGTGCTGGTTACCGATCAGCAGGCGGCGATCGGGCTGCTGCGGCGTGAGCTGCGGTCGGGCGACGTCGTCCTGGTGAAGGGTTCGCGTTACCGCACCTGGGACGTGGTCGACGCGCTGCGTGAGGCGGCCGCCGGCCCCCAGGGGGACGCCCGATGAGCCACGTGACGGACGGGTCGGTTACGGCGGAAGGCGTCGCGGCGTGAGGGCGGTTGTCGTCGCCATCTTCGTGGCGTTCCTGATCTCGCTCTTCACCACACCGATCGCGATCAAGGTCTTCACCCGGTTGAAGGCCGGTCAACCGATCCGGGCCGAGGGCCCGATCATGCACCAGGGCAAGAAGGGCACCCCGACGATGGGCGGGGTGGTCTTCATCGTGGCCACGGTGATCGCGTACGTCGCCGGTCACCTCGCCCTGACCACCCTGCCCGACCAGCAGATCGCCCAGGTCACCCCGACGATCACCGCACTGGTGCTGCTCGGCCTGATGGTCTTCTCTGGCGCGGTGGGCTTCCTCGACGACTTCCTGAAGGTCCGCAAGCGCAACAGCGCCGGGCTGAACAAGCGGGGCAAGCTGCTCGGCCAGATGCTGGTCGGTGCGGTCTTCGGGGTGGTCGCGCTCTACTTCCCGAGCACCGCCGGGGTGACGGTCGGCAGTACGGCGCTCTCCTTCATCCGCGACATCAACGCGCTGGAGGTCGGCAAGATCGCCTCGGTGGTCATCTTCATCTTCGTGGTGATGGCGACGACCAACGGCGTGAACCTCACCGACGGTCTGGACGGTCTGGCCACCGGCGCCTCGGTGATGGTGCTGGCCGCGTACGCCCTGATCGCGTTCTGGCAGTACCGGCACTGGTGCGCGGACGAGGCGTACGCCGCCGGTGGGGCGTACTGCTACGTGGTCCGGGACCCGTTGGAGATCGCCCTGATAGCCGGGGCGGCGGCCGGCGCCTGCGTCGGCTTCCTCTGGTGGAACACCTCACCGGCCCGGATCTTCATGGGTGACACCGGGGCGCTCGGCCTCGGCGGCCTGATCGCCGGCATGGCGATGGCCACCCGGACGCTGTTCCTCCTGATCATCCTCGGCGGACTCTTCGTGATCATCACGATGTCCGTGGTGATCCAGATCATCTCCTTCCGTACCACCGGTAAGCGGGTCTTCCGGATGTCCCCGCTCCAGCACCACTTCGAGCTCGCCGGATGGAGCGAGGTCAACATCGTCGTCCGGTTCTGGATCATCGCCGGGATCGGGGTGGCGATCGCCCTGGCGCTGTTCTACAGCGAGTTCCTCACCGCGGTCAGCTGATCTCCTACCCGCCCGGCAGGCTCGGTCGGTCATGGACCTGTCGCCGGATCCGCACCGGATCCGGCGACACGCTCCATGATCGACAGGGGCCGGCGGGGCGGTGCCGACACGCCGGTCGGGCGATTACCCGGCGGCGACCCCGGGCAGCGTCGATGATGGGCGGAACCGGGAGGACGAAGGAGTGGCGCGGTGACGGACGAGGCGCCACGGCGACCGACGGGGGACGGCGGCCCCGACGGTGGGCGTGCGGGTACTGGCGGCCCTGACGACGCACGTGCGGCGCCGGGAGGCACCGACGCCGCCCCGGTGGCCGGCGGCGGCCCCGACGGCGGACGAACGGGCCCTGGCGCGCGTACCGCGGGTGGCGCCCCGGAACCGGGCCGCACCAAGGGCGGCGACCCGGCGTACCCGTCGGCCGGCTCCGGCGTCGACCTGGCCGGCGGCCTGGCCGCGCTGCGCGGGCTGCTGGCCCGGCCGCTCGCCTCCTACTACCTGCTCATCTCCAGCTCGGGACTGCTGCTGCTGATCGGGCTGACCATGGTCTTCTCGGCGACCAGCGTCCGGGCGCTGGCCACCGACGGCAACCCCTTCGCGATGTTCGCCAAGCAGGCGCTCTTCGCGCTGATCGGGCTCGGTGCCTTCTGGGCCTGCCAGCGGTTGCCGGCCAGCACCTTCCGGTCCATCGCGCTGCCGACCCTCGGCGTCGCGGTGGTGCTGCTGGTCCTGCTCGACGCGTTGCACGCCCTCGGCAGACTCACCGGAGACGCCACCCTCGGTCCGCTCAAGGCCCAGCTGCTCTGGCTGGTCATCGGCCCGATCCAGGTACAACCCTCCGAGCTGGCGAAGTTCGGCCTGGTCCTCTGGGGCGCCGACATGATCGCCCGGAAGGGTGCGGCGCTGGGCTGGTGGCGGGAACTGGCCACCCCGCTCTTTCCCGCCGTCGGCCTGCTGTTCGTCCTGGTCGGCTACAACGACCTCGGCACCATGCTCTGTCTGCTCGCCATCGTCGTCGGACTGCTCTGGGCGGCCGGGGTCCGCAAGCGGGTCTTCGCCCTGCTGTCGGTGCTCGGGCTGGTCGGCGTCGGCCTGCTGGTCGCCGCCGCCTCCCTCGGGGCCGGCTCGGGTGAGCAGGGCGAACAGAACTACCGGCTGGCCCGGCTGACCATGTTCCTCAACCCGCCGCCGCCGGAGGAGTGCGGGCTGGACGGCTGTTACCAGTACCTGCAGGCCCGGTACGCGATCGACAACGGCGGCTGGTTCGGCGTCGGCCTCGGCAAGAGCGTGCTCAAGTGGGACTGGCTGCCCGCCGCGCACAACGACTTCATCTTCGCCATCCTCGCCGAGGAACTCGGCGTGGTGGGCTGCGCGGTGGTGCTCAGCCTCTTCGCCGTGCTGGCGTACACCGGGCTGCGGATCGCCCGCCGGGTCGCCGACCCGTTCCGTCGGCTGGCGGCCACCGCCACCACCGCCTGGCTGATCGGCCAGGCCGTGATCAACATCGGCGGGGTGGTCGGGCTGCTGCCGATCACCGGCCTGCCGCTGCCGTTCATCTCCGACGGTGGAAGTGCCCTGGTCGTGACCATGGCCGCGGTCGGCATGCTGGCCTCCTTCGCCCGCGCCGAACCGGAAGCGGCGCGAGCCCTGCACGCCCGTCCGGCGCCCCGATGGGTCCGACTAGTGTGGGCCCCGTTGCCGCCGCTTCCCTCGGCGCGCCGACGCGGGCCGCTGCCCGCCCAGGCCCGCCGGGAACCCGTGTCCGGGTCCGGGAGACGGCGGGAGAGCGGGGCCGGGTCAACGGGTGGCCGGGCGAGGAGAGGGCGCGCCGGTACGGCGGGCGAGAGGAGACGCTGATGGGTTCGCTGCGGTCGGTGGTGCTCGCGGGAGGCGGCACGGGTGGGCACATCTACCCGTTGCTGGCGTTTGCCGACTGCCTGCGCCGACACGACCCGGGGGTACGCGTCACCTGCCTCGGTACGCCGAAGGGGATGGAGAACGAGCTGATTCCCCCGCACGGCTACGATCTGCGGCAGATTCCGGCGTATCAGCTGCCCCGTTCGGTCAACATGAACCTGATGCGTACTCCGGACCGGATGTGGAAAGCCGCCCGGGCCGCCGGGAAGGTGATCGACGAGGTACGCGCCGACGTCGTCATCGGGTTCGGCGGCTACGTCTCGGTGCCCGCCTACCTCGCCGCCTGGCGCCGTGAGCTGCCGATCGTGATCCACGAGGTGAACGTGCCGCCGGGGGTCGCCAACCGGCTCGGCATGCGGTTCACCAAGAACCTCGCGCTCGGCTTCCCGCACCAGCCGCAGCAGGCCGAGTCGCTGCGGGACGGCAGGGTGGTCGGGGTGCCACTGCGGCGCGGCATCACCGGACTGGACCGCCACGCCCAGCGGGCCGCCGCCCGGCAGCACTTCGGACTCCATCCGGACCTGCCGACCCTCTTCGTGGCCGGTGGCTCGTCGGGGGCCCGCTCGATCAACCTGGCGGTCGCCGGGGCGGCCAAGTCGCTCGCCTACGCCGGAATCCAGGTGCTGCACGTGATCGGCGCCCGCAACGAGCCGGTGAGCGTGCCCGCCGACCTTCCGGTGCCGTACGTGACGCTGCCGTACCTCTCCCAGATCGAACTCGGCTACGCCGCCGCCGACCTGATGCTGGCCCGGGGCGGCGCGATGACCTGTGCCGAGGTGGCGGCGGTCGGACTGCCCACGGTCTACGTGCCGTACCCGCACAGCAACCAGGAGCAGAAGCGCAACGCGCTGCCGGTCGTCGAGGCCGGCGGTGGCCTGCTGGTGGACGACTCCGAGATGACCGCCGGCTGGGTGGAGCAGAACATCATCCCGCTGATCCGGGACCCCCGTCGGCTCTACGCGATGGGCAACGCCGCGGCGGCGTACGGCCGGCGGGACGGGGACGAGGCGCTGCTCGACTTCGTCTACGAGGCGGTGGCCCGGTGAGGCGGGTACGGCGGGGCGACGACGTTCCGACGAAACGGATCCGGCCACGGTGCGCTGACCTGATGCCCGGGTCCGACCGGCCGGCGAGTGGAAGGCTGGGGTCATGAACACCGCGCAGTTCAGTCCGGTCGGCACCCTGGCTGCCGAGGACCTGGGCACCGTACACCTGATCGGGGTCGGCGGGGTCGGCATGAGCGGGCTGGCCCGCCTGCTGCTCACCCGGGGGATCCGGGTCTCCGGCAGCGAGCTGCGGGAGTGGCCCGCGCTGGCCGGGCTGCGGGCGCTCGGCGGCACGATCCACATGAGCCACGCCGCGACCAACCTGGACGGCGTCGACACCGTGGTCTACTCCACCGCGATCCCGCAGGACCACCTGGAGCTGGTCACGGCCCGGGAACGCGGGCTGCGGGTGCTGCACCGGTCGGAGGCGCTGGCCGCCGCGATGACCGGCCGGCGGACCATCGCGGTCGCCGGCACCCACGGCAAGACCACCACCACGTCGATGGCCACGCTGATCCTGCAGCGGGCCGGCCTGGACCCGTCGTTCGTGATCGGCGGGGAGATCTCCGAGGTGGGCTCCAACGCCCACCACGGCAGCGGCGAGTACTTCGTCGCCGAGGCCGACGAGAGCGACCGCTCGTTCCTGCTCTACCGGCCCTTCGTCTCGATCATCACCAACATCGACGAGGACCACCTCAACACCTACGGGGACTACGCCGGCCTGGAGACGGCCTTCGCCGACTTCGCCCGGCTGACCGACCCGGAGGGGTTCGTGGTGACCTGCGCCGACGACCCCGGCACCCGGCGGATGGCCGAGGCGCTGCGCGCCGAGGGCCGCACCGTCTACACCTACGGCACCGCGTCCGACGCCGACCTGCGCCTGACGGACCTGGTCTCCTCGGCCGCCGGGCTGCGCTACCGGGCGACGCTGGAGGGCGAGTCGCTGGGCGAGATCCGGCTCCCGGTCCCCGGCAGCCATCTCGGGCTGAACAGCGCCGCCGCGGTGCTGACCGCCCGCAAGCTCGGGATCGGGCTGGACTGCGTGGTCTCCAGCCTCGCCGCCTTCCCCGGGGTACGCCGCCGCTTCGAGCGCAAGGGCGTCGTCGCCGGAGTCCAGGTCTACGACGAGTACGCGTACCACCCGACCTCGATGACCGCGTCGTTGAAGACGCTGCGGGAGGTGGCCGGCGGCGGGCGGCTGATCGTCGTCTTCCAGCCGTACCGCGTCTACCGGACCCGGGACCTGCAGGCGGAGCTGGCCACCGCGCTGGCCATCGCCGACGAGGTGCTGGTGCTGGAGGTGTTCGGCCCGGGCGAGGTGCGGGCGCCGGGAGAGGGCGGGGTCGCGCTCACCGACGCGATCGCCCTGCCTCCCGAGCACAAGATGTTCGTGCCGTCCTGGGAGGACGTACCGGCCGAGGTGGTTCGCCGGGCCGCGCAGGGTGACGTGGTGGTGACGATGGGCGCGCCACCGATCTCGCTGATGGGTGACGAGCTGCTCGCCGCGCTCGCCGGCCGGTCGGCCGACGGCACCGGCCCGGACGTGGCGACCCCCGACGCCGAATGAGCCCCGGCTCGGGCGGCCGGTCCGGCGGTTCCGGCTCGTCCCGGGACCGGTCCGGCGGTTCCGGCTCGGGGGGCCGGTCCGGCTCGCCGGCGGCCCGTCGAGGCGGTCCGGCCCCGGCCGGCCGGGCGCCCCGGCCCCGGGCCACCGGCGCCCGGGGCGGTCCGACCGGGTCGGCCCGGTCCGGCACCCGGGGTGCCGAGCGGGGCTGGCGGCTGGTCCGGGCCGGTAGCGACGCCGTACCGCCGTCGGTGCGCCGGTTCACCCAGCGGGCCCGGCAGCGGCGGCTGCGCGCCGCGCTGCCCTGGACGGTGCTCGCCGGGGTGCTGGTGCTCGTCCTGGTCGGCGCCTGGCTGGTGTACGGGACGGCGGTGTTCGGGGTCCGGAACGTCCGGGTGGTCGGGGTGGCGCTGGTGACCCCGGAGCAGGTCCGTCAGGCGGTCGGGGTGGCGGACGACACCCCGCTGGCCCGGGTCGACCTCGCGGCGGCCCGCGCCCGGGTCGCGCAACTGCCGCCGGTGGCCCGGGTGACGGTCTCCCGAGGATGGCCGAGCACCCTGGTGGTCGAGGTGGTCGAGCGGACGCCGGTCGCGGTGGTGCCGCAGGACCGGCGCTTCCTCGTGGTCGACGGTTCCGGGGTGGTGTTCCAGACCCGGGCCGACCGCCCGTCGGGGCTGCCGGTGGCCCGGGTCGCCACGCCCGGCCCGGAGGACGTCTCGACCCGGGCGGCGCTGGAGGTGCTGGCCGCGTTGACTCCCGAGCTGCGGGAGCGGCTGGCCGAGGTGGTGGTGGAGGCACCGGCCAGGATCACGGTACGGCTGCGCCAGGGTCGTACGGTGCTCTGGGGCGACTCCTCGCGTAGCGACACCAAGGCCCAGGTGGCGACGTCGTTGCTGAGTCGGAAGGGCGACACCATCGACGTCCGTACCCCGGACGTGGTGACCATCCGCTGACCCCGGCGAGGCGCCGCCGGTCGGAGTGTCGGCCAAGGTTTGTCGGTGGGCGTGCCGACACGCCGCGCAGGTCCTTGGCTCCCGCCGCGCGTACGCATACGTTGCCCGGAGAGGATCAATAGTTGACATAACTGTAGACCTCTAGTAGAGGGTGAGGGTTACCCTTCGCCTCCTCGTACATGGTTGTCGGCCTCGCCCCGGCCGGATCGCCGGGCGGAGTGGGCGCCCCCCGCCGAGATCGAAGGAAAGGACCCCGATGACACCTCCGCACAACTACCTGGCGGTCATCAAGGTCGTCGGCATTGGTGGCGGCGGAGTCAACGCCGTCAACCGGATGATCGAGGTCGGGCTCAAGGGCGTCGAGTTCATCGCGATCAACACCGACGCCCAGGCACTGCTGATGAGTGACGCCGACGTCAAACTCGACGTGGGTCGGGAGCTGACCCGGGGGCTGGGCGCCGGCGCCAACCCCGACGTGGGCAAGAACGCCGCCGAGGACCACCGCGACGAGATCGAGGAGGTGCTCAAGGGCGCCGACATGGTCTTCGTGACCTGTGGCGAGGGTGGCGGTACCGGCACCGGCGGCGCGCCGGTGGTGGCGAACATCGCCCGCAAGCTCGGCGCGCTGACCATCGGTGTGGTCACCCGGCCGTTCTCCTTCGAGGGCAAGCGGCGCCAGGTCCAGGCCGAGGCGGGCATCGACGAGTTGCGCAACCAGTGCGACACGTTGATCGTGATCCCCAACGACCGGCTGCTCGCCCTCGGTGACCGGGGGATCAGCATGATGGACGCGTTCCGGCAGGCGGACCAGGTGCTGCTCTCCGGTGTGCAGGGCATCACCGACCTGATCACCACCCCCGGTCTGATCAACCTGGACTTCGCCGACGTGAAGAGCGTGATGAGCGGCGCCGGCAGCGCACTGATGGGGATCGGCAGCGCCCGGGGGGACAACCGGGCGGTGGAGGCGGCCGAGGCGGCGATCTCCAGCCCGCTGCTGGAGCAGAGCATGGACGGGGCCCGGGGCGTGCTGCTCTCCATCGCGGGCGGCTCCGACCTCGGTCTCTTCGAGATCAACGACGCGGCCCAACTGGTCACCGACGCGGCCCACCCGGACGCGAACATCATCTTCGGCGCGGTCATCGACGACGCGCTCGGCGACGAGGTACGGGTGACCGTGATCGCGGCCGGTTTCGACGGCGGCACACCGGCGTACAAGCCGGTCGACACGGCCCGCAAGCCGGGGCAGCCGGCCGTGCCGCACGTACCGGCTCCGGTCTCGCCGTCGCCCGCCCCGGCACCGAGCCCGCAGCCGCGCCGGGTCCTCTTCGACGACGTGGACGTCCCCGACTTCCTGAAGAACGGTTCCTGACCCTCGTCGGTGAGTGCGAGGAGTGAGCTTGCGAGCCCCGCAGTCACGAACGAAGACGGCTCGGTGAGCGCGAGGAGCGAGCGTTCCGGGGCGGCCCACATCGGACGCGGCCGAGCCGGAACGCGAGAAGACCAACCAGCCCGCAGTCACGGACGAAGACGATTTGATGACCGGACCACCCCTTCCGGCGCCGGACCGGCGTCGGGCTCAGCTCGCGGAGAACCTGGCGTCGGTACGGGCCCGGATCGACCGGGCCTGTGTCGACGCCGGCCGGGATCCGGCCGAGGTCACCATGGTCGCGGTGACCAAGACATACCCGGCCGGCGACGTCGTGTCGCTGGCCGGGCTCGGGGTCACCGACGTGGGAGAGAACCGCGACCAGGAGGCGGCCCCGAAGGCGGCCGAGGTGGCGGCGGCCGGGGCTGACGTCCGGTGGCACTTCGTCGGTCAGCTGCAACGCAACAAGGCCCGTTCGGTGGTGCGCTACGCCGACCTGGTCCACTCGGTCGACAGCGTGCGGCTGGCGGCCGCCCTCGGCGAGGCGGCGGACCGGCACCGGGACCGGCCGTTGGCGGCGCTGGTCCAGGTCAACCTGGACGGTGCCGCCGACCGGGGCGGGGCGCTGGTCGACGGCGGCGACCCGGACCGGGAGGTCGCGGCGGTGGCCGCCGCGCTCGCCGGGCATCCGAGGTTGCGGCTGGCCGGGGTGATGGCGGTCGCGCCGCTGGACTGGGCGCCGGAGCGGGCGTTCGCCCGACTCGCCGAGGTGGCCGCCGGGCTGCGGGCCGACCATCCGGACGCGGTGGTGGTCTCGGCCGGGATGAGCGGCGACCTGGAAGCGGCGATCAGCCACGGCGCGACACATGTGCGGATCGGTAGCGCGTTGCTCGGAATGCGTAGCACGCTGCGGTAGCCTGACAACCGGACACCAAACTACATCAGTGTTGTTTGAGACGGCATCCCCACTGTCGGGGGGCTGGGTGGGATCGGGATCATCGGTCGTGCCGGGGTTGAAGTCTCAGGCCGGTGGGCACTGCAGTGTTCACGCGCGTGACAGTGGCACGGCACGGGGGGTGTGCCGCAGGCGGCGGACGGAGGGGCGCGGCGATGGGTGCACTGCGCAAGGCGGGGGTCTGGCTCGGACTCGTGGAGGAGGACGACGAGCGGGCCTACGACGACGGTGGCTACGACAAGGGTGGCTACCGCGAGTCGCGCTACCGGCAGAGCCGGTACGCCGACGAGTTCGCCGACGACGAGGACGAGCAGGACAGCCCGCCGCCGCCCCGGTCGCGGGCCGGCGAGCGCGGCCGGCTCTCCGAGCGCAGCACGGGCCGCGGCACCGACCACGACCGGTCGGAGTCCGACCGTCCGGAACGGACCGAGCGGGCGGAACGCGCGGAGCGGGCCGAGCGCGCCGAGCGGGCCAGCGTACGGTCGATCAGCCGGTCCGGTTCGGCGGAGGCGTCGAGCGCGTTGACGTACCCCACCCGGGACAACCTCGCCCTGGCGCCGCAGGCGCAGATGCGGGAACGGGTGGTGCCGCCGGAGCCGGAGCAGCGCTACCAGATCACCACCCTGCACGTCACCACCTACCGGGAGGGGCGCACCATCGGTGAGCACTTCCGGGACGGTGTCCCAGTGATCATCAACCTCACCGAGATGGATGAGGCGGATGCCCGCCGATTGGTGGATTTCGCCGCCGGTCTGGCCTTCGGGCTGCGCGGTACGATCGAGCGCGTGACCAACCGGGTGTTCCTGCTCTCACCGGCCAATGTCCAGGTCACCGCGGAGGACAAGGCCAAGATCGCTGAGGGTGGGTTTTTTAGCCTGAGTTAGCCCGACCAAGGGATCACGTTGCTGACCATCCTGTTTCAGGTCCTCTACCTGGTTCTGTACGTCTTCCTCCTGGTGCTTTTGGCCCGTTTTGTCTTAAGTGCCGTCCTGCAGTACGGTCGCCGCTGGCAACCGGGCCGGGGCGCCGCGGCGGGAATGGAGTCGGTGTGGAGCGTCACTGATCCGCCTCTCAAGGCGTTGAGGCGTGTGATCCCACCATTGCGAATTGGTACCGTGAGCATCGACCTGGCCTCCCTTGTGCTCCTGGTTATCCTGTTCGTGCTGATGAACTTCGTGCTAGAGCCGCTGATTCTCAGGTGAACATCCTGATCATGAGCGCGCTACGCGGCCGCAACTGACCCGAGGAGTTTCGATGCCGCTGACCCCGGCCGACGTCCACAACGTCGCCTTCAAGAAGCCGCCGATCGGCAAGCGGGGGTATGACGAGGAAGAAGTCGACGCGTTTCTGGACGAGGTCGAGCGCGAGCTCGCCCGTCTGATCGAGGAGAACAACGAGCTCCGCGCCCAGGTGGAGCGCGGCGGCCGCGGCGGCGCGCCAGCCGGCCCGGGCGCCGACCCGCGACTGGCCGCCGAGCTCAACGACGTCAAGGCCCAGCTCGACCGGGTGCAGCGCGACAAGGCGGCGGCCGAGCAGGCGGCCCGGGCGATGCAGGCTGAGCTGGAGCAGGTGCGGGCCCAAGGCGGTCCGGCGGTGACCGGCGACGGCGAGCAGCAGGCCCTCCGGGTCCTGATGATGGCCCAGCGGACCGCCGACGACCACGTCTCCGACGCCCGTCGGGAGGCCGACCAGCTGCTCTCCGACGCCCGGACCAAGGCCGAGGAGGTCACCCGGGAGGCGCGGGCCAAGGCCGACGCGCTGGAGCGGGACGCCCGCCAGCGGCACCAGGAGGCGATGGGTGGCCTCGACGCCAAGCGGACCGCGCTGCAGAAGCACATCGAGGAGCTGAAGCAGTTCGAGCGGGAGTACCGCACCCGTCTCAAGGCGTACCTGGAGAGCCAGCTGCGGGATCTCGACGGTCGGGGTCAGGGCCTCGAGGTGGAGATGACGCGGACCGACGGCAATCGGTCCGGCGGCACCACCCCGGGTCTGGCCACCGCCGGCCTGGCGAATTCCTACGGCGCGGGCGGCCGTTCCGGCGCGCTCGAGGCCGGTCGCTGACTCCGGGTCGACAACACGGTTGACTCCGGGTCGACACCACGGGCGCCGTCCCGTATGACAACTGGAAACGATGTGTCGGGGGTGAGCCGTGATAGTCGGCAGTCTGTTGCTCATCCTCGTCGCCGTGACGCTCCTCGTGCTCGGTCTGGCGATCGGGTCGAGCGGGCTGCTGATCAGCTCGATCGCGGCGAGCCTGCTGGCCGCCGTCGCGCTGGTGGTGGGGGCCCGGCAGGCCGCGGCGAGTCGCGGCGGACTCGGCGACGAGCCGTTCGGTGACGACGGGATGGCCGTGGGTGGCGATGGTGAGGGGCCTGGCGGGTCACGCCGTCGCCGGCCCCCGACCAACACCCGGGTCGCACCGACCGACACCCGGGTGGCCGGGGCGGCAGGGGGGTACCCCGCCGACCCGTCCGTACCGACCGGGACGGTGCTGACCGAACCACTCCAGGTCTCGGTGCCAGCCCAGACGATCCGGTCCGGCGCGGCGCCCGACGACTCCGGCTGGCGGCAACCGGCCGGTGTGTCGGAGCCGGCCGGTGCCGGGCCGGGCGCGGTGGCGGCGGACGACACCCTTCCGGCGGACGAACCGGCGGCACAGCCGGTCTCGCCCGCCGACGCGACGGCGGTGGCGTCGTTGACCGCCGAGGTGCGCGTCGTCGACGGCCGGCCCCGTTACCACCTGGCGGACTGTGACCACCTCGACGGCCGGGAGAGTGAACCGTTGCCGGTGGGCGAGGCGGCGGAGCTGGGCTTCACCCCGTGCGGGCGCTGCGAACCGGCCAGCAGGCTGCTCGCCGACACGCCCCCGCGCTGAGCCGGACGGGGCGTCGATGGCCGGAGCAGTGACCACCGGTACGACCCTGGCCGGGCCGCCGTGACGGCGGCCGGCACGCTGACCGTCGCGGTACGGGTCAAGCCCGGTTCGTCCCGGGCCCGGGTCGGCGGCTGCTTCGACGGGCCGTACGGGCCGGCGCTGGTGATCGCGGTGAATCAGCCCGCGGTAGACGGCCGGGCCACCGAGGCGGCCCGGCGGGCGTTGGCCGAGGCCCTGCGGTTACGCCCGGCCGCGGTGACGCTGCGGACCGGCGCGGCCAGTCGCGACAAGCTCTTCGAGGTTGACGGGCCCGGCCCGGTGGTCGACGCGCGACTGCGCCAACTCCGGGACGGATCCGCTCTGTGACGGCCCGACCCCGTGTGGGGCGGCCATGACCGACCGGCTCGACATCGCCCTGCTGATCGGTGCGGCGGTGCTGCTCGTCGCGGTCGGCGCGGTCCGGCTCTCCACCCGGCTCGGGGTACCCAGCCTGCTGGTCTACCTCGCGCTCGGGGTGGCGATCGGCGAGGACGGGCTCGGGATCCGCTTCGACGACGCCGAACTGACCCGGGCACTGGGCTTCTGCGCGTTGATCGTGATCATCGCCGAGGGCGGGCTGACCTCCCGCTGGAGCGCCCTGCGACCGGTGCTCGGCGTCGCCGGCATGCTGGCGACGCTCGGCGTGGTGGTCAGCATCGTGGTCGTCGGTGTGGTGGTCCACTTCCTGCTCGGGGTGGACTGGCGGCTCGCGCTGCTCTACGGCGCGGTGCTCTCCTCCACCGACGCGGCGGCGGTCTTCGCCACCCTGCGGTGGCTGCGGCTGCCGCCCCGACTGGTGGCGACGTTGGAGGCCGAGTCGGGGATGAACGACGCCCCGGCGGTGTTGCTCGTCGTGCTGCTTTCCAGCTCCACGCTGAGCGGGCACGCCTGGTGGCAGGACGGTCTGCTGCTCTGTTACGAGCTGGTGGTCGGTGTCGGGCTCGGGTTCGGTGTCGGGATGCTCGGCCGGTGGACCCTGCGGCGGGCCGCGCTGCCGTCGTCCGGGCTCTATCCGATCGCCGCGGTGGGACTGACCGTGCTCGCCTACGGCGTCGCCACGGTGCTGCACGCGTCGGGTTTCATCGCCGTCTACGTCGCCGGGGTGATCCTCGGCAACTCCCGGTTGCCGCACCGGCAGGCGATCCTCGGCTTCGCCGACGGGCTGGCCTGGATCGCGCAGATCGGGCTCTTCGTGCTGCTCGGCCTGCTGAGCGCGCCGTCCCGGCTGGAGGACGCGGTGTGGCCGGCGGTGGTCACCGGCCTGGCCCTGGTCCTGCTGGCCCGACCGCTGGCGGTGGTGCTCTGCGCCGGGTGGTTCCGGATCGGCGCCCGGCAACAGGCGTTCCTGTCCTGGGCGGGGTTGCGCGGGGCGGTGCCGATCGTGCTGGCCACCATCCCACTCTCCGAGGGCGTACCGGGTGCGGTGCCGCTGTTCGACGCGGTTTTTGTCCTGGTGGTGATCTTCACCTTGCTGCAGACCGGAACCCTCGCCCCGGTGGCCCGGTGGTTGCGGCTCACCGCCGCGGCGGAGCCCGCCGAACTGCGGGTCGAGACGGCGCCGCTGGAGCGGATGCAGGCCGACCTGCTGCAGTTGGAGATTCCGGCGGGTTCCCGGCTGGTCGGTGTGCACCTCGACGAGCTGCGGCTGCCGGTGGGGGCGTCGGTGACGCTGGTCGCCCGGGACGGGGTCGGGTTCGTGCCGGCCCCGGACACCCGGTTGAAGGTCGGGGACAGCCTGTTGATCGTCGCCACCGCCCGGGTACGGGACGAGGTCGAGCGGCGGCTGCGGGCGATCAGTCGGCGCGGTCGACTGGCCCGCTGGTTCGGCGAGTACGGCGAGGACCGCGACGGATAAGCGCGCGTACCTTTTGCCCGCTTCGGGGGTTATTACCGGTCGAAAAGCGTAACATCGGTGCGGCATGTTGTCGGACGCCTGTACGTTCCGTATTCTTGCCAACCTCCGGAGTGCGCGGCGGTCCCGCCGTGCGCCCGTTTTTGCACTGGGGGACGCCATGGCCGAGCGGGCGAAGGCCGCAGGCGATACGACCGGTACGTCCGGTTCGTCGTCGGTGGCCCGAGGCACGCCCAGCCGGTGGTCGCCACCGCACGCCCGGCGTTCCGGCGCCGGACGCGCCGGCGACCTCGCCACCCGGCGTTTGTGCAGTCCGGCGTTGGCGATCCGTGCTGCCGACAGCATGCCACTGGTCGCGTCCGCCGGAGCGACCGCACCGAGCAGGTCCGCCCGCTCCGCCGCAGCGGCGGCGCGACGAACCTGTCCAGGCACGGCCGACCGCCGCGGGGTCCGCGGCCGAGGGAGCGACGATGGCTAAGCCAGCCGACACCAGGACCGCCGGCCGCAAGTCGGCACCGAAGACCGCGCGCAGCACCGCCGAGACCGAGAAGATCCGGGCGGCCCTGGCGGCCCGCCGCGACGAACTTCGCGGCGAGTACGATCAGACGCTGAGCGAGATCACCGAGCTGCAGCGCGAGCGGTTGACCGACTCGGCCGGGGACGACCAGGCCGACACCGGCACCAAGACGTTCGAGCGGGAGCAGGAGATCTCTCTCGCCAACAGCATCCTGGAACGCATCACCCAGGTGGAGCGCGCTCTGGAGCGGCTTGACGAGGGCAGTTACGGCTGGTGCGAGCGGTGCGGCAACCCGATCCCGGTGGAGCGGCTCGCCGCGTTCCCGTCGGCCACCCTGTGTGTCGCCTGCAAGCAGCTGGAGGAGCGCCGGTGAGCGGTCCGGGGTCGTGATCGGAGAAAGGGACACCTGCTGAACATCGACGACGAGCGGACGACCGAGGCGCGGCCGGCCGGGGCCGACCCGGAGGGACCGAACCGACCGCGCGTACGGCGGATCGCCGTCTCGGTGCTGGTCGGCACCGCCGTACTGGCCTGGCTCGCCGACCTCGGCACGAAGCACCTGGCCCTGGCGACCCTCTCCGACCGCGAGCCGCTACGCCTGCTCGACGGCGCCGTCTATCTCACCCTCACCCGCAACAGCGGCGCGGCGTTCAGCCTCGCCTCCGACCACACCTGGGTGTTCCCACTGGTCACCGCCGTGGTGATCGGCTGGATCGGCTGGCTGGCCGGCAGACTGCGCTCGCTGCCCTGGGCGATCGCGCTGGGCCTGGTGCTCGGCGGGGCGATCGGCAACCTGACCGACCGGATCTTCCGGGCCCCCGGCACGTTCGTCGGGCACGTGGTCGACATGGTCAGCCTCTTCGACCCGTACGGGCAGGTGTGGCCGATCTTCAACCTCGCGGACAGCGCCCTGGTCACCGGGGTCTGCCTGGCGGTCCTGCTGGAACTGACCGGCCGGCAGCGCGACGGGACCCGGATCCGGTCCCGCCGCGCCGAGCCGGCCGTGGACGCGGGGACCGACGCCGACGGACGGGACGACCGGGCATGACCTCTACACACGACGCCGGACAGGTACGTCCGGCCGGGGAACGTCGCACGCTGCCGGTCCCGGAGGGACTCGACGGGATGCGGCTGGACCAGGCCGTCTCCCGACTCCTCGGGCTCTCCCGGACCACGGCGGCGGCGCTGGTCGAGGCGGGGGACGTGCTCGTCGACGGGGCCGCCCGGCCCAAGTCCGACCGGGTCACCGCCGGTTCCTGGCTGGAGGTGGTGCTGCCCGCGCCGGCCGCGCCGCCGACGGTCATCGCCGAGACGGTCCCCGGGCTGCGGGTGATCTACGCGGACGACGACATCGTGGTGGTCGACAAACCGGTCGGGGTGGCCGCGCACCCGAGTCCGGGCTGGACCGGCCCGACCGTGATCGGCGGGCTCGCCGCCCTCGGCCACACCATCGCGACCAGCGGCGCGGCCGAGCGGCAGGGCGTCGTGCACCGGCTCGACGTCGGCACCACCGGGGTGATGGCGGTGGCCAAGAGTGAGCGGGCGTACAGCCTCCTCAAGCGGGCCTTCAAACTCCGCGAGGTGGAGAAGCGGTACCACGCGGTGGTGCAGGGACATCTCGACCCGCTGAGGGGCACCGTCGACGCCCCGATCGACCGGCACCCGACCCACGACTACCGGTGGGCGGTGATGGCGAGCGGGAAGCCGAGCATCACCCACTACGACACGTTGGAGGCGTTCCCGGCGGCGAGCCTGCTCGACGTACGGCTGGAGACCGGGCGGACGCACCAGATCCGGGTGCACCTCTCCACCCTGCGGCATCCATGTGTCGGTGATCTGACGTACGGGGCGGATCCGACCCTGGCCACCCGGCTCGGCCTCAGTCGACAGTGGTTGCACGCCCGCGAGTTGGCGTTCGCACACCCCGGGACGGGTGAGCCCGTCCGGTTCGTCAGCGACTACCCTGACGACCTGGCACATGCACTTCGCATCTTGCGCGATTGACCGCCAGCGAGCAGCCGACGAGGGGGAGTCCCGCCCGTGCGCCCCGGTGACCTGTTGCGACAGTTGGACCGGCAGTTGCTGCCGCCGCTGGCCCGCGGCCTGACCCGGCTCGGACAGGGGCCGCTGCGGTTGCGGCTGCGACTGTTGACCAGTGTCGCGCTGCTCTGCTCGGTGGCCGTACTGGTCACCGCGGTCTGGGCGGTGGAGCGGCAGCCGGCGATCGACCCGACCCTCGGCGACGTCACCCGGGTCGGGGTGGTGCAGGGCGAGTCCATCCCCGGATACGTCGAGGCCAGCCGGGGCGAGTTGGCCGCGCTGATCGCGGCGCCGCCGGCCGGGCCGGCACCGCGGACGTACGCGCTGGTCACCCTCGCCGCCTACCTGGCCCCGGACCGGCTGCCCCCGGTGCTGGCCGGCGTGGAGGTCTCCGAGGTGTACGCCCGGCTGTGGCGGCCGGGCAGCCAGACGCAGATCGTGCGTATTCCGGCGCTCCGCCTGCCCGACGACGTGATCGGCGGGATGCTGGAGGTCGCCGAACGCAAGGACCAGGAGGTCCGGGACTACCAGGAGCGCAGCGCGGCGGTGGTCGGTGACGGCCCCCACGAGCAGGAGATGCGCCGGTGGTACGACAGCGGCGCCCGGGTCGCCTCGGACGAGGCGACCGCCTACCGGTCCCGCTGCTCGTGCGTGTACGCGGCGGTGGTCCGGGGCGAGCCGGCCGCACTCGGTCAGGTCGCCACCCGGCCCGGGGTACGGGCGGTGGACCCGGCGCCGGAGGTGCGCCGGCTGGACCGGACCGTTTTCACCCCACCCCTGCCTGAGCAGGAGGACGTGGTACGTCCGCCCGCCGACGCCAGCATGCCGCCCGCGCCGACCGCCCCGGGTGACCCGACCGACCCGGTCGTGGGCGTACCACCGGCCGGTTCGGCGGCCTCCGACGACGCGACCGGAGGCCCGGCCCCGTCGGCGACCGGCACGCCGCCCCCCGGTCCTGGACACGCCCCGCCGACCGGCGGGCACGCCCCGCAGACCACCGCACCGGCCACCTCCGACGGCGGAACCGGCACGACCGGCCCGGAAGAGCCCGCCACCGTGCCCGGCGACGACACGACGCCGGACAACTCGCTGGACGGGTCGCCGGACGGTGCGGCGTCGGCCGAGGAACCGCCGACCACGCCACTGCCCGGCACACCGAGCGGTGAACCGTGAGGATGGTGACGGCCACGTGGGCTCCGGCGGCGACGGCCATACCGATGACGATGGGTGCGAGCCGCCAGTGGCCCGAATAGGGTTTGCTTCGTAGCCTGTCAGGGCGGGGACCGATGGCGCTGGGAGGGCGAGCCGTGGACGGCACCGAGACCGGCTGGGGCCGGCCGGCGGAATCAGCACCGCGTTGGCGGGCGCTGCTCGACCGGGCCCTGCACGGCGGCCGCACCGACGAACACCAGGTACTCGACGAGCGGTCGGGGCCGGCGGCGGACAGCGGCGGCCGGTTCGGCGGCACCGGCCGGTCCGGGCGGACAGCACCGCCGCCGGGTGACCCCGGCTACCCGCCCGGGTCCGGCTACGGTCCCGGGCCGGACCAGCCCGGCGAGTCCCGGTACGCCGCGTTGGAGAACGGCTACCGGCACGACTCGTTCTTCGGTCCGGAGCCGGGGCTGCCGGCCGACGCCGGTTGGTCCGACCCCGGATACCGGCCGGATCCCGGCTACCAGGCCGGCCCGGGGCACCGCGCGGATCCCGGGTACCGGCCCGAGCCGGGCCGCTCCGCCGACGGTGGTCACCCCACCGAGTCCCGGTACGCGGCGCTCGGCACCGGTTGGCGCCCGCCACCGCCGGCCAACCCGCCGGCCGCTCCGCCACCGCTGCCCCGACGTCCGCCGCCGTCGGGCGCGCCCGCCCTGCCGCACCGGGGTGTGCCGGACGAGCCGGGACCGCCGCACCGGGGTGTGCTGCCCGAGGAGCCGGGCCCGCCCCGGCGACCCGGTCCCGACGTGCCGGCCCTGCCCGGACGGGTCGTCCCGGCACCCCGCGCCGCCCTGGCACCACCGGCGGCGCCGGCCGAGCCGACGTTCCGGCCCGCGCCGGCCGAGCCCGCGTTCCGGCCCGCGCCGGCCGAGCCCGCGTTCCGGCCGGCCCCGGCGCGGCCCGCGCTCGGCGCGGCCCCGGTCGACAGTCCGGCCCGGTACGGGGCGCCGGAGACCGGCTACGCCGTGGGGGCGGGGCGGCCCGCCGCCGATCCGGCACCACCGGCCCGGGCCGGGTGGCTGCGCCGCCAGCCCGACTCCGAGGTGGAACGGGCGATCAGCGTGCTCCGGCGCGACCTCGGCTCGCCCCGGGTGCTCGCCTTCGCCAACCCCAAGGGCGGGGTGCACAAGACCACCGCGACCGTGCTCGCGGCGGCCACCATCGGCGGGGTACGCGGCCGTGGTGTGCTGGCCTGGGACGACAACGAGCTGCGCGGCACCCTCGGCCTGCGCGCCGGCAGCGCCCGGCACGCCCGGACGATCCGGCACCTGGTCGCCGAGCTGATGGAGATCGAGGTGCTGCCCGGCAACCAGCTGACCGAGCGGCTCGACGACTACCTCCGGCACGCCTCCGACGGCTCGTACGACGTACTGGCCGGGGAGGAGAGTCCCCGGTTCGCCCAGCGGCTCGACCAGCACACCGTGAAACGGGTGCTCGAACTGCTGCGCCGCAGCCACGACGTGATCTGCGTGGACACCGGCAACAACGTGGAGAGCTCGAACTGGCAGACCGTGCTGCGCGCGGCCGACCAACTGGTGGTCACCACGGTGCCCCGGGAGGACGCGGCGTTCACCGCGGACTGGATGCTCGACCTGCTGCACGAGATCGGGATGGGCGAGCTGGTGGAGAACGCCGTCACCCTGCTGTCCTGCCCGACGCCGGGGCAGTCGCCGCTGCTGGAGGACCTGAAGCGGCACTTTGCCACCCGGACCAGGGCGGTGGCGGTGGTGCCGTACGACCCGGCGCTGGAGACCGGCTCGTCGATCGAGTACGCCCAGTTGCAGCAGGAGACCCGGGACGCCTGGCTGCAGGCCGCGTCGATGATGGTCGAACCGTTCGCCCGTTGACCCGTTGTCCGGGCGAGTCGGTCTGGAGGCGGGGAGATCAACGGACTAGGCTCGGGGACCGGCGGTCGCGCCGTCGGGGGGACCCGCCGGGCTGGTGGGCACCGGGCCGTCGCCGGCTGCTCGGGGGGCGTTGACGCTGCGTATGCGCAGGGTGCTGCACCGTGCCCGCAGCCGGGGGACGCGGACTGACGGGTGCCCGCCGTGCGATCGACGGCCGTCGCGTGACCGGCGTCGGTCGTCTGATCGGCCGCTGCCGGGCCGGCCGGTGGCCGCGCGAGGGGAAGGGGGGCCCTGGGGTGTCTGACTCGTTCGTGCACCTGCACAACCACACCGAGTACTCGATGCTCGACGGAGCGGCGCGGCTCAAGGAGCTGTTCGCCGAGACCGGTCGGTTGGGCATGCCGGCGTTGGCGATGACCGACCACGGCAACCTGTTCGGCGCGTACGACTTCTACAAGCAGGCCACCGCGGCCGGGGTGAAGCCGATCATCGGGGTGGAGGCGTACCTCACCCCGGGCACGGACCGGCGGGACCGGACCCGGGTCCGCTGGGCGGACGGCGGTGGGAACGACGTCTCCGGTGGTGGCGCGTACACCCACATGACCATGTGGGCGGCGGACGCCCCCGGCCTGCGCAACCTCTTCGCGATGCAGTCCCGGTCCGGCCTGGAGGGGTACTTCTACAAGCCGAGGGCCGACCGGGAGTTGCTGCACGAGTACGGCCGGGGGATCATCGCCACCACCGGCTGCCCCTCCGGCGAGGTGCAGACCTGGCTGCGGATTGGCAACTTCGACAAGGCCTGCGAGTCGGCGGCCGAGTTCCGGGACATCTTCGGGGCGGAGAATTTCTACCTCGAGGTGATGGACCACGGTCTGGACATCGAGAAGCAGGTCCGTGAGGACCTGATCCGGCTCGGCAAGCGGCTCAACCTGAAGCCGGTGGCCACCAACGACCTGCACTACACGTACGACAAGGACGCGGACGCGCACGAGGTGCTGCTCTGCGTCCAGTCCGGGTCGACGCTGGCCGACCCGAAGCGGTTCAAGTTCGACTCCCGGGGCTACTACCTCAAGTCGCCGGCCGAGATGCGCGCGCTCTGGGACGCCGAGATCCCGGGGGCCTGTGACAGCACGCTGGAGATCGCCGAGCGGATCGGCGACTACGCCGAGGTGTTCGCCTCCCGCAAGCTGATGCCGCAGTTCCCGATCCCCGCGGGGGAGACCGAGGAGTCGTGGCTGCGCAAGGAGGTCATGCGCGGGCTGGAGCGGCGTTTCCCGAACGGGGTGCCGGACGACCGCCGCCGGCAGGCCGAGTACGAGCTCGACGTCATCATCAAGATGGGCTTTCCCGGCTACTTCCTGGTCACCGCCGACCTCATCGCCTACGCCAAGCGGGAGGGGATCCGGGTCGGGCCGGGCCGTGGCTCGGCGGCAGGTGCGCTGATCGCGTACGCGCTCGGCATCACCGAACTCGACCCGATGCAGCACGGCCTGCTGTTCGAACGGTTCCTCAACCCCGACCGCGTCTCGATGCCCGACATCGACATGGACTTCGACGAGCGTCGGCGCGGCGAGATGATCCGCTACGCCACCGAGAAGTACGGCGAGGAACGGGTCGCGCAGATCATCACGTACGGCACGATCAAGGCGAAGGCGGCGATCAAGGACGCGGCCCGGGTGCTCGGCTACCCGTTCGCGATGGGTGACCGGATCACCAAGGCGATGCCGCCGGCGGTGATGGGCAAGGACATCCCGCTCGGCGGCATCTTCGACCCGGCCCACCCGCGCTACCAGGAGGCGGCGGAGTTCCGCCAGCTCTACGAGAGCGACGGCGAGGTCCGCAAGGTCGTCGACACCGCCAAGGGGCTGGAGGGGCTCAAGCGGCAGTGGGGCGTGCACGCGGCCGGCGTCATCCTGTCCCGGGATCCGCTGGTCGACGTGCTGCCGATCCACAAGCGGGAGCAGGACGGCGCGATCATCACCCAGTGGGACATGGGTGCCTGCGAGACCATCGGCCTGCTGAAGATGGACTTCCTCGGCCTGCGCAACCTGACCATCATGGACGACGCGCTGGAGGCGATCCGGGACAACCGGGGCGAGGAACTTGTCCTGGAGGACCTGCCACTCGACGACAAGGCGACGTACGCCCTGCTCGGGCGGGGTGACACCCTCGGCGTGTTCCAGTTCGACGGCGGGCCGATGCGGGCGCTGCTGCGGTCGATGGCGCCGGACAACTTCGAGGACATCTCCGCGGTCGGCGCGCTCTACCGGCCCGGTCCGATGGGCGCCAACGCGCACAACGAGTACGCCGACCGGAAGAACAACCGCAAGCCGGTGGTACCGATCCACCCGGAGCTCGCCGACCCGTTGAAGGAGATCCTGGGCGACACCTACGGGCTGATCGTCTACCAGGAGCAGGTCATGGCGATCGCGCAGAAGGTGGCCGGTTACTCGCTCGGCGCCGCGGACCTGCTCCGCCGGGCGATGGGCAAGAAGAAGAAGGAGATCCTCGACAAGGAGTTCAAGCCGTTCTCCGCCGGCATGCGGGAGAAGGGCTTCTCCGACGAGGCGATCAAGACGCTCTGGGACATCCTTGTCCCGTTCTCCGACTACGCGTTCAACAAGGCGCACAGCGCCGCGTACGGGGTGGTCTCGTACTGGACGGCGTACCTGAAGGCCAACTATCCGGCCGAGTACATGAGCGCGCTGCTGACCTCGGTCGGTGACGACAAGGACAAGTCGGCGGTCTACCTCGCCGAGTGCCGGCGGATGGGCATCAAGGTGCTGCCGCCGGACGTGAACGAGTCCAACGCCCGGTTCGCCGCCGTCGGCAAGGACATCCGGTTCGGCCTGGCCGCGGTCCGCAACGTCGGCGCCAACGTGGTCGAGTCGATCCGCCGGTCCCGCAAGGAGAAGGGCGCGTTCACCGACTTCTACGACTACCTGCGCAAGGTCGACGCGGTGGCCTGCAACAAGAAGACGATCGAATCGCTGATCAAGGCGGGGGCGTTCGACTCCCTCGGGCACACCCGCAAGGGGCTGCTGGCCGTACACACCGACGCGATCGACTCGTTCATCGCGCTCAAGCGCAACGAGGCGGTCGGCCAGTACGACCTCTTCGGTGACGCCTTCGGCGCCGGTGGGGGAGAGACGGCCGGCGGCGGCATGGTGGTGACGCCGCCGATCCCGGACGGCGAGTGGGACAAGACCGACCTGCTCACCTTCGAACGGGAGATGCTCGGCCTGTACGTCTCCGACCATCCGCTGTTCGGGGTCGAGCACGTGCTGGCCAACGCCGCCGACATGCCGCTCGCCGCGCTCGCCGAGGAGGGCAACGTCGCCGACGGCCAGGTGGTCAACCTGGCCGGCATCCTCTCCGGGGTGCAGCGCCGGATCACCAAGCAGGGCCGGGCCTGGGCCTCGGCCACCCTGGAGGACCTCGGCGGCGCGGTCGAGGTGCTCTTCTTCCCGAACACCTACGAACTGGTCGGCCAGTACATCGCCGAGGACGCGATCGTGGTGGTCAAGGGCCGGGTCGACCGGCGCGACGACCAGCCCCGGCTGATGGCGATGGACCTGTCGATGCCGGAGATCACCTCCGCCGACGAGGTCAAGCCGGTGGTCCTCGCGCTTCCCCCGTCCCGTTGCACGCCGCCGCTGGTGGAACGGCTCCGCGAGGTGCTGACCAGTCATCCCGGCTCGGCCGAGGTGCACGTCAAGCTGGTCAACGGCTCCCGGGCAACCCTGCTGCGGCTCAGCCCGATGCGGGTGTCGCCGACCACCGCCCTGATGGCCGACCTGAAGGCCCTGCTCGGCCCGAGCGCCGTCGCCGGCTGAGGTGTGAGGAAGGCCCCCTGTTATCGCTTTCGGTAGCGGAAGGGGCCCTTCCTAACACCCAGAGCGGCGGAGTTTCCCCGGACCGGGCCGTCGCCGGTCGGCGGTGCCTGAGAGGATCATCGGGTGAGTCCGGCTACCTCTCATCCCGGCGACCAGTCCGGCGAAGGCGACGACGGTCGCCCCGCCGCTCCGGCACCGTCCGCCCCACCGGCACCGCCCGCGGGCGGCGGTGCGGGGACGGGTACGGCACCATCCGGCGCCCCACCCGCCGGCGGACCGCCCCCGGACGCGCCGTCGACGGCGACTGAACCCGCCGGCGGACCGCCCCCGGACGCGCCCCTGACGGGGACTTCACCCGGCGGTGAAGGGTCGGATACGAGCACGTCCGGCGGCCCACCCGACGGCGGCGGTGCAGCCTACGGCGGCGGGCCGGCCGCGGCTTCGGCCGACGGTGCGGCACCGGTCATGGTCCCGGGTGCGGGGCGTTGGCCGACCGATCCGCCCCGGCGGCGGTGGCACACCACCGCCGTCAACCTCGGGGTGCTGCTGGTACTGGTCCTGCTGGGCCTGCCGTTCGGCCTGCTCTGGTCGGCGGTCTCGCCGGGGGTACCGGTGGTCCAGACGGAAAACGGTGCGATCCTGGCCGAGCCGTCGCCGGAGGGGTTCATCGCCGCCGACGGCTGGTTCACCCTGCTCGGCTTCGGGCTCGGCGTCCTGGTCACGATCGCTGTCTGGGTGCTGCTGCGCCGGTACCGGGGACCGCTCGGCATGCTGGTGGTGGTGCTCGGCATGCTCGGTGCCGCCCTCGTCGCCTGGCAGCTGGGGCGGCACATCGGGCTGGCCGGATACGAGCGGATGCTGGACACCGCGCCGGCCGGTACGAACTTCACCAAGCCCCCGGACCTGCAGGCCGGACAGTTCTACGAGGCGTTGGGCTTCATTCCGGCGATCCAGGACCTGCTGGTCCCGGCGTTCAGCGCGGTGGTGGTCTACACCCTGTTGGCCGGTTGGTCGCGGTATCCGGGCCTGCGGCCCGAGGACGAGCCGCGGCCGTGGACGTCGGACGGCGCGCCCGTGCCGGTCAGTTCGGGCTCAGCGGTACCGCCAACTCCGCCAGCGGCACCGGCACCGCCCGGACCTGACGAAGCAGAGCCGCCTCGCGGTTGAGCAGACGCAGCTCGGCGCGGAGCCGCCCGGCGGTGTCCGGGGTCGCCAGCAACCGCTGCCGGTCGCTCAGGGTCAGCGCGGCGGTGGCCGCCACCAGGTGGGACAGCACCGTCGGGTCGTCCGGCAGCTGTTCGGCGATCTCCTCCGGGTCGTCCCGGACCAGGGTGAGGTACTGCCGGAAGACCGCGAGGACCCGGGGAGCGAGCTGGTCGGCGGCCTGCTCCTGACCGGCCGGCTCGGGCAGCCAGTCGACCTCGGCGGTCAGGTACGGCGTGCTCTCCTGCGCGACGTCGTTGATCCGGAACCGGCGCCGCCCCACCGTGACCACGTCGAGCCGGCCGTCCGGCAGCTCGGTCACCTGGCGGAGTTCGGCCGTACACCCGATCTCGTGCAGCGCGACCAGCGATGCCTGCCCGCCCGGCTCGGCGACCGACCGCTCCGACGGCGACCGCTCGTCGGGCTCGACCGGGCCGGCGACGCCGGAGCCGCCGGTGCCCGCGCCCGGACCACCGGCGACCGGTGCCGGGCCGCCGCTGCGGATGGCGACCACACCGAACTCCCGGGGCGTGCCCTCCGGAAGGTCGGCCAGGTGCCGGATCATCGCGAGATAGCGCTGCTCGAATATGTGCAGCGGCAGCACCAGGCCGGGAAAGAGCACCGTCTCGAGCGGAAACACCGGTAGCCGTGCACCCACCGGACGAGCCTAACCGGTTCCGGCCGACCTCGACCGTACGTGGTTCGGCTGAGCCGCTCCCGGCTTCGGCTGACCACACCGCCGGCCGAACGGTGGGGGTACGTGGTCCGGGTCACCGTCCCGCCCGCTGGACGGAGCCGCTCCGCCGGCCGGCGTGCCGAATAGACTGCCAAGGGTGTTGAACCGGATCGACCTGCGCGGCGGTTGGCGTGACCCGCGTGCCCTGCTGCCCCGTGCCCAGCTTGACGTCTCCGTCGCGGTGGAGAAGATGCGCCCGCTCGTCGAGGCGGTCCGCGAGCATGGGTTCACCGCGATCCGGGACGCCACACATCGGTTCGACGGCCTGCTGCTGGACCAGCTGCGGGTGCCGGCCGAGGCGATCGCCGAGGCCGAGTCGACCCTGGAACCCGACGTCCGGGCCGCGCTGCTCGAGACCATCAACCGCGCCCGCCGGGTGCACGCCGACCAGCGGCGGGCCGACGTGACCACCGAGGTCGTCCCGGGCGGGATCGTGACCGAGCGCTGGGTCCCGGTCGACCGGGTCGGCCTCTACGTCCCGGGCGGCCTGGCCATGTACCCGTCGACCGTGGTGATGAACGTGGTGCCGGCCCAGACGGCCGGGGTCCGGTCGCTGGTGGTGGTGAGCCCGCCGCAGCCGGAGAACAACGGCCTGCCCGACGCCCGGGTGCTGGCCGCGTGCGCGCTGCTCGGCGTCGAGGAGGTCTACGCGGTCGGCGGCGCCCACGCGGTGGCGATGCTCGCCTACGGTGCGGCGACCGACGCCGACGGCACCGGACACTGCGATCCGGTCGACATGATCACCGGCCCGGGCAACATCTGGGTCACCGCCGCCAAGCGGCTGCTGCGCGGCGTGGTCGGGATCGACGCCGAGGCCGGTCCGACCGAGATCGCCGTACTGGCCGACGACACGGCCGACCCGGTGCACGTCGCCGCCGACCTGATCAGCCAGGCCGAGCACGACCCGCTGGCGGCGAGCGTGCTGGTCACCCCGTCGGTCGAACTTGCCGACGCGGTCGACCGGGAACTGGCCCGGCAGGTTCCGCAGACCAAGCACACCCACCGGATCAACACCGCGCTCACCGGCCCGCAGAGCGGCGTGGTGCTGGTCGACGATCTGGCGGCCGGGCTGCGGGTGGTCGACCTCTACGCCGCCGAGCACCTGGAGATCCAGACCCGGGACGCCCGCGAGTGGGCGATGCGGGTACGCAACGCCGGGGCGATCTTCGTCGGGCCGTACGCGCCGGTGTCCCTCGGGGACTACTGCGCCGGTTCCAACCACGTGCTGCCCACCGGCGGCTGTGCCCGGCACTCCTCGGGCCTGTCGGTGCAGTCGTTCCTGCGCGGCATCCACATCGTGGAGTACACCGAGGCGGCGTTGCGGGACACCGCCCGGCACGTGGTGACCCTGGCCGGGGTGGAGGACCTGCCCGCGCACGGCCAGGCGGTGCAGGTCCGGTTCGCCGACGCCGACCCGTCCCGACCCTCGGCGGACGTCGAGGGAGCACCCGCGTGACCTCCCTCGACGATCTGCCCATCCGCGACGACCTGCGGGGGCGCAGCCCGTACGGCGCGCCGCAGCTGGACGTGCCGGTGCGGCTGAACACCAACGAGAACTCGTACCCGCTCCCCGAGCCGGTGGTGGAGGCGATCAGCAAGGCGGTCGCGGCCGAGCTGCGCGACCTCAACCGCTACCCGGACCGGGACGCCGTGGCGCTCCGCGCCGACCTGGCCGACTACCTCGGTCACGGGCTGGGCGTCGGCGACGTCTGGGCGGCGAACGGCTCCAACGAGGTCCAGCAGCAACTGCTGCAGGTCTTCGGTGGTCCGGGGCGGACCGCGCTCGGTTTCACCCCGGCGTACTCGATGCATCCGCTGCTCGCCACCGCCACCGGCACCGCCTGGCGGGACGGCCGCCGGGACGCCGACTTCGGGCTGACCGTCGCGCACGCCGTGGCGCAGGTCCGGGAGCACCGACCCGACGTGGTCTTCCTCTGTTCGCCGAACAACCCGACCGGGACGGCGCTGGACCCGGCGGTGCTCGACGCGGTGCTGGCCGAGGCCCCCGGCATGGTGGTGGTGGACGAGGCGTACGCCGAGTTCGCCCGTCCCGGCACGCCGACCGCGCTCGCCCTGCTGCCCGGCCACCCCCGGCTGGTGGTGACCCGGACCATGAGCAAGGCGTTCGGTTTCGCCGGCGGCCGGCTCGGTTACCTCGCCGCCGACCCGGCGGTGGTGGACGCGGTGCAGTTGGTCCGGCTGCCGTACCACCTGTCGGCGCTCACCCAGGCCGCCGCCCGGGCGGCGCTGGCCCACCGCGAGACCCTGCTCGGCACGGTGCGGGCGATCAAGGAGCAGCGGGACCGGATCGTGTCCGGCCTGCGGGCCCGGGGCCGGACGGTGGCCGACAGTGACGCCAACTTCGTGCTCTTCGAGGTCGGCGCCGACCAGCGGGCCGTCTGGCGGGTGCTGCTCGACCACGGCGTGCTGGTCCGTGACGTCGGACTGGCCGGCTGGCTGCGGGTCACCGCCGGCACGCCGGAGGAGACCGACGCGTTCTTTGCCGCCGTGGACGCCTGGACCGCGGGCGTGGCCGGCGCCGACCCCACCAGCACTGTCGACAGCGCGGTTCCCGGTGCCGCCGGTCCCGGGTGACGCCGAGCCGGCCCGTCCTGTCATGCTGACACCGCAGTCGCGAACGAAAGGTCCTACCGTGAGCAGAACCGCCCGGGTCGAGCGGACCACGGCCGAGACCAAGGTCCTCGTCGAGCTGGACCTCGACGGCACCGGCAAGGCCGAGATCAACACGGGGGTCGGCTTCTACGACCACATGCTGAACCAGATCGCCCGGCACGGCGGTTTCGACCTCACCGTGCAGACCGTCGGTGATCTGGAGATCGACGCCCACCACACCGTCGAGGACACCGCGCTCGCCCTGGGTACCGCGTTCGACCAGGCACTCGGCGACAAGGCGGGCATCCGGCGGTACGGTTCGGCGACCATCCCGATGGACGAGGTGCTGGTACGGGCCGCGGTCGACCTCTCCGGCCGGCCGTACGTGGTGCACGACGAGCCGGCGCTGGCCCCGTACATCGGGCCGGTCTACCCGACCAGCATGACCCGGCACATCTGGGAGTCGTTCGGCCAGTCGGCCCGGCTCACCCTGCACGTGTCGGTCCTGCGGGCGGCCCGGCCGGGCGGTCACCCGGACGCGCACCACGTGGTGGAGGCGCAGTTCAAAGCGGTCTCGCGGGCGTTGCGCGAGGCGGTGTCGATCGACGTACGCGCCGGTGGCGCGATTCCCAGCACCAAGGGGCTGCTCTGATGAACGCCGTGCTGCCGGTGCTGTTGTTCGCCCTTGGTGGGGTGCTGATCGGCGGGGCGTGGTCGATGCACCGCCAGGGTGCGTCCCGGGGGGCCCTCTGGCTGGTCGGCACGCTCGCCGTCCTCGCCACCGCCGGCGGGGTGCTGTGGTTGATCCCCGGGGACACCTGATGGCCGTGCCGAACGTCGTGGTGCTGGACTACGGTTCCGGCAACCTGCGTTCCGCGCAGCGGGCCGTGGCCCGGGCCGGCGCCGAGGTCACCGTCACCGCCGACCTGGCTGCCGCCGCGTCGGCGGACGGCCTGGTGGTGCCCGGGGTGGGCGCCTTCGCCGCATGCATGGCCGGGATCGAGGCGCTGCGGGCCGGCCCGGTGATCGCCGAGCGGGTCGCGGCGGGCCGGCCGGTGCTGGGCATCTGCGTCGGCATGCAGATCCTCTTCGAGTACGGCGAGGAGCACGGCGTGGTCACCAAGGGGCTCGGCCTGCTGCCCGGTGGGGTGACCCGGCTCGCCGCCCGACGGGTGCCACACATGGGCTGGAACACGGTCCGGACGCCGACCGGTTCGACCCTCTTCGCCGGTCTGCCGACGGACGCGCGCTTCTACTTCGTGCACTCCTACGCCGCGACCGACCTGCCCGCGTTGACCGGCGTCGAGGCACTGGTGACGACGGCGGAGCACGAGACCCCGTTCGTGGCTGCGGTGGAGCGGGGCCCGCTGTCGGCGGCCCAGTTCCACCCGGAGAAGTCCGCCGACACCGGCCGGGTGCTGCTGACCAACTGGCTGGCCACGCTGTGAGCCGGGAACGGGCCCGGCGCCGGGCCGCCCGGGTCGCCGAGGTCGAGCGGGCCCGGGCGAAACGGGCCCGGGTGGTGGCCCGACGCCAGCGCCGCCGGGCGCTGCTGCGCCGACTCACCCCGCGACTTCCGAACCGGCGTACGGGTCGGCTGTACGCCCGACGGAGCCGGGGCGAACGCGCCGGGGTGGTTGTCCTCGCCCTGGTCGCGCTGGGCGCCATCTGGCTGTTCGTCGACGACCTCGCGCTGCGGCTCGGTCTGATCATCCTGTTGGTGCTGGCCCTGCCGGCCATCGTGGTGATCGCGCTGGGCCGGCGCACCTGACCACCGGCCGGGTCCGGCCACCGTTCCATCCGAGGAGAGGAGATCACCGTGAGCCTCACCCTGCTTCCCGCCGTCGACGTGGCGGACGGTCAGGCGGTGCGCCTGGTTCAGGGCGCCGCGGGCAGTGAGACCAGCTACGGCGACCCGTTGGAGGCCGCGCTGGCCTGGCAGCGGGACGGTGCCGCCTGGATCCATCTGGTCGACCTCGACGCGGCCTTCGGACGGGGGTCGAACGCGGAACTGCTCGCCGACGTGGTCGGCCGACTCGACGTACAGGTGGAACTCTCCGGCGGGATCCGGGACGACGAGTCGCTGCGGGCGGCGTTGGCGACCGGGGCGGCCCGGGTCAACATCGGCACCGCCGCGTTGGAGGACCCGCAGTGGTGCGACCGGGTCGCCGCGGAGTACGGCGACCGGGTGGCGATCGGGCTGGACGTGCGGGGACGTACCCTCGCCGCCCGGGGCTGGACCCGGGACGGCGGTGACCTCTTCGAGGTGCTGGAGCGGTTGGACAAGGCCGGGGCGGCCCGGTACGTGGTCACCGACATCACCAAGGACGGCATGATGCGCGGCCCCAACCTCGACCTGCTCCGCGAGGTCTGTGCCCGTACCTCCGCCCCGGTGATCGCCTCGGGTGGCGTCTCCACCCTCGACGACCTGCGGGCACTGGCCACCCTGGAGTCGATCGGGGTGGAGGGCGTGATCGCCGGGAAGGCGCTCTACGCGGGGGCGTTCACCGTCGCCGAGGCACTAGCCGTGCTGGCCGAGTCGTGACCGCCGGAGAGCCGGGCAGGGCCGGCGCATGACCGTCGCGGTGCGGGTCATTCCCTGCCTGGACGTGGACGCCGGCCGGGTGGTCAAGGGCGTCAACTTCGTCGACCTGCGGGACGCCGGGGATCCGGTCGAGCTGGCTGCGGCGTACGACGAGGCCGGCGCCGACGAGTTGACCTTCCTCGACGTCACCGCCTCCTCCGACGACCGGGGCACCATGCTCGACGTGGTACGCCGGACCGCCGAGTCGGTCTTCATCCCGCTCACCGTCGGCGGGGGAGTACGCCAGGTCGCCGACGTGGACCGGCTGCTGCGGGCCGGCGCCGACAAGGTGGGGGTGAACACGGCCGCGATCGCCCGGCCCGGCCTGATCGCCGAGATCGCCGAGCGTTTCGGCCGGCAGGTCCTGGTGCTGTCGTTGGACGTCCGGCGCTGCCCGGCCGGGGTGACCACCGACAGCGGCTTCGAGGTGACCACGCACGGGGGGCGGCGGGGTACCGGTCTCGACGCGGTCGGCTGGGCCGCCCGGGCGGCGGAGTTGGGCGCCGGGGAGATCCTGCTCAACTCGATGGACGCCGACGGGACGAAGGCCGGGTTCGACCTGGCGCTGATCGAGGCGGTGCGACGGGTGGTCGACGTACCGGTGGTGGCCAGTGGCGGCGCGGGTGCGGTGGCGCACTTTCCGCCGGCGGTCGCGGCCGGCGCCGACGCGGTGCTGGCGGCCAGCGTCTTCCACTTCGGCGAGCTGCGCGTCGGCGAGGTCAAGGACGCCCTGCGGCAGGCCGGTCACCCGGTCCGCTGAGCCGCTGCCCCGCCGCAGAGATGGCGACTGCCCGCCCCGGTCACGGCCCGGCCCACTTCTCGACGTCACACCGACGGGCGGACCAGCCCGTACTCGTACGCCAGCACGACGGCCTGCACCCGGTCCCGTGCCTTCAGCTTGACGAAGACGCGGGCCAGGTGGGTTTTGACCGTGGTCTCGGCCAGGAACAGTCGGGCGCCGATCTCGGCGTTGGTCGCCCCGGTCGCCAGCTCTCGGAGTACGTCGAGTTCGCGGGGGGTGAGCCCGCGTAACGGCTCCGGCACCCCACCGCCCGGCGGGGGGCTCTGCACGAAGGATTCGATCAGGCGTCGGGTTATCCGCGGGGAGAGCATCGAGTCCCCGGACATCGCGTTGCGTACGGCGGAGACCAGGTCTTCGGGGGAAATGTCCTTGAGGAGGAATCCGGTGGCCCCGGCGCGCAGCGCGGCGTAGACGTATTCGTCGGCGTCGAAGGTGGTGAGCACGACGACCCGGGGCGGCGCCTCGACGGTCAGCAACTCCCTGGTGGCCGCCAGCCCGTCCTTGCGGGGCATCCGGATGTCCATCAGCACCAGGTCGGGCCGCAACGTGCGGGCCAGCCGTACAGCCTCGACACCGTCGCCGGCCTCGCCCACCACCCGCACGTCCGGCTGCTTCTGCAGGATGGAGTGGAAGCCGGCGCGGACCAGCGCCTGGTCGTCGACCAGCAGGATCCGGATCATTGCGACCGCTCTGCGGGGAATTCGGCGTGGACGACAAAACCGCGGCCCCGGTGCTCCGTCCGTAGCTGGCCGCCGTACATGGTGACCCGTTCGCGCATGCCGATCAGTCCATGGCCACCGGGGACGCCGACCCCCGGGGCACCGCCGTCACTCGGCCCGGCGTCGGACACCTCGACCTCCAGCTGCGGATCGGCGGTCACCCGTACGTTGACGGTGGTGGGGCCGGCGTGCCGTAGGGCGTTGGTCAGCGCCTCCTGCACGATCCGGTAGACCGCCAGTTCCCGTCCGGGATCGGACTCGACCCGCTCGGGCAGGTGCAACTCCACCGTGAGTCCCGCCGCGCGCATCGACGTCACCAGTGCCGGCAGGTCCGCCAGCCTGGGTGAGGGTTCCCCGGTCGACGTGGCGTCGTCGCCGGCCCGGAGCAGGCTGACCGTCCGGCGCAACTCGCCGAGAACCTGCCGTCCGGTGGCCTCCACCGTCAACAGCGCCGTCCGTGCCCCGTCGACATCGTCGTCGAGCTCCAGCCGCGCCGCACCGGTCTGTACGACCATCACGCTCACGCCGTGTGCGACGACGTCGTGCATCTCCCGCGCGATCCGGGTCCGTTCCTCCAGTACCACCTGGCGGCTGCGCAACTCCTGCTGCTCGGCGAGTTGGCGCAGTGCCTCCTTGAGTTCGCGGCGCTGCCGGACGAGCCGGTTGATCCCGTGTCCGGCGGACCAGGCCGCCGAGAGCACCACGAGCGCGAAGACGATGTCCTCCCACCCCCGGAACTCGGGCATGTGGATCGGGTACAGCGCGAAGGTGACCACCGGGAACAGCAGCACCAGGGGTGAGCGGCGCGAGCTGCCCCAGCGTGCGGCCGAGTAGACCCCGACGGCCATCGGCAGCAGCGTGCCCCAGAAGGTGACGGCGTGGGCGCCGAAGAGGCTCACGAGGGAGTGCGCGCCGAACACGACGACCGTGACCGCGAACGGCCAGACCCGCCGCCACGCGAGGGGAACCGTTGTCAGCAGGGCGAGGACCACGTTCAGCCCCATCGGCCCGCCGACGTAGCCGTCGTTGTTCGGGATGAACAGCTGTGCGAACGCGACCACGGTGGCCAGTGCGGTGAGTAGCCAGTCGAACGCCCACTGACGACGCGTCAGCGAACTCCACATGCGCGGCACTGTACTGGATCTTGATGTTGGCGGTCCCGGGGTCCTCCTCGCGGAGGACCCTGAAGGTCCGTCGTGAGGGATGCCCCGGTGATCAACGGCGGCCTAGCGTGGCCGCATCGTTTCGAACGACCGGAGCAAACCAGTGAAGAAACTGTTCAAGCCCCTGCCGCGGTTCGACCCCACGGCGGACAGGAGCCAGGTACCCTCGCCCCGCACCACCGCGGTGGCAATACTCGGATCGGCGCTGTGTCTGCTGGTCGCCGAGGTGTTCGTCGGCGACCTGGACGCGGCCGACGACGTGGTGGCGATCGCCGAGGGCAGCGGCCGGCTCACGGCCGGCGGCCTGACGCACCTCGTCGCCGCGGCCCTGCTCGGGCTCGCGGTCGCCGGACTGGGACCCGTCGTGCGCGGCAGCGTCGTCGGACGCGTCGGTTGGGCCCTGCTGTGGGGAGCCGTTCCCTGCGCCGGGGCGTTCGCGATGTTCCACCTGATCCTGGTCGAGACCGGGGCTGCCGGGCTCGACCGGTCCGCGATGCAGGAGTTCGTCGTCGCACGCTTCCAGGGAGCCGGTGTGTGGGCCCTACCGGTGGGCTATTTCGTGTTCCTCGGGCTGAGCGCCCGGCTGCTGGTGACGATCGGACTGGTCCGCCGAGGGGTGGCCTCGGCCTGGGCGCCCGCCCTGTTCGCGGTGGGTCTCGTGCTGGAGGTCCTGCTCGCCGATAACGGCACGGTGGAGATCGCGAGCCACGGCCTGATGGCCGTGGGCAGCGCCGTGGCGGCGTACGGCCTGTGGCGGGTCGGTGGTGGTGGGGGTGCCGCGCAGCCACCGGCGCCGGAGCCTGCCGGTCAGGCGGCACTGTCCGGTCAAACGGCACTGTCCAGCTGAACGCCGTCCGAAACGGACGGACCACGCCCCGACGAGTTTCTGGGGGCCGAAGCACGATGGCGCGACAAGGAGAAGTATCAGAGTGAACGTGAGAAGACGACTGGTAAGGGTCGTTACGGCGCTGGTCATGGCGGCCGGCTTCGTCGGCGTGGCGGCGGGCCCGGCGGCCGCCCAGCCGTACTGTGACCAACCCGACCCCCCACCGATCTGCGAAGGCGAGGAGGACCCCGGCCCGCCCTACGGCACCCCGAGCGTGTCGCTGCGGGAGGTCGTCCGTCAACCGGGCGGGCTGCGGGTTTCCGGGACCGCGAGCGATCCGAACGTGGCGACGGGGATCCAGGTCAAGATCGCGGTGGGCTCCACGATCGTGGCCACCCTGACGACCAGTGCGACGACGTCCGCGTTCTCCGGCATCGTGCCGGCCGCGCCGGGCAGCCAGGTGTGTGCGATGGCGGTGAACCAGGGTGCGGGGGAGAACGCCTACTCCTGCCGCAGCTTCACCCCGCAGTTCAACCCGTTCGGCGTCCTCGAGAATGTTTCGTCCGGCATCTCCGGCTTGACGCTGAAGGGTTGGGCCGTCGATCCGGACACCGCCGACCCGGTCAAGGTGGAGGTGTACCTGGATGGCCGGTGGATCAGGAGCGACACCGCGTCCCAGAGCCGGCCGGACGTCGCGACCGTGTACCCCGGGTACGGGGACGACCACGGCTTCCAGGTGACCGTGCCGGCCACGCCGGGCTCGCACCAGGTCTGTGTGCGGGCCGTCAACGTGGGCCTGGGCGCCACCACCGAGATCGGCTGCCGGAGCGCGGTCCAGGGTTCGCCGCCGGCCAGGCCGTCCCTCGTGCTCACGCCCGCCCCGACCGGGACGTCGGTGGCCATCCGGGTGATTCCCAGCGGCACGCTCGCGACGAGCTTCACGATCCAACTCAGGGGTCGCGCCCTGACGTATCCGCCGAACACCTGGTTGTGGACCACGGTCTACAGCCGGGCTGCCTCCGGGGCCACCGAGTTCACCTGGACCGCGTCGGGTCTGACCCCGGCTACCCAGTACTGCTGGCGGGTGCTGGCCAGCAACGCGTACGGGTCGTCGTACGCTTCCGCGTGTACCACCACGCCGATGGCGTCGACGGACCCACTGCCGAGGCCGACGGGCCTCATGGTGACGGCGTTGACCGCGAACTCGATCACGCTGAGCTGGACGGACAACGCCGTGAACGAGCAGTACTACCGGATCGACCGGGCCGGCGCGGAGACCATAACCGTGCCCGGGACACCGACCACGGGGTGGATGACCCAGACGATCACCGGTCTCCAGCCGGGCACCCGGTACTGCTTCGACATCGGCGCCTGGAAGGACGGCCAGGACTACGACCCGGTCCGGGACTTCTGCGGCAGTACCGCGAGCGTCTGACCTCCGCACCGCCGCCCGGGCAGATCCGGGTCGCCGCGGTCGAGGAACACGTGCTCGGGGGGTGAGGCACGGCCGGGAGACGTACCCATCGGGGCGCTCCCGGCCGTGCCGATCGCCGGTCCGGTCGACGTGGTCCGGCACGTTCCCCGGTCGCCCGGTCGTCCGGTCGCCCGGTCGCTACTAGGTACCGTTCTCGGGCGAGCGGCGGGGTGTCGGCAGGGTGAAGCGGGCCGCGTACTCCTGCACCGCCGCCGCGTGCTCGTCCTCCTCGAGGATCCAGTCGTGGTCGCCCGGGGCGTGCCGACGGGTCAGCACCCCGTGCACGGTCTCCACCGCGGTGCCGACCCCGCCGTGCGGCCTGGTCCGCCACAGGCGCTCACCGGCCGAGGTGACCCGGAACCAGCCGTCCGAGACGGTGACCAGGTCCGCACCGACCAGCCGCCGCACCGCGGCCTCGATCTCGTGTCGGGCCGGGATGGCCCGGTTGAGGTGTTCGGCGGTGGAGAGCACGTCGGCGAGACGGACACCCTCCGGTCGTCGGGTGGTGCTTGAGCGCCGGTGTCGGCCGGCACCGCCCGCGATGACCAGCGAGACGAAAATCCAGGCGTCGGACCACCGCCATCCGTCATCCCCCATGGGAGAGATGATGCCGTGTCGTGCCGGTCGACGGGAAGGTCATCAGTCGTTCATTCTTCTCCGGTCAGTCCGATTCATTGTCCATTGGGGACGATCTGTGCCGGCTCGGTGGCGCCGGGTCGCCGGGTCGGGCCCGCGCCGCCGGGTCGCATGTTCAGGTCGCCGCCTCGCGGGAAACGTCCGTGGTCGGCACGTCGCGGGCGATCCGCGTGGTCGCCGCCTGGCGGGCGGTTCCGGTGATCGGACCGTGCCGGCCCGGCTCCGTGGGCGGCACGGTGAACATCGGGATGAACAGGTGCACCAGTGGCCCGATGCTGAGCGCGTACACCACGGTGCCGATCCCGACCGTGCCGTCGAGCAGCCAGCCGACGGCCAGCACGGTCACCTCGATCACCGTACGGACCATGCGGATCGAGTGTCGCGGATGACGGGCCACGAAACCGGTCATCAGGCCGTCGCGGGGCCCGGGGCCGAAGCGGGCGCCGATGTAGAGACCGGTCGCCACGCCGTTGAGTACGACGCCGGCGACCAGGAAACCGATCCGGGTGGGGAACGGTGTGACGGTCGGCAGTACCGCCAGGGCCAGATCGGCCGCCACGCCGACGACCACCACGTTGCTGACCGTGCCGAACCCCGGACGTTGGCGCAGCGGGATCCAGAGCAGCAGGACCAACGCCCCGACGACGATCGTGACGGTGCCGATGGAGGCGCCGGTGAGTCGGGAGAGCCCCTGGTGGAAGACGTCCCAGGGATCCAGGCCGAGGGTCGACTCGATCATCAGTCCGATGCTCAGGCCGTACAGCGCCAGACCGGCGTAGAGCTGCAGCAGTCGCCGGGCCAGCCGGTCCGGTCGGTTGCCAATCGTTGTCATGCATGCCACTCTGAGGGCCAATCCGGGAGGTCTGAAGGTCCAATCGAGGAGATGTGGTTATGACTGGACTGGTTCGCGGCCCTCACCTGGCTCGGATGCTCGGTCAGTGGCACTCCCTCCCCGGGCGGCGGCGCGACCCCGACTACGCCGCGCTCGCCGGCGCCGTACGCGGGCTGCTGGCCGACGGGCGACTGCCGCTCGGCGTACGACTCCCGGCCGAACGTGAGCTGGCCGAGGCGCTGCGGATCAGCCGTACCACGGTCACCGCCGCCTACCGCGCGTTGCGCGAGACCGGACACCTGACCAGCCGACGCGGTGCCGGCAGCTGGACCACACTGCCGAACGGCCACCGGGTGGGCAGCTCCGGCATGTGGACTCCGCTGGAGGACCTGGACGTGATCGACCTCGGCTGCGCCGCCCTGGCCGCGCCGGCCGAACTGGCCGGAGCCGCCCGGGCCGCCGTCGAGGACCTGGCCTGCTACCTCGGCGGCGCCGGCTACCACCCCACCGGGATCATCGAGCTGCGTACGGCGGTGGCCGAGCGCTACACCGAACGGGGCCTGCCGACCAGTCCGGAGCAGATCCTGGTCACCAACGGCGTACAGCACGCCCTCGACCTGGTGCTGCGACTCGTGCTGCCGCCCGGAGCCGGCGTACTGGTGGAGGCGCCGACCTACCCCAACGCGTTGGCCGCGCTCGCCGCCCGGCGGGCCCGGATCACCACCCACGGCCTGGACACCGAGAGC
Organism: Plantactinospora sonchi; assembly: GCF_036422035.1. Taxonomy (NCBI): domain Bacteria; kingdom Bacillati; phylum Actinomycetota; class Actinomycetes; order Micromonosporales; family Micromonosporaceae; genus Plantactinospora; species Plantactinospora sonchi. The sequence continues at coordinate 244,324 of NZ_JAZGQK010000016.1, forward strand.
CCCGGCTGGGACGCCGACCTGCTGCTCGGCGGCCTGCGGCAGACCCGGCCCCGGCTGGCGTACCTGATTCCCGAGTTCCAGAACCCGACCGGCCACCTGATGCCGGCCGAGCTGCGTGAGCGGGTGGTGGCCGCGGCCCAGGCCGCCGGGACCGACCTGGTCGTGGACGAGTCCTTCGTGGACCTGGCCCTGGACGGCGTCGAGGTGCCGCCGCCGACCGCCGTCTTCGACCGGCACTCCCGGGTGGTCACCATCGGCGGGATGAGCAAGCCGTACTGGGGCGGCCTGCGGATCGGCTGGATCCGCGCCTCGGCGCCGCAGGTGCAGCGGCTGGCGGCGGCCCGGGTCGGCGTCGACATGGCCGGCCCGGTGCTCGACCAACTCGTCGCGGTACGGCTGCTCGCCGACGCGGAGGCCATCGTGTCGGCCCGGCGGGCGCAGTTGACCGTGCAGCGGGACGCCCTGCTGGCCGTGATCCGGGCCGAACTGCCCAGCTGGCGGGTACGACCCCCGCAGGGCGGCGTCACGCTCTGGGCGGAGCTGGACGGACCGATCGCGAGCGCGCTGGCCCGGGCCGCCGAGGAGGTCGGGGTACGGATCGCCCCCGGCCCGAGGTTCGGACTGGACGGCACCATGGAACGGTTCCTCCGGCTGCCGTTCACCCTGCCACCCGCCGAACTCACCGAGGCGGTACGCCGACTCGCCGCCGTCCGGTACGACCTCGACCGGGTTGCCCGCCCCCTCTGGCGGGAACCCGCCGTGATCGCCTGACCGGGCCGAGCCCACCTCGTCACCTGGTCCGACGGCGGTGCGGAGTCCCCGGCCACCGACCGCCGGGAGTCGGAAGCCGGTCGGCGGCAACCGGGAAGCCGGCAAGCCGCGAGCCGACGACCGGCGATCGGGTGCAGGGAGCGGCGCGACGACGGGTCAGGCGTTTGTGCCGGCTTCGGGGCGCCAGATCCAGTTGTTCCGCTCGTAGAGCGGGGTGAGCCCGGCCCGGACCATGTTGTTCAGCGAGGGGTTGCTCCCGGGCCGCTCCGGACGACCCGTCTCCGCGACCAGCCAACGGCAGCCGGCCTCGGCCGCGGCCCGGGCACGGGCCGCGATCAGCGCCGACTGGACGCCGTGCCGCCGGTGGCTCTCCAGGGTCGCCCCGGAGTTGAGGTGGCCGATGTCGCCGCACACGTAGAGGTTGGCCACCCCGACCATCGTGTCGCCGTCCCAGGCGGCGAAACCCTGGAACGCTCCCCGCCTGGCTCCGGACGCCATGATCGAGGTCAGGTGCTCGTCGGACCTCCCGGCGAAGATCTGCCAGACCAGCGCGCTCCACTCGTCGACGTGCTCCGGGGTGACCGGGCCGACCCGCAGGTCGGTGCGGGGTCCAGGTCCGGGACGGTCGGCGGGCAGATCCGGCGTGCCGGGCCGCGTGTCGTCGGGCCGGAGGTCGTCGATCGAGCCCGCAAGTTTCACCCAGGTGCCGCCGACGGTGAGCCCGTACCGGGCGGTTATCTCGTCCCAGTCGGACGGCAGCACCTCCGGGGCGATCTGGATCGTGGCACTCGGGCTGCCGTTCGCCCGGTGGAAGTCGACGATCTCGCCGATCAGCCGGGCGGTGACCGGCTCGGTGAGCCCGAGCCCGAGGGCACGGTTCCAGAAGCCGCCCATCGGGTCGTCACGGACCGAGAGGACCACGCCGCCGCCGATTCGGCCGGTGGTGATGCCGAGCGCCTCGTGGGCGCTCTCCGGTGCGAGGGTGCCGAACTGGAAGATCAGCTCAGCCTCGCCGCGTTCGGCGATCCTGGTCCGGTGGTCGGTTGGCATGTGGAGCGTCCCATCTCTGAACGAAGTGCGTCCGCCATGGAACCCGGTGTCCCTTCCCCTGACCAACCGGGAAGGGGCAGGTGTGAGCAGGATCTACGTACCGGTGAGTAGCTGGCGGTGACCGTTCGGAGATGGGACGCGCAGGTCAGGCGGGGTAGCCGTGCCGGGAGAGCATGTCCGGCCGGGGCAGCCGCAGCCGCGGCGGGCGGGGGGTCGGCAGGGACGCCCAGACCACCTTGCCGTCGCTGCCCGGCAGCACACCCCAGCCGGCGACCGCCCGGGACACCAGGGCCAGCCCACGCCCGCGCAGCGCGGGGGGCGCCGAACCGCCGGCGTCGTCGGTCGGGGTGGCGGCGATCCGGGGTACGCCGTGGTGCCGGTCGGCGACCGCGATCCGGAGCCGGTGGCGGTGGTGGGAGACGGTGACGTCGATCTCCGTACCCGCGTGCTCCACGGCGTTCGCCACCAGTTCGGAGACGACGAGTTGGGCGTCGTCGGTCACGTCCGTCAGGCGCCACCGGTCACAGCAGTCGCGGACCAGCCGCCGTGCGCTCGCCGCCGCCTGCGCCGCCGGGGCGAGGCGCTGGTGGGCCCACCGGACCCCGCGTGGCACCGGGTACGGCCGGAGTCGGCTGAGCGCCTCGGACAGCCGGGGATAGAGCCGCACCCGTCGGGTCGGCAGCCGGCGGATGGCCCCGGTCAGTGCCGACGCCGGGGCGCAGACCAGCACGGTGATGCCCCGCCGGCAGGACTGCCCGAGCATGACCAGGGCCGGCAGCACCGTCGGCAGCAGACCGTCGGGGGCGACCCGGGTGCAGTCCACCGCCACGTACGGCGGGTGGTGCGCGGTGCAGGCCTCGAACGCCCGCTGCAGGGTGTACGCCTGAGCCAGACTCCACCGGCCAGCCATGGTGATCACCAAGGCGCCGGTCTCCACGTGTGCTGCCACCATGGCCGTCATCCTGGGAACCCCCTTGCTGCCCGCCCCGCCGACCGCCGGTTCGCGGTCGCTCAGGTCCTGACCGTGGTTCTTACCCCGGGGAGGCTCGGATGAAGCCGGTTCGGCCGGACCCGTCGGTTCGCGGACCGACGAGCCCGGCCGAACCGCGGTTCAGAGCTGGGCGAGGCTGCCCTCGTACATTTTGTTGATCTCGTTGGCGAAGCTGGTCTCGACGGCGCTCCGCTTGATCTTCATCGAGGGTGTCATCTCGCCGTCCTCGACGGTCAGTTCGCGGGGCAGGACGGTCACCTTCTTGATCGTTTCCCAGCGGTTCAGCTTGGTGTTGAGGTCGTCGACGTACCCCTCGACCAGGCCGCGCACCTCGGCCGACGCGACGATCTCGGCGTACGGGCGCCCGGCCAGCGGTCCGCCGGCGGCCCAGGCGGTGACGGCGTCGGCGTCCAGGCTGACCAGCATGGTGCAGTAGTTGCGGGCCTGACCGATCACCACCGCCTGCGCGGTGTACGGGCAGATGGCCTTGAACATCCCTTCGATTGCCGACGGCGCGATGTACTTGCCGCCGGACGTCTTGACCAGGTCCTTCTTCCGGTCGGTGATCTTGAGGTAGCCGTCGGCGTCGAGTTCGCCGATGTCACCGGTGCGGAAGAAACCGTCCGAGGTGAGCGCCGCCGCGGTCTCCTCGGCGAGGTTGTGGTAGCCGCGCATCACCGGCGCGCCCCGGAGCAGGATCTCGCCGTCGTCGTCGATCCTGCACTCCAGGTCGCCGACGGCCTGACCGACGGTGCCGATCTTGAGCCTGCCCGGCCGGTTGACGAAGTTGGCCGCGCTGGTCTCGGTGAGGCCGTAACCCTCGTAGATCGGCAGTCCGGCGGCGGCGAAGAACTCGGCGATCTCCTTGCTCAGCGGCGCGGCGCCGGAGACCAGTACCCGGATCCGACCACCCAGCCGGGCCTGGAGCTTGCTGAACACCAGCTTCTCCGCGACGGCGTAACTGATCCGCAGGCCGGCGGAGACCGGTTGGCCGGCCTGCTCCAGGGCGACCTTCCGCTTGCCGGTCCGCACCGCCCAGGCGAAGATCTTCGCCTTGGCCCCGCCGCCGGTCTGCGCGGTGGTGACCGCGCGGTTGTAGACCTTCTCGAAGATCCGTGGTGCGCCGCACATCAGCGTCGGCCTGACCAGCCCGAGCAGTTCGACGAGCTTGTCGAGCCGGCCGTCCACGTACGTCGGCAGCCCGACGTGGATCACGCCGCAGAGCAGTGTCTTACCGAACGAGTGGGACAGCGGCAGCCAGAGGTACTGCAAATCGCTGGGTTCGAGGATGCCCAGCGTCCCCTGGGCGACGCCCTCCCAGCACCATCCGGCGTGCAGCAGCTCCACGCCCTTGGGGCGGCCGGTGGTGCCCGAGGTGTAGATCAGGGTGGCCAGCCGGTCCGGGGTGATCTCGGCGACCACCCGTTCGATCAGCTCCGGATCCCGTTCCAACGCCAGCGCGCCCTGTACCTCGAGGTCGGCGAGGGTGAGCTGCGGCGGGTTGGCGGCCGGGTCCGCCGGCCCGTCCATCAGCACCACGTGGGTCAGCGCGGGCAGGTCCGCCGCAGCCACCTTGCCGGCCTGGGTCGCGTTCTCCGCGATCAGGATCTTCGATCCCGAGTCGGTGAGGATGTACGCGGTGTCCTCCGGCTCGGTGGTCGGGTAGACCGTGGTGGTCGCGCCGCCGGCGCACATGATCCCCAGATCGGCGAGAACCCAGTCGAGTCGGGTGTTGGCCGCGATCGCCACCCGGTCCTCGTGATCAACACCGAGGCCGCGCAGTCCGGCGGCGATGGCCTTCGCCCGCTGGCCCACCTGCGCCCAGGTCAGCCAGATCGGCCCGGAGTCGTCGGGAGCCGGGTGGGCGAAGGCGTCCCGGCCGGGAGTGGCCGACACGCGTTGCAGGAACATGTCGGGGATGGACCGGTAGGGGACGTCGAGAGACATGGGGGGATAGCCTCCGGATATCGTGGCGTGACGGTGATCACGTTAAATCGCGGTTACCAGAGAGTATTGGCTCCTCCGGCCGCTCGGCTAGTGCCGATCGGACCCAGCCGGTCCGGCCGGTCGGACGGGATGTCGACGTCGCACCACGCCTGGCTCCGCGTGCCTGCCTGTTCACCCACTGTTGATGTCCTTGGAGTGGCAAACCCGAATTCGCCCGGTACGTCACTAAGCTATTCAGGCGTCGGCCCCGGCCCCTGACAGGCGGAGGGCAGGATCGGCGAATCCCGTGAAAGACAATCCGATACGAGGAGAGGACCGTCCATGGACGAATTCGGTTGCGGCGAGGCGGCGCCGGGGCACGTCATCCACCTTCGGGTTGCCGTACCCACGCTGGACGCCGCCACCGAATTGGCCGCGTTGCTCACCGAGTCGCTGGCCTTCCTGCCGCAGTTGGACGCCGGCGAGGTCACCGTCTCGGCGGAGGACGCGCAGCACGAGCGGCACCGGGTGTTCTGCGACCGGCGGCTGCCCGGCGGCGGCCGGTGCGGCGAACGGGAAGGACACGGCGGGTCCTGCCTGGCGGGTCCGCCCGGGAACGGCCCGGGCGAGTGGCCCGGTTTCGCGGAGATGGCCCCGGCGCCGCCCCGGTTCCGGGCCGGCGTACCGGTGCGACTCCAAAGCTGACCCGCTGGCCGGGCCACCGCCGCCGGAGGGCCGGTCAACCCCACCGCACCGTGGTCAGGTCGCCCAACTCGTTCACCGCGACCCGGTCCTCGACCGCGAGCGTGCTGACCATCCGTTCCGCCTCGGGCAGCGACACGTGCCGACCGACCGACGTCTGCGTCTGCGGGTCGGGCGTCTCCAGCCAGAGCCTGCCCTGCTCCCACCGCACCTGCACCACCCTGCCGGACCGGCCGACGAAGCAGGCCCAGGCGCCGGTCCGGACCGGCATCCGCCGGAGCGCGGCCACGGCTTCGGCGGCTTCGAGCGGTATCGCCCGGAACTGTCCGCCGGCCCGGTGCTCCCAGGTCGCCTCCACCAGCCCGACCTCCGGCTCCGGCTCGGGCACCGCCTCGGCCCGCGGCTGCGGACCAGACGTCGCGGCCGTCCGGAGTAGACGTACCAGGGCCATGCCGTCCCGGCGGCCGACCCGGATCTCCGTGCCGTCCGGGCCGTCGGCGACCAGGGTGTCCCAGTCCCGCCGTACCGTCGTCGAGACGCCGTCGATAGTGAGTCGCACCCGGATTCCGGCCGGTAGCCAGGGCAGGTGCAGACCGGTCAGCCAACTGGCCGGGACGGTGTCGTCGGTCAACGCGAACGGACCCCGCCAGGCGTCGAGGACCGCCACCTCGACCGGTACGTCGTCGTCGACGGTGGACGGGAGTGCCGCGAACCGGCCGTACCGCCGACGCCGCCAGGTCAGCGGCACGAAGATCCTGCTCCCGGTGCTCCCGTCCCACTTCACCGGTACGTCGTGGTCGCGCAGGGCCGCCGCCACCTCCTCGCCGATCTCGACCGACGGCGGCTGGTTGAACAACCCGTACCCGAGGTACAGCCCGGCACCCTCGGCGCCGCGCTCCGCGTCCTGCTGGTGGTAGAAGGTGTAGCCGCGGGGCTGGTCGCCGTCGGCGACCTCGTCGCCGATCTCGCCCAGTCCGCAGTTCTGGCAGCAGGCGAAGTTCTCCCGGGCGACGATCCCGGCGATGTCCAGGGCGCGGAAGGCGAGGGTGAGCCGGTCGTTGTCGGTCACCTCGGGCCACTGCGCCTGGGCGGCGAGATGCGCCGTCAGTTCACGGGCCGCGACCTCCCGGGCCAACGGTACGACAACATCCCGGTCCGCCTCGTCCCCGAGGTGGTACACCGTCTCCTCGACGATCGTCGCGTACGGCAGGTCGCCGAGCGCCACCTGCTGCCGGACGTACGACTCGACCTCTCCGCGAAGCGTGTCGACCGCTTCCTCCCCGGTTTCCATGGCCGCGAACGCTAACAGCCCCGACCGGTGGCCGCTGTCCTCGCCCCGGCCGTCGACGCCACCCCGCCGGGAGTGGCCGTGACGAACGGCCGCACCGCCCCGGGGAGGGGGCAGTGCGGCCGTCGTCCGTACGGGGTGATCAGTCGTCGTCCCGGTCGTCGTCGTCATCGTCATCGTCGTTGTCGTCCTGGTCGCGGTCGGTCTTGACGATCTCGCCGGTGGTGGTGTCGACGTCGACCTCGGTCTCCCAGCCGTCCTTCTCGATCTCCACGCTCCAGACCGTCCGGCCGTGCTCCCGGTCCCGTTCGACCTCGTCGACCCGGCCGCCGCCGGCCTGGCCGAGCGCGATCTCCACCGCGCGCTCCTGGCTGACCGCGTCGTCGGTGGCCGGGCTGGTGGTGCCCGGGGCGCCGGTCGGCGTGGTGCCGGGAACACCGGTCGCGGGAGTGCCGGTCGCGGGCGTGCCGGTCGACGGGGAACCCGTACCGGTGGCCGGGGCGGCCGGGGCGGTGGCCGTGGTGGCGGTCGCGGCCGGCGCGGCGCCGAGCCCCCGCTCGCCCTGCTCCGCCGCGTTGGCCCCGATGGCGGTGCCGACGACGGCGAGTACGGCGAGCGCACCGCCAACGCCCAGGATCATCGTGTTGCGCCGAATCACGTCTCCTCCTCCGTGGTGCGGGTCCTCTGTGGTGTCGCCCTCAGAGGTTCGCCCGGCGGGGGATAGCGGCGCGCTGTGCGAATGCTAAGCCGAGGTAAAGATCCCGGCCGCCGGTCAGGCGCCGCGCGGGGCCGGCCTCGGCGGGTGCGCCCGGGTCACCGCCAGGTTGACCGCGGCGACAGCGGCCAGCACGCCCGTGGCGATCAGTGCCGACATGAGCGGCGACAGCGCCGACGTCGCCGGCGCCAGCGCCAGCAGTAGGAGCAGCCCGACCAGTCGGGCCCGATCGATGCGTGCGAAGACGGTGTAGTCGAGCAGCAGTCGACCGCCCAGGAACACCGCCGGGCCGCCGATGATCAGCATCGCCCAGGCGAACGGCGTGTCGCCGTACGGCCGGGCGATGACAAGCTGGTTGGCAGCGGCCGTGCCGAGGATGCCGGCCACCAGGACCAGGTGGACGAAGGCGGTGAACTGGCTGAGCCGGGAGGAGTTCGCGGACTCGGCGATGGTGATCGTCATCAGCTCCCCGGCCCGGTGGATGTAGATCCGCCAGATCAGCACTGTCGTGGCGAACACCACCGCGAGGGCGACGGCCTGGTCGGCGTGGTGCCGGCCTTCGCTGTACGCCCTGCCGGTCTGGAAGATCGCGACGCTCTTGGCGTACTTCGGCATCCACGTCATCCGGGACGCCACCCTCAGCCCGGGCACCCGGGTGAACCGCTACGTCCAGGCCAGGAGCATTCGGGTGTTCTTCTGGTTCCTGGTCACCGCCCCGCTCTGGATCGGTGGCCTGTTCGCGGACGAGAACATCCGGCTGGGACTCTGGGCGGTCGCGGTCGCCATCGACCTCGGCTCGGTTCGGCTGGCCCACCCCGAAACTCGGTCGTACCGAACTCAACAGCCAGATCTTCACCGGTACGCACCTCTCCGAACGGCACCGGCAGATCTTCATCGTGGCGCTCGGCGAGTTGGTCCTGGCCGCCGGCACCGAGATGAACACCCGGAACTTCGCGGGCGGCGCGATCGCCGCCTGCGGGGTGGCGTTCGGCACGAGCGTGCTGCTCTTCCTGCTCTACTTCCAGCCGGCACGGCACCTGTTCGCACCGCCCCGGGGCGGCGTGGTCGAGCGGGTGAAGCCGGGCACCTCCACCTCGTACTGCCATCTGGTGATGGTCGGCGGGGTGCTGCTGCTCTCCACCGGCCTCTCGCTCGTGGTCGACGACCCGTACGGCGATTCGCCGCTGTCCTGGATCCTGATCCTCCTCGGCGGCCCCGCGCTCTTCCTGCTCGGCACCTGCCTCTTCCACCATCTGGTGACCGCGCGGATCCTGGGATGCCGGGTCACCACGATCGTCGTGCTCGCCGCGATCGGACCGGCGATGCCGCTGCTGCCCCCACTCGGGGTCATGGCCGTCGCGGGCGTGGTCCTGCTGGGCGCCCTGCTCGCCGAGTTCGCGATCGGCCGGATCCGTGCCGCCGCCAACCCCGGCCCGGGATGACGACACTGGCTCGTTCCGGGGTCGGGTCAGGCCAGGCCGGTGCGGGGGTCGGGTCAGGCCGGCGGGTGGGCCGGCGACCGGGTGGGCGGACCGAGGGTGAGCGCGACCCGCGCCCCGCCACCGATCCCGCTGGCCAGTTCGAGCTGTCCGCCACTGTCCCGCGCGGCCCGGCGGGCGATGTCCAACCCCAGCCCGGTCGAGCCGCCGGCACTCGCGCCCCGTTCCACCAGCGCCGCCGGGTCCAGCACCGCCGACGGCAGTCCGGGGCCGGCGTCCGCGACGGTCAGCAACGCCCCGCCGCCGACCATCGGCACGCAGGTGACGGAGAACCCGACCCCGTCCGGGGTGTGCGCGAAGACGTTGCCGAGCAGCGCGTCCAGGACCGCCGCCAGCTCGTCGGCGGGCAGCCGTACCGGCAGTGGACGGTCCGCGAGGTCGACGGTGAGGGTCCGGCCGGTGTCCTCGGCCAGCACGGACCAGAACGCCACCCGGTCCCGGACCACCTCGGCGGCGTCGCAGACGGCCTCGGCGCCGACCGGGCCGCCCGTGCCGGCCTCGGTCGCGCCGCGTCGCCGGGCCTGCCGGATCAGCCCGGTCACCGCCCGCTCCACCGCGTCGATGCGGTTGGTGATCCGGGCCGCCTCCTCCGGGTCGGTCAGCGACTCGGACTCCAGCCGCAGCGAGGTCAACGGGGTACGGAGCCGGTGCGACAGGTCGGCCAACTGTTCCCGTTCCTCCCGGAGCAGTTCCTGGATCCGGGCGGCCAGGTGGTTGAGCGCGGTGGCGACGGCCCGCAGTTCCGGCGGCCCGGACGGACGGGCCCGGGCGGTCAGTTCCGCCCCGGCGAGTCGCAGCGACACCGACGACAGTTCGCTGATCGGCGCGACCAGCGACCTGGCCAGCCGGTCGGCGACGACCAGTCCGAGCAGCAGCAGCGCCACGCCGAGACCGGCGAGAACCAGCCACGACCGGTACACGCCCCGGGTCAGTTCGGCATCCGGGACGAAGGTACGGATCACCGCCGTACCGTCCGGCCGGCCCTGCACCGCGACCAGGATCTCCCGGCCCTCCGGCCCGGCCACCGTCAGGCTCTCCCCCCGCGTGGCCAACTCCACCCCGGCGGTCCGCTCCGAGGGCGTGCCGAGGGCCGAACCGTCCGGCAGGAAGACCGTGACCGGCCGACCGCCCATCGCGCCGACCTGGTCGGCGGCGAGCCCCAGCCCGGCCGCGTCGGTGGTACCGACCAGCGACACCAGTCCCTGGATGTCGGCGGTGGCCGCCACCGCCGCCCGGTCCGCGGCGGCGTCGCGCAGCAGCACCGCGAGGGGGACCAGGAAGGCCAGCAGCACCAGGCAGGTGGTGGCGGCGACCAGCAGGGTCAGCCGACGTCTCACCGGTCACCTCCGGCGGGTTCGCCGGCAACCGGGCCGCCCCTGGTGGGGTCCTCGCCCGGCGCGGCGAGCCGGACCCCGACCCCGCGCACGGTGTGCAGGTAGCGCGGTTGCGACGCGGTCTCCCCGAGCTTGCGGCGCAACCACGACAGGTGGACGTCCACCGTCTTGTCCGCCCCGCCGTACGGCAGCTGCCACACCTCGGTCAGCAGCTCCCGCTTGCTGACCACCTGACCGGCCCGGCTGGCGAGGTAGTGCAGCAGTTCGAACTCCCGGGGGGTCAGCTCGACGGGGGTGCCGGCCAGGGTCGCCCGCCGGCCGCCCGGGTCGACCCGCAGTTCGCCGACGGCCAGCACCGGCGGCCCGCCGGCCGGGCCGGTGCCCCGCCGCAGCACCGCCCGGATCCGGGCGTCGAGCTGGGCCGCGGTGAACGGCTTCACCAGGTAGTCGTCGGCGCCCGAGTCCAGCCCCCGGATGATTTCGGTCTCGTCGTCCCGGGCGGTCGCGATGATCACCGGCGTGCTGTTCACCGCGCGCAGCATCCGGAGCAGTTCCAGACCGTCCAGATCAGGCAACCCCAGATCGAGTACGACCAGGTCGGGGCGGTTGTCGAGAACCGCTTGCAGGCCGCTCATCGCCGTCGCCACGGCGGCGACGGCGTGCCCCCGCTCCCGCAGCGCCTGCAGGAGCGGATGACGGATCGCCGGATCGTCCTCGATGAGCAGTAGACGTGCCACACCCGGAACGGTAGCCGGATCCGGCGGCCCGGCGCGGCGCCGACACCGACACCGGGCGTCGGCACCGCGCCGGCCCGTCAGCCGGCCGGCGGGCGGCTCAGCGGACCCGGGCGACACCGCCGTACATGCAGATGTCGACCGGGTCGGGGATCTCCGCACCCGGGGCGGGCCGCCACTCCGCGACCGGTACGACCCCCGGCTCGACCAGCTCCAGACCCTCGAAGAACCGGTCGACCTCCGCCCGGCTCCGGGTCCGGCTCAGGCCACCGCTCGCCGCGTTCGCCTGCTCCAGCCGCTCGACGACACCGGCCGGCAGACCGTCGTACGTCCCGTGGGACAGCACCAGGTAGCTGCCCGAGGGCAGCGCGTCGACCAGCCGCCGGACGACACCGTACGGGTTCTCGTGGTCCCGGACGAAGTGCAGCACCGCCACCAGCGTCAACCCGACCGGCTGCCCGAGGTCGAGGGTGTCCCGCAGCTCGGGGGCGTCCAGGATCGAGCCCGGGTCACGGATGTCCCGTTCCAGGTAGACGGTCCGGCCCTCGGGGCTGGAGGTGAGCAGGGCCCGGGCGTGGCTCATCACCAGCGGATCGTTGTCGACGTAGACGGCCCGTGACCGGGGGTCGATCCGCTGGGCGACCTCGTGGATGTTGTCCGCCGTGGGCAGCCCGGTGCCGATGTCGAGGAACTGCCGGATCCCGGCCTCGGCGACCAGGAACTCCACCGTACGTTTCAGGAACTCCCGGTTCGCGCGGGCGGCGATCCGGACGGTCGGGAAGGCGGCGGCCACCTGGTCGCCGGACTCGCGGTCGGCGGCGAAGTTGTCCTTGCCGCCGAGCCAGTAGTTGTAGCGGCGGGCGGGGTGGGCGACGGTCGTGTCGAGTTTGCTGCCCGGGGGGCTCGGGTCGGTCACGGAAGAGATTATGATCCATGCCGCGCGGCGGCCGGGAGTACCCGTCAGGTCGGCGGCGGGACTACCGTCCGGCTCCGGGTTAACCATCTCTTAGGGTCCGCCGGCCTCGGCCTTAACGCCGGGCCGGGCATGATCGGGGCATGCGTCGACGTACCGTACTCGCGGCCGGGGGTTGGCTGCTCGCCGCGCTGGCCGCCACCGGCACCGGGTTGGCTGCCGTCCAGGTGATCGGCGCCGGTCTCACCGGGCCGGCCGGCGAGGTACGCACCCCGGACGAGGTGGCCCGGGCGTTGGCGGAGGTGTCGGCCAGCCCGACCCCGTCCGCTCCGGCCGGGACCGTGCCGGGGACGGGTGGCACACCGACCGGGTCGCCGACCCCGGGCGGCCCGTCGACCGGTGGCAGCCCGGGGTCCGCCACCCCGGCCACCGTCCCTCCGGTGGCCGGCGCCCGGTTGCTCGCCACTCCGGGCGGCACGATCGTCGCCCGGTGCGACGGTGGTCGGGTCTGGCTGGTCTCCTGGACCCCGGCCCAGGGCTACCGCGCCGAGGAGGTCGACCGTGGGCCGGACGACGACGCCGAGGTCACCTTCCGGAGTACGGCCCAGCGGTTCGACGTCGAGGTGGAGTGCCGGGCCGGCGAACCGGTCCCGTCCTGGCAGGACAAGAGCGGGGACGACGACTAGCCACCGTCGGAGCCGCGGCTGTCGTCCACCGTCACGATCCGCCACCGTGGCGATCCGCCACCGTCGCGGCCGCCCGCCACCGTCGAGCCACCAACGGGGCTGCCGGGCGCTACCGTCGGAGCAGTGCCGCGTCCGCCTGCGCGGTGAGCCACCGCTGTGCCTCCTCGTAGGACCAGCCGCAGTCCTCGGTGAGCGGTTCCCACGAGTGCAGGCCGAAGTGGAACCAGAGGATGTCGGCCGCCCGGTCGACGGTGAGGTCGTCGCGCAGGGCGGACAGTTCCGCCAGCCGTACGGCGCTGACCCGGAGCGCCTCCCGGTAGCTGCGTACCGCCTCCCGTACCGCGTCCGCGATCGTCGGGTCGACGGCCATCGTGGTGCCCATCAGCCGGAGGACCTGGCGGTGCGCCTCGTGGCCGTGCCGGGTGCCGGCGGCGGTGAGTTGGATGACCTCGGCCGGCCCGGTGGCCCGGCGCACCGCCCGCACCGTCTGTCGGGTAGCCGGATCGTCGACGGCCCGGGCGATCAGGGCGCGTACCAGTGTGGGCTTGCCGCCGACGCTGGTGTAGACGGTGGCGACCGCCACCCGGGCGGCCGCCGCGACGTCGTTGACGGTGGTGGCGGCGTAGCCACCGGTGGCGAAGAGTTCGGCGGCCGCGTTCAGGATCAACTCGCGGGTCTGGGCCGCGCTCTCCTGACGTCGGCTGCCTCTGGGTGAGACCCGGGACACCGGAGGAGTCTAACGCTTCCCATTCATCAGAAGAGTATTCTGATGACTATGCGAGTCCTCTTCTTCGGTACCCCGGCCCTCGGGCACCTCATACCGCTGTTCCCGCTGGCCCGCGCGCTGCGGGGGCAGGGCCACCCGGTCTCGTTCGTCACGGCCGCCGGCATGGCCCCGCTGATCGGGCCGGAGGGCTTCGACGTCGTACCCGCCGGCCCGATGCCCGACGTCCTCTTCGCCGAGGTGGCCAGGCGCACCGGCACCGACCCCGCCGCCAACCCCACCCCGGAGGGGGTGGCCGAGTTCTTCGGCGGGACCCGGATCGACCTCGCCGGCGACGAGGCGCTCGCCGGGGCCCGCGCATTCGCCCCCGATCTGATCGTGGCCGAGCAGTTCGACCTGGTCGCCCCACTGGTCGCCCGCGCGCTCGGCGTACCGCTGGCGATGATGGCCGTCGGGCCGGCCGCGCCGGCCGAGTTCTTCGCGGCGTTCACCGCCGTCGTCCGCCCCCGCTACCGGGACCGGGGCCTGCCCGAACCGGAGCACGCGGCGGCCGGCGACTGGCTGCTCGACACCTGCCCACCCAGCCTGCAGTTCCCCGGGGTACGACCCCTCGGCGAGCGGCTGCCGTTGCGACCGGAACCGCACCGGAGCGACGCGGCCGGCCCGGAGCTGACGCTGCCACCGCCGAGCGGTCGGCCCAGGGTCCTGCTGAGCTTCGGCAGCCACTTCGCCGAGCCCCGGGTGGTCTCCCCGTTCCTGCGGGGACTCGCCACCCTCGACATCGACCTGGTGGCCACCACCGGCCTCGTCGGCAGGGCCGAGGACTACGACGTCGACCCGGAGCGGGTGCTGCTGACCCCGTTCGTGCCCCTCGCACGGCTGCTTCCCGGGGTCTCCGTGGTCGTCGGCCACGGCGGTGCCGGCACCACCCTCGGCACGCTGGCCCGGGGCGTACCGATGGTCGTCGTGCCCCAGGGTGCCGACCAGTTCCTCCAGGCCGACCGCGTCACGGCGGCGGGTGCCGGGATCGCCGTACCGCCCGGCCAGCAGGACCCCGCCACGGTCGCGGCGGCGGTCCGGCGGGTGCTCGCCGAGCCCGGGTTCACCGACGCGGCACGACGCGTCCGCGACGACGTCGCGGCGATGCCCAGCCCGGACCGGGTCGCCGAGCAGCTCGTCGCGGCCGTCGCACGGTAGCCGACCGGGGCCGGGCGCCCGGCACGACGAGATCCCGGACGAGGTGGAGGAGGCGCCCGACGGTCACTGGTAGCGGCTCGCCCGCAACGACCAGTCGTAGCTGCCCCGGATCCAGCACCGGCGGGCGGTGACGAACCGGATGGTCTCGGCGTCGGCGTCGATGAGCAGTTCCGACTCCACCCGCAGGTACGTGCCGAGTGCCGCGTTGAACCGGGCGGCGGCGTCGACGAGACCTGACCTCTCGGGGGCGTCCGCCGCCCGGGCGAGCACCGCGACGAGGTTGTGCCCGTCGCCGCCCTGCCGGCGCTCCTTCTCGTAGGAGAAGATGTCGTTGCACCAGCACACCAGATCGGTGGCGAGATTGTCCAAGGTGGACGCCCGAGGGTCCGCCCGGTGGGCGGCGTCGCCGCCCCCGTACACCAGGTCGGTCAGGGTCAGACTCGGCCGTACACCGCCGGTGTGCCGCCGCATCTGCAGGTACTCCGCCACCGCCGGGACCCGGGACCGCTCCCGGTTCGCCGCCTCCCAGAGCAGGGCGAGCAGGTAGTCCCGCATCTGGTTGGCGAACCGGAGCAGCAGGTGCGGCGTGTCGTGGGCGCGTACCCGGCGGCACAGGTCGTGCAGGGCGGCACCGGCCGGGCCGGCGACGGTGGCCAGGCCCGACGGCGCCGGCCCGCCGAGTACGTCGAGTACGTCGAGCAGTCCGCCGACGATCGGGGCGAGCCGACCCGGATCCTGGCCGAGTTCGTCGTCGTCACAGCTGTCGTCGAAGGCGAACAGCCAGGTGAAGAGGTCGGTGAGCAGGCGCAGCTGCTCCGGCCGGGCGTCCGGGCAGGTCCGTCCGGCGAGCTCCGCCGCGTTCGCCCGGTCCAGCCGGCGCAGCGCGTCCGGTGTGGACACCAGGCCGAGTTCGGCGGCCCACCGCTGCGACTGGTGCCCGACCGCGTCGACGTGTCCACTGACCAGCTCCGGAAAGGGCGGTGGGGTCAACGCCGCCACAGCGAGGGTGCGCATTCTGCTCCTGTCGCGTGCGCCGATCCGGGCGGAGGTCAGAGCCCGAGCTTCGCGGTCCGGAGCTGGTCGGTGAGGGCCGTCGGCCCGACCAGCTGTACCCGGGCGACACGCTGCCGGCCGAACAGGAACATGGTCAGTTCGGCCGGCGAACCGACCAGCCGGACCTGTTCGCCGCCGGCCCCGCCGGTGGCCTCGCCGTGGTTCGGCGCCTGTACGAGCAGGGCCGCCGGGAACCGGCGCAGCGACATCCGGGCCAGCGACGGTACCCGTTTCCAGAGCGCGGCCTGGTGGTCCTCCGGCAACTGCCGGGGCTGCCAACCGGGAACGGCCCGGCGTACGTCCTCGTGGTGGACGAAGAACTCGGTCAGGTTGGCCAGCTCGTCGACCGGCGGCAGGCTCAGCGGGCTCCACCGGGGCCGGTGCCGGACCAGCTCGACGAGCTGCGGGTACGGCCGGTCCGCCATCGCCTGCTGCACCCGTTCCGTGTGCCCGCGCAGCGGTCGGAGCAGGATCCCGGCGGCCGCGTCCGGTCGACGTTCCCGGATCACCAGGTGGGCGGCGAGGTGTCGGGTGGCCCACTCGGGGATGATCGTCGCTGCCTCCGGTCCACGTGTGAGGAGAAGGTCGGCCAGTGCGTGACGCTCCGAATCCGCGTACCGGGGCATGTGCCTGATCCTAGGCCGATCATCGCGGGATCGCGCCGAGCTGTGTGACGGCCAACACAATCGGCTCCCGACCCGCCCTCGTCGACGCAATCGGTTCGTCATGGACACGGCCTATCGGTAAGGATGATCTGGACGAAGGACGCTTACGCCGGCACCGGCCCGAACACGCCGTGCAGGGCGGTCAGGGTGATGGCGGGGGAAGCTGTGGCGGGTGGGACGAGCCGGGACGTGCTGGCCAAGGGAATCCGGATCCTCGGCTACGCGATCCGGGACGAGCCCCGGATCTTCAGCATCGCCGCGGCCGGCAGCGTCATCTACAGCCTGCTCATCGTCGCCAGCGCGTACGTGGTCGGCGCGGTGGTCGGCAACGTGGTGGTGCCGTCGCTGGAGCGGGGCGAGGCCGACGTCGGCGCCGTCCTGCTCGCCGCCGCCGCGCTGCTGGCGGTGAGCCTCGGCCGGGTGCTGGGCATGTTCGGCCGCCGGCTCGGTGCCGGGTACATGCAGTACCGGCTGCAGGCGAGCTACCGCCGCCGGATCACCCGGCGTTACCTGGAACTGCCGCTCGCCTGGCACCAGCGGCACGCCACCGGCACCCTGCTCTCCAACGCGAACTCCGACGTCGAGGCGGCCTGGTTCCCGATCGCGCCGCTGCCGTTCGCGGTCGGCACCCTGGTGATGCTGGTCGCCGCGATGGCCTCGCTCTTCGTCACCGACTGGGTGCTGGCCCTGGTCGGCGTCGCGATCTTCCCCGCGCTGTTCGCCCTGAACGTCGTCTACTCCCGGCGGATGGCGCCCCGGCAGTCCCGTGCCCAGCAGATGCGGGGAGAGGTCAGCGCGATCGCCCACGAGAGCTTCGACGGCGCGCTGGTGGTCAAGACGATGGGCCAGGAGGCCCGCGAGACGGCCCGGTTCGCGACCCAGGCGGGCGAACTGCGGGACGCGCTGATCTCGGTCGGCCGGCTGCGCGGTGTCTTCGACCCGATGCTGGAGACCCTGCCGAGCCTCGGCACCCTCGGCGTGCTGCTGGTCGGTGCGATCCGGTTGAGCCAGGGCGCGGTCAGCATCACCGAGCTGGTCAGCGTGGCGTTCCTCTTCACGGTGCTGGCCTTCCCGGTCCGGGCGATCGGCTGGGTCCTGGCCGAACTGCCGCGCAGCGTCGCCGGCTGGGAGCGGCTGCAAACCGTACTGACCGCGACGGGCGAGATGCCGTACGGCGACACGACCCTGGACCGGGCCGCCGAGACGCCCGCCACGCTGGACTTCACCCGGGTCAGCTTCAGCTACGCACCGACGGAGGCGGCCACCGTCACCGTCCCGGCCGACCCGGCGCCGCCCACCGCCGAACCCGCGGCACCGGTGCCCGCCCCGGCACCGCCCGGGTCGGTGCCGACCGGCACGCCGGCGTCGACCGGTACGCCGGTGCTGCACGAGGTGTCGTTCACCGTTCCGCCCGGCCGGACGGTCGCGCTGGTCGGTCCCACCGGATCCGGCAAGTCGACGATCGCCGCCCTGGCGGTCCGGCTGGTCGACCCCGATGCCGGCACGGTGACCCTGGACGGCGTCGACGTCCGGTCGCTGACCGCCGCCTCGCTCTCCGCCAACACCGCCCTCGTGGCCCAGGTGCCGTTCGTCTTCGACGACACCGTCCGGGAGAACGTCACGCTGGGCCGGGACGGGATCGGCGACGAGGAGGTGTGGGCCGCACTCCGGCTGGCCGAGGCGGACGGCTTCGTGGCGACCCTGCCGGACGGGCTGGACACCCTGGTGGGGGAGCGGGGCGCGGCACTCTCCGGCGGCCAGCGTCAACGTCTCACCCTGGCCCGGGCGCTGGCCGGACGGCCCCGGCTGCTGGTGCTCGACGACGCGACGAGCGCGGTCGACCCCAGGGTGGAGGCGGCGATCCTGGCCGCGCTGCGCGGTCAACGCTCTGCCCCGCCACCTGGTGAACGGTCGACCGGCGGCGCTGCCGGGCAGGTCAGCCCGGCCACCTCGATCCTGGTCGTGGCGTACCGCCGGGCGACCATCGCGCTCGCCGACGAGGTGGTCTACGTCGAACACGGACGGGTGGTCGGGCGGGGCACCCACAGCACGTTGCTGGCAACCACCCCCGGGTACGCCGCGCTGGTCACCGCGTACGAACGGGCGGAAGCCGAGCGGGAGCGGGACCGGGCACCCGCGCAGACCGCGCCCGACGGCCCGGCGGACCGGCAGGACCAGGAGGTAGGGGCATGAGCGAGCGTAGCGAGCGAATCGGTCAGCTCAGGTTGACAGCTCGTGACGCCGACGAGCGGAGCGAGGTGGTGGCATGAGCAGCACGGCGGTGACCGCGCCCGGGCCGGAGCGGACCGAGACGACCTGGCGGACGCTGCGTCGTGGTCTGGCGCTCTCCCCGGAGCTGCGGACCGGGCTCGCCGGCACGCTGGCCCTGGCCCTGGTCTCGATGGTCGGCCGGGCCGCCGTACCGGTCGCCATCCAACAGGGCATCGACCGTGGCCTGCGCGCGCCCGGCGGCCCGCACCTGGACGTGGTGGCCTGGGTGGTGGCGGTCACCGCCGCGGTCCTGGTGGTCACCACCGTCTGCGGCTACCTGATGATGCGCCGGCTCTTCACGGTCAGCGAGACCGCGCTGGCCGGGGTACGGGTCCGGGCCTTCCGGCACGTGCACGACCTGT
This sequence comes from Plantactinospora sonchi, assembly GCF_036422035.1. Taxonomy (NCBI): domain Bacteria; kingdom Bacillati; phylum Actinomycetota; class Actinomycetes; order Micromonosporales; family Micromonosporaceae; genus Plantactinospora; species Plantactinospora sonchi. The sequence continues at coordinate 263,205 of NZ_JAZGQK010000016.1, forward strand.
CGACCCTGCACCAGCAGGCGGAGCGGCGCGGCTCGCTGGTCTCCCGGGTGACCAGCGACGTGGACCAGATCACCCAGTTCCTCCAGTGGGGCGGGGTGATCCTGCTGGTGAACGTGGGCCAGGTGATGGTGACCACGGTCGTGATGGCGGTCTACTCCTGGCAGCTCACCCTGGCGGTCTTCGCCGCGTTCGTACCGGCCGCGCTGGTCATCCGGTTGTTCCAGAAGCGGCTCGCGGCGGCGTACGGGGTGGTCCGGCAGCGGATGGGCGCGATGCTCGCCGCCATCTCCGAGAGTGTCGTCGGCGCACCGGTGATCCGGGCGTACGGCGTCGCGGGGCGTACCGCCGCCCGGCTGGACCGGACCATCGACGGGCAGCGTCAGGCCCAGCAGCGGGCCATCCGGACCAGCGTGATCAGCTTCTCCACCGGAGAGATCGCCGCCGGGCTCGCCCTAGCCGGCGTGGTGCTGCTCGGGGTACGGCTGGGTGTCGACGGAACGATCGGCATCGGTGAGCTGACCGCCTTCCTCTTCCTGGTCACCCTCTTCATCCAGCCGGTGCAGATCGCCACCGAGGTGCTCAACGAGGCGCAGAACGCGATCGCGGGCTGGCGGCGGGTGCTGGACGTGCTGGACGTGGAGCCGGACGTGGCGGACCCGGGGGAGCAGGGGGTCGACCTGCCGTCCGGGCCGATCGACATCCGGTTCGCCGACGTCGGCTACCGCTATCCGGGCGGGCCGCCGGTGCTGGTGGACGTCGACGTGGAGATTGCCGCCAAGACCCGGGTCGCGGTGGTCGGGGAGACCGGCAGCGGCAAGACGACCTTCGCGAAGCTGCTCACCCGGCTGATGGATCCGGCCAGCGGGGCGGTGCTGCTCTCCGGCGTACCGCTGGACCGGGTCCGGTTCGCGTCGCTGCGGTCCCGGGTGGTGATGGTGCCGCAGGACGGCTTCCTCTTCGACGCGACGGTGGCGGAGAACGTCCGGTTCGGTCGTCCGGAGTTGTCCGACGAGGAACTGGCCGCCGCCATGGTGGAACTCGGCCTCGGCGACTGGGTGGCGGGACTGCCGGCCGGCCTGGCGACTCCGGTCGGCGAACGCGGCGAGGCGCTCAGCGTGGGTGAGCGGCAGCTGGTCGCGCTGGCCCGGGCGTACGTCGCCGACCCGGACCTGCTGGTGCTGGACGAGGCGACCAGCGCGGTCGACCCCGCCACCGAGGTACGACTGCAGCGCACCCTGGACGCGGTGACCCGGGGCCGGACGACGGTGGCGATCGCGCACCGGCTCTCCACCGCGCAGGCCGCCGACGAGGTGATCGTGGTCGACCGGGGTCGGATCGTGCAACGGGGACCGCACGAGGAGCTGGTCCGGGACGCGGACTCGGTCTACGGGCTGCTCTACGCCTCCTGGCTGGAACAGACCAGGTAGCGATGGACGTCACCCACTCCGTAGGTTAGCCTCCCCTTACTAAGGTCAGGCTAACCTACTGGAGGTCGACGTCATGCAGCCCAGCCCCGCCGAGGTGGCCCGTACCCTGGCCGCCGGTCGGCTCGCCGGCACCGCGCAGGTGGCGTACCGGCCCGGGCCGCACCAGGTCCGGCACGCCACCGACCCGTCCGGCCGGGTTCTGCTGCTCGTCTCGGTGGTCAGCGACCTCGCGGCGGCGCTGCGGCCGGCCGGCCCGCCCGGTGCGGCCGGGCATCCGGCCGGCGACGGCCGGGGTGCGGCGGTGGTGCTCGACGTCCGGGACCTGCCTCCGTCCGCCGGCGCACCGTCGCTGGGTCGGCTCCGGATCTCCGGCTGGGCCCGGCCCCTCGTCGGCGACGCGGCCCGGCGGGCGGCGGTCGACTTCGCCGAGGTGGTGCCGACCGGTGACCTGCTCGACGTCGGCCAGCGGTTCACGCTGTACCGCTACGAGCCGGCGGAGGTCCGGCTGGACCGCGGCGGCGTGCGGTACGACATCGAGCCGGCCGAGTACGCCGCCGCCGAACCGGACCCGCTGCACGAGGTGGAGTCCGATCTCCTCGCCGACCTCGCCGACCACCACGGGCCGGAGATCGCCGCCTTCATCCGTCGCCAACTGGGTGACGTGCTGCCCCCGCCGTCGGGTCCGGACGAGCCGGCGCCCCGGGTGGTCCGCCTCGACCGGTACGGCCTCACCGTGGCGTCCGGCGTGGGTGGCGGCCGGATCCGCGCCCGGCTGGCCTTTCCCCGGCCGCTCTCCGGTCACGCCGACCTGGTCGAACTCCTGCATCCGGTGCTCTGCCGGCGGCGGCACGCGGCGGATCCGTCCCGACCCGGGAACCGGCTCGGCCTCACCGCCGGATAGCCGGACCCGGACAGCCGGGCACGGCCCGGACAGCCGGGCACGCCCCGGACAATCGGTGCCTGGGGCCGAGGTGGAGGTGTCCGACCTTTCCGTCGTGCTGTGTCACTTGTCGGTTCTGGGTTTCTTTCCCTGTCGCACGTGTCACCCTGGCCGAGGGTGCGAGAAGTAGTTGACATGTCAAGCACGGCATATGCTTGACGTGTCAAGGACGGGGCTGCGGGGCCACGAGGTACCGCGTCCCGAGGCGCCGCCCGGCAGGTCCGGACAACCGGCGGGCAGGCGAGAACCAGGGAGGGTGACATGGGAACGCTGGATGGGAAGATCGTGCTCATCACCGGCACCGGAGGCGGCGTGGGACGCGTCGCGTCGCTGGTCGCCGCCCGGGAAGGCGCGAAGGTGGTGGGCATCGACATCCAACCCGCCGCCAACGACGAGACGGTGGCGCTCGTCCGCCGGGCCGGTGGGGAAATGACCGGCATCGCGCCCGTCGACCTCACCGATCCGGAACAGGTACGACAGGTCGTCGAGCAGGCCGCAGCCGTGTACGGCGGGCTCGACGTGGTCTACAACAACGCCGCCTCGCTCCGCTTCGGACCGATGCCCGACTTCTCGGTCGAGGACTGGCGGGCGACCATCACCGGCGAACTCGACATTCCCTTCTTCGTGTCGAAGTTCGCCTGGCCGCACCTGGTCCGGCGGGGCGGCGGCGTCATCATCAACGCCGCCTCCATGGCCGGCATGATCGGCGGCGAGGTCCCGCCGATGATCGCGCACGCCGCCGCGAACGCCGGCATCATCGGCATGACCCGACAGCTCGCGCTCGAAGGCGCGCCGCACGGCATCCGTGCGGTGGCGATCAGCCCCGGGCCCGTCCTCACCCCGGCCAGTGATCGCGACCTCGGCGACAACCAGGCCGCCCGGGACGCGGTCACCCGTAAGACGCTGCTCAAGCGCTTCGCCCAGCCCGAGGAGATCGCCGAACTGGTGGTCTTCCTCGCCTCCGACCGGGCGGGGTACATCACCGGCGCCAACTACCCGGTCGACGGCGGCGCGACCGCCTGGTGAGAGTGGCGGGGCGGGGGGCCTACCCGGTCTCGGTGGGTCCGGCCGTCCGGGAGCGGCCCGGGGACGCCCCCGAGCCGCCGCCGGTCGGTCCGGACAGGTCCCCCGTCAGGTAGCGCTGCATGGTCGGGCCTACCGCCGCGACCACCTCCTCGGCAGGTGCCGAGGCGAGCGGCTCCAGCTTCAGGATGTACCGGGCCATGGCCAGGCCGACCAGCTGGGACGCCACCAGCGACGTACGCAGTGGCGCCTGCGCCGGGTCGAGGTCGAGCAGGCCGGCCGCCCGGCGCAGGATCTGGGTGACCACGAACTCCCGCAGCAGCCGGGCGCTCCACTCGTTGTTCACCGCCGACCGGAGCAGCGCGGCCCCGGCCGTGCCGGCGGGCGAGTCCCAGACCCGTAGGAAGGTTGCCACCAGCCGTTCCCCGGCGCCGTCGACGCCACCGGCGGCGATCTGCGGCAGCAGCTCTCCCGGGTTGAACGGGATGTTGATGGTGGCCTGGAAGAGTTGCTCCTTCGTGCCGAAGTAGTGGTGGACCAGCGCCGGGTCGACTCCGGCGCTGGTCGCGATCGCGCGGATCGAACTGCCGTCGAAGCCGCGTTCGGCGAACGCCTCCCGGGCGGCGTTGAGGATCGCCTCCCGGGTGTCGGGGTTGCCGGGCCGCCGTCCGCTCCGTCGTGCCATCGCCGTCCTCGTGCTCAGGTTCCGGTCGCGCCGCCCTCAGCCGGTGCGGCGGCGCAGTGTGGCCGCGCCGAGCACCAGGGCGACGATCGTCGCCCCGACGACCACGGCGAGGTCACGCCACATGGTGGTGGTCGGTTCGGCGTACGCGCCGACCTCCTGCAGGGCATGTACCGCGTACGACAGCGGCAGCACGTCGCTGACCGCCTCCAGCCAACCGGCCATCTGGTCGCGGCGGACGAAGAGCCCGCAGAGCAGGATCTGCGGCACCACCACGACCGGCATGAACTGTACGGCCTGGAACTCGGTCTGCGCGAAGGCACTGCAGAGCAACCCGAGTGCGACCCCGAGCACGGCGTTGACCACCGCGATCAGCACCACCAGTCCGGCGTCGCCGGCGGTGTCCAGGTCGTACAGCCAGTACGCGACACCGGCGGCCAGGCCCGCCTGCACGGTCGCGGCCAGCCCGAACGCGAGGCCGTACCCGAACAGCAGGTCGAGTTTGCCCAGTGGCGTGGTGAGCAGCCGTTCGAGCGTGCCGGAGGTGCGCTCGCGCAGCATCGCGATGCTGGTCACCAGGAACATGATCACGAATGGGAAGACGCCGAGCATGACCAGGGCGATCCGGTCGAACGCGGCCGGCTGCCCCGGTGCGCCGGACTGCTCGGCGAGCATGAAGTACAGCAGGGTCAGCAGCAGCGTGGGCACCACGACCAGCATGGCGATGGTGCGCCGGTCGTGCCGGAGCTGTCGCAGGATCCGCCCGGTGGTGGCGGCGAGGATGGGCAGGCTCATCGGACACTCTCCTCGACGTCGGCCGGGGCCGTCTCGTTCGCCCTGATCAGGTGGAGGAACGCCGCCTCCAGGTCGTCGGTGCCGGCGGTCGCGCGTACCGCCGCCAGGGTGTCGTCGGCGATCAGCCGGCCCTCGCGGATCAGCAGCAGCCGGTCGCAGCGGGCGGCCTCGTCCATCACGTGGCTGGAGACCAGCAGGGTCCGACCGTTGGCGGCCATCGCCCGGAACATCTCCCACAGTTCGGCCCGGAGCACCGGGTCCTGCCCCACCGTGGGCTCGTCCAGGATCAGCAGTTCCGGGCGGCCGACCAGGGCGCACGCCAGCGAGGCGCGGCTGCGTTGGCCGCCGGAGAGGGTGCCCACGAGCTGTCCGGCGGCGTCGGCCAGCCCGACGTCGCGGACCGCCCGGTCCGCCTCGGCCGCGCCGAGACCGTGCAGCCGGGCGAAGTAGCGGGCGTTCTCCCGGACGGTCAGGTCGGGATAGACGCTCGGCGACTGGGTCAGGTAGCCGACCCGGTGACGCAGTTCGGCGGCGCCGGCCGGTTCGCCCAGCACGGTGACCGTGCCGCCGGCCACCACCTGTACGCCGACCAGTGCCCGCAACAGGGTGGTCTTTCCGCTGCCGCTCGGACCGAGCAGGCCGGTGACGCTGCCGCGCGGAACCGCGCAGGTGATCCCGTGCAGGACCGGTCGTCGGCCCCGGCGCACGACGAGGTCGCGGACCTCGATCGCGGTCTCCATGGATCCTCCCGAGGGGAATTCATTGACTGTTGAAATCAACGGTAGGTGAAATCGACGTCCGCCGCAATCACCCGCCGGCCGGGGCCTGGTTGGCGTCCGGTGCCCGGGAACTGGAAGGCTGGTCCGGTGACGATCAGCCGCTCCGTTCGGCGGGATCCGCCGGGCGCTGGCCGGGACCGGGCACCGGTCCGGACGGACGAAGTGGAGGGGGACCCGAAAGTGGTCGACAACAGGAGCGAGAGGTACCGCCGGACCGGCCGGGGACCCGTGGCGACGCGTCCCGTGTCGGAGGTGGTGTCGGCATGAGGAGCCGGAAACTGGGCGCGGTCGGCCCGGAGGTGTCCGCGCTCGGCCTGGGCTGTATGGGCATGAGCATGGCCTACGGCAGCCGGGACGACGCCGCCTCGACGCGTACCCTGCACCGGGCACTTGACCTGGGTGTCAACCACCTCGACACGGCCGACATGTACGGGCGGGGGGCCAACGAGGAACTGCTCGGCCCGGTGGTGCGCAAGCGTCGGGACGAGGTTTTCCTGGCCACCAAGTTCGGCAACCGGTTCGCCGACGACGCCACCTCCACCGCCTCGCCCGGGGCGTACGTCGACAGCAGCGCGGACTGGGCGCGGCGTGCCTGCGACGCCTCGCTGACCCGGCTCGGCATCGACACCATCGACCTGTACTACCTGCACCGGCGCAACCCGGACACGCCGATCGAGGAGACCGTCGGGGCGCTGGCCGACCTGGTCGTCGACGGCAAGGTCCGGTTCGTCGGACTCTCCGAGGTGAGCCCGGCGACCCTGCGCGCGGCACACGCCGTGCACCCGATCGCCGCGGTGCAGATGGAGTACTCGCTCTTCACCCGCTTCGTGGAGAAGGAGATGCTGGCCACCTGCCGGGAGCTGGGCGTGGCGCTGGTGGCGTACTCGCCGGTGGGGCGGGGGTTGCTCACCGGCACGATCACCGACCGCGACCAGCTCGCCGCCGACGACTTCCGGATCGGGGTGCCCCGGTTCGCCGAGGAGAACCTGGCCGCCAATCTCGACCTGGTCGAGCGGGTTCGCGAGGTCGCCGCCGAGGTCGGCGCGACGCCGGCCCAGGCCGCGCTGGCCTGGCTGCTCGCCCAGGGCGACGACGTCCTGCCGATTCCCGGTACGAAGCGGATCCGTTACCTGGAGGAGAACGTGGCGGCGGCGGAGCTGACCCTCAGCCCGGACCAGCTCGCCCGGCTCTCTGCGGCGGTGCCGCCCGAGGCGGTCGCCGGCGAACGGTATCCCGAGCAATCAAAGCGATTTCTCGGGCATTAAGTATGAAACACCCAGGGAGCGCATGATCGGGCGTTGCAACATGATCAGAGCTGGGGCACGATGACGCCGTGGGTCACGGTCCGTTACTGCAACGCGGTTTCCTCGACGACTGGACGGACCGGCTGCGCCGATTGCCCGGCCGGCCCGTCGTCGGCGTGCTGCTGCGCGGCAGCCACGCCCGGGGCGCCGCCACCCCGTACAGCGATGTGGACATCGATGTGCTGGTCAGCGGCGAGCCGTTTGTGGCGTACCCCGCTCTGCTCGCCGAGACCGGCGACCGCCTGACCCACCTCTCGATCGCCATCCGAGACGTCCGCTCCTGGCTCGACCGGCTCGACCAGCCGGCCGAATGGTCCTTCGGACTGCCGGTGGTCGCGCCCGCGCGGTTACTCTGGGCGAGCGACGAGTGGCGATCATCGATCGCCTTGACCGAGATCCGGCAACGCCCCGGCGGCCCGGAGCTGGAGGACGTCGTCGCGACCCTGGGCAAGGTGAGCGCGGCGTGCGCGGCGGCGGACGAGTTCGGCGCCCGGTTCGCCGCCGCCGAGCTGGCCCGGCGCTGCCCGTCCGTCGTCCGACTCGCCAACCCGGCGGTCACCGTGCCCAGCCGGCGGGCCGCGCTCACCGCCGCGCTCGACCTGCCGGTCGCCCCCGACGGCTACCGCGCCGACATGCTGACCTGCCTCGGGCTGCGCCCCGACAGCCTGGCCGGACTGCACGCCGCCGCCAGTCGGCTGGTCAGTGGGGTGGTCGAGCTGGCCAGCCCGTACGCCGACGCGATCGTCCCGGTGATCGGGCCGGAACTGGCCGCCGCGCTCCGTGACGGCCGACTGCGCCGGTACGTCGACCAACTCGCCCGGGCCCGGCCGCCGGCCGCCCCGACGGCGACTTCGACGACGGGCCCGGGCACCCCGACACCGGCTCCGACGACGGGTGTGCTGCCCGCCACGACCGGCCCGACTCCGGAACCGGGGCGGGACGGGTGGACGACACCGGCCCCGCGTGCGGGACAATCGGGAACTGTGCCCGTACCAGAACTCTCCCCGGCGGTCCCGCTGACCGCGTCCGGGCCGGCGCCCGACGGCCCCGCACGACCGTCCGCGCTCGACCCGGCGATCGCGGCCCGCCTGCGCCGAAACCCCGACGGCCTGGTCACCGCGGTGGTCCGCGCCCACGACTCGGGCGAGGTGCTGATGGTCGCCTGGATGGACGACGAGGCGCTGCACCGCACCCTCACCACCGGTCGGGCCACCTACTGGTCCCGCAGCCGCCGGGAGTACTGGGTCAAGGGCGACACCTCCGGCCACCACCAGTACGTGCACGCGGTCGCCCTGGACTGCGACGGGGACGCGGTGCTGGTCAGCGTCGAGCAGGTGGGTGCGGCCTGTCACACCGGCGACCGGACCTGCTTCGCCGACGAACTGCCGGTGACCGGGGCCACGCCGGCCGGCTCGACCCGATGAGCAGCCCTGGGACGGTGACCCGATGACCACCGGAGCGGTGAGCCCGGACGAGGCGACCTTCCACGAGCTGGCCCGGATCCGGCGGGTGGTGCCGGTGACCCGCCGGCTGCTCGCCGACGGCGAGACCCCGGTCGGGGTCTACCGCAAGCTGGCCGGCGGACCCGGCACGTTCCTGCTGGAGTCGGCCGAACAGGGCGCCGGCCCCGCCGGCATCGCCTGGTCCCGCTACTCGTTCATCGGCGTACGCAGCGGGGCCACCCTGGTCGAGCGGAACGGCCGGGCCCGGTGGCTGGGTACGCCGCCGGAGGGGGTGCCGACCGACGGTGACCCGATGGCGGTGCTCCGGGCCACCGTCACGGCGCTCACCGGGCCGACCACGCTCGCCGGTCAGAGCGGCCCACTGCCCCCACTGACCGGAGGCATGGTCGGCTACCTCGGCTACGACGTGGTGCGCCGGATCGAACGGCTGCCCACGCTGACCGAGGACGAACTCGGCGTGCCCGAACTGGGCATGATGCTCGCCACCGACCTGGTGGTGCTGGACCACTTCGACGGCTCGGCGATCCTGGTCGCGAACGCCGTCCTGCCGGCGCCGGACGACACGGCGGGGCGGGCCGCCCAGGTGTCGGCCGCGTACCACCAGGCGGTCGGACGGCTGGACGCGATGACCACCGCACTGTCCCGGCCGACCCCGCCGATGATCTCCGTGGTCGACCGGCCGGCGGTCGGCGAGGTGGTCAGCCGCACCCCGGCGGGGGAGTACCCGAAGGCGGTCGAGGTCGCCAAGGAGGCGATCCGGGCCGGTGAGTGCTTCCAGATCGTGCTGGCCCAGCGTTTCGAACGGCAGACCGAGGCCGACCCGCTGGACGTCTACCGGGTGCTCCGGGCCACCAACCCGAGCCCGTACATGTACCTGCTGCGCTTCGACGACTTCGACATCGTCGGTTCCTCACCGGAGGCGCACGTCAAGGTCACCATCGGCGAGGACGGCGAGCGGCGGGCGATGCTGCACCCGATCGCCGGCACCCGCCCCCGGGGCGTCGACCCCGCCGACGACGCCCGGCTCGCCCACGAGCTGATCAGCGACCCGAAGGAGCGCTCCGAGCACGTCATGCTCGTCGACCTGGGCCGCAACGACCTCGGCCGGGTCTGTCAGCCGGGCACCGTCGAGGTGCCGGAGTTCGCCACCATCGAGCGGTACAGCCACGTGATGCACATCGTCTCCACGGTTGTCGGGACGCTGCGCGAGGACCGGACCGCCTTCGACGCGCTGGCCGCGACCTTCCCGGCCGGCACCCTCTCCGGCGCGCCCAAGGTACGGGCGATGGAGATCATCGAGGAGCTGGAGCCGGCCCGGCGCGGCCTGTACGGCGGCACCGTCGGCTACTTCGGCTTCGGCGGTGACCTGGACATGGCGATCGCGATCCGGACCGCGCTGATGCGCGGTGGCCGGGCGTACGTACAGGCCGGAGCCGGGATCGTCGCCGACTCCGACCCGGCCGCCGAGGAGCGGGAGACCCGGAGCAAGGCGGCCGCCGTCCTGGCCGCGATCGCGGCGGCCGAGACGCTACGGTCGGCCCGGTGAGCGGCGACGACCCGGCGGCCGACCAGGCCACCGACAGTGGCACCACCGGCACCGGTGCGGACGCCGACGGCGGACCGGCGCGGACCGGCCGGCGCGGATTGACGTACGCCGTCCTGCTCTGCCTGCTCGGTGCCGGCCTGGCGGTCTTCGCGTCGACCCGGACCTGGGCGGTGGAACTGACCGCACGACCGGCGCCGCTGCCGGCCATCCGGACCGTCCGCACCGGCGGCGACCTGCTGCCCTGGCTACCGGCGCTGGCCCTGGTCGGGCTGGCCGCCGCCGGCGCCGTCCTGGCCACCCGGGGCCTCGGGCGCCGGCTGGTCGGCGTGCTGCTGACACTGGTCGGCGCCGGTCTGCTGGCCGGTGGGGTGTACGGCGGGTTCGGTCTCGCGCCCGGCGGGATATCCGTCGGCTGGCCGGTGCTCTGCGCCCTCGGCGGTCTGCTCACCGCGGCGGCCGGTGTCGTCACCGCGGTACGCGGTGCGGGCTGGCCGGTGATGGGCGCCCGTTACGAGCGGTCCAGGCCCGGCGGCGGGCCGGCGAAGGCGGACCGGACACCGGAGACCGCCGACCGGGTGGAGGGCCGGCGGACCACGGCGGCCTGGGACGCGCTCGACCGGGGTGAGGACCCGACGGTCAGCTGACCGGCTGCCGCCGGGTGTTCCGCGCCGACGCACCGCCCCGCGACGGCCGTCGCTCCGCGGACCGACCGGACCGGTCCGCGCTCCGCGTGGTCTCGCCGTGGGCCGGCCGCGGCTCGGCGGGCCGACCCGACCGGTCCGGCGGCGTGGCGGCGAGCGCGGCCACCAGCGCCGCGACCTCGGCCCGTCGGTGCGCCCGCTCCCGGTCGGCGCAGATCGCCTCCCAGGCGTTGCCCCGGGAGGTCCGGATCCGGGTTTCGCCCACCATCGCCCGCTCCACGCTGTGCACCATCGTGACGGCGACCGAGAGGACGGTCCGCGGAATGCTGATCAGGTCGATGGTCGAGCCAGGCTTCGGTGTGCTCATGGTCTTCCCCGTACGACGATCGATCCGGCTGGCCGGCGGCGCCCGCGACCAGTGTGCCCGAGGTTGATGGTGCCGGTGTGGTGTTTCGGTCGGGTCACCCCGGGATCAACGGTTCCGTCCCGGGGCACCCGAGGGTTCCATCCCATGGTCTACCGGGGTCGCCGTCACGACTCGCCCTTCTCGGTTGAGTTGCGTCACAGCGGGTGAGAACGGGGCCCGCTGACGCGGAAACGCCCGGATCGGCGGTCGCGGAGCGTGATCTCCTGCTCACAAAGGTCAGGCATTATGCCCCAGCCCATCTCGTGAAGCGCGCCATACCCCCGACGGCGTCCGTCCCGTGGCGCCGCCTAGCATCGGCGCATGACACCCGGAGAGGGGAGTCCGTTGGTGACTGCTGAGCATCCGCACGCGGAGGGCGACGACGTCGGGCCGGCCGCGTCCGCCAATGTCCTCGACGAGATCCTCGCCGGAGTCCGGGAGGACGTCGAGCGCCGACAGCAACAGGTCTCACTGGAACAGGTGAAGCAGCTCGCGGCGGCGGCGCCACCGCCGCTCGACGCGTACGCGGCGCTGCGCCGTCCCGGAGTGGCGGTGATCGCCGAGGTCAAGCGGTCGTCGCCGTCGAAGGGGCAGCTCGCCGAGATCGCCGACCCGGCGGACCTGGCCGGCGACTACGCCGCCGGTGGGGCACGCTGCATCAGTGTGCTGACCGAGGGCCGGTGGTTCGGCGGGTCGCTGGACGACCTGGCGGCGGTCCGGGCCGCGGTGAACATCCCGGTGCTCCGGAAGGACTTCGTCGTATCCAGCTACCAGGTGCACGAGGCCCGGGCCCACGGCGCCGACCTGGTCCTGCTGATCGTCGCCGCGCTGGAGCAGAACGTACTGGTCGGGCTCCTCGAACGGATCGAGTCGCTCGGCATGACCGCACTGGTCGAGGTGCACGACGAGGAGGAGGCCGACCGGGCGTTGGAAGCCGGCGCCCAGGTCATCGGGGTGAACGCCCGCAACCTGCGTACCCTCGAGGTCGACCGGTCGGTCTTCGAACGGATCGCGCCCGGCCTGCCGAACAGCGTCGTCAAGATCGCTGAGTCCGGGGTGCGTGGCCCGCACGACCTGATCCGGTACGCCTCGGCCGGCGCCGACGCCGTACTGGTCGGCGAGGGGCTGGTCACCCAGAAGAGTCCCCGGGAGGCGGTGGCCGAGCTGGTCAACGCCGGCAACCACCCGGCCACCCCCCGTCCGGTGCGATGAGCACGAGGAGGTCGGCATGACCGCGCCATCCCTGACCACCGGCACCCCGATGCCCGACGCCGCCGGCCACTTCGGCCGGTACGGCGGCCGGTTCGTGCCCGAGGCGCTGGTCGCCGCGCTCGACGAGCTGGACGTGGCGTACCGGGAGGCACTGGCCGACCCGACCTTTCAGGCCGAGTTCAACCGGATGCTGCGCGAGTACGCCAACATCCCGTCCCTGCTCTACCGGGCCGAACGGCTCTCCGCGCGGGTCGGGGCCAGGATCCTGCTCAAGCGGGAGGACCTCAACCACACCGGGGCGCACAAGGTCCGCAACGTGCTCGGCCAGGCACTGCTCACCAAACGGATGGGCAAGCCCCGGGTGATCGCCGAGACCGGCGCCGGGCAGCACGGGGTGGCGAGCGCGACCGCGGCCGCGTACCTCGACCTGGAGTGCGTGGTCTACATGGGTGAGGTGGACACCCAGCGGCAGGCGCTCAACGTGGCCCGGATGCGGATGCTCGGCGCCACCGTCGTCCCGGTCACCGCCGGCTCGCGCACCCTCAAGGACGCGATGAACGAGGCGATGCGGGACTGGGTCGCCAACGTCGACCGGACCCACTACCTGATCGGCACCACCGCTGGTCCGCATCCGTTCCCGACGATGGTCCGCGAGTTCGTCCGGGGCATCGGGGTCGAGGCCCGCCAGCAGTGCCTGGAGCTGACCGGGGGGCTGCCCGACGCGGTCACCGCGTGCGTCGGCGGCGGCTCCAACGCGCTCGGCATCTTCCACGCCTTCGTGCCCGACGACGAGGTCCGGCTGTACGGCTTCGAGGCGGGCGGCGACGGGCTGGAGACCGGCCGGCACGCCTCCAGCATCACCGGCGGGTCCTCCGGCGTGCTGCACGGCACCCGGACGTACGTGCTGCAGGACGAGGACGGTCAGACGGTCGAGTCCCACTCGATCTCCGCCGGGCTGGACTACCCCGGCGTCGGCCCCGAGCACGCCTGGCTCAACGACCTCGGTCGGGCCCGGTACGAGCCGGTCACCGACGCCGAGGCGATGGCCGCGTTCCAGCTGCTCTGCCGGACCGAGGGGATCATTCCGGCGATCGAGAGCGCGCACGCGCTCGCCGGCACGCTGCGGATCATCCCGGCCCTCACCGCCGAGTTGGGCCGCGAGCCCACCATCGTGGTCAACCTCTCCGGCCGGGGCGACAAGGACGTGCACACCGCCGGCGAGTACTTCGGCATTCTCGACGGGGAGCGGGCGTGATGGGTGACGTCGGTCAGTCGGTGCTGGCCACCGAGCAGGGGACGCCGTCCGGGCGGAGCATCGCGGTCGCCTTCGCCAAGGCCCGCGCCGAGGGGCGCGCCCTGCTGATCGGCTGCATGCCGGCCGGCTTCCCGACCGTGCCGGGCAGCATCACCGCGATGACGGCGATGATCGAGGCCGGCGTCGACGTGATCGAGGTCGAGATCCCGTACTCCGATCCGGTGATGGACGGCCCGGTGATCCAGCGGGCCAGCGACATCGCGCTCGCCGGGGGCGTACGCGTCGCGGACACCCTGCGGATCATCGAGGCGGTCGCCGCCACCGGCGCCCCGGTGGTCACCATGACCTACTGGAACCCGATCGAGCGGTACGGCGTCGACGCCTTCGCCCGCGACCTCGCGAGCGCCGGGGGCACCGGCCTGATCACCCCGGACCTGATTCCGGAGGAGGCGGCGGCGTGGCTGGCCGCCTCCGACGCGTACGGGCTGGACCGGACCTTCCTGGTCGCCCCGTCGTCCACAGACGAGCGGCTGGCGATGACGGTCGGGCACTGCCGGGGTTTCGTCTACGCCACCGCGCTGATGGGTGTCACCGGCGCCCGCGAGAGCACCTCGGAGGCCGCCCCGAGGCTGGTCAGCCGGGTCCGGGAGGTCACCGGGCTGCCGGTCGGGGTCGGCCTGGGCGTCGGCACCGGGGCACAGGCCGCCGAGGTCGGCCGGTACGCCGACGGGGTGATCGTCGGCAGCGCGCTGGTCCGTACCGTGCTGGAGGCGCCGGATCAGGCGGCGGGGCTGACCGCCCTGCGTACGCTCAGCGCCGAACTCGCCGAGGGCGTCCGGGCCGTTCCGACCTGACCCGTCCGCGAAGTGCGGGCTGGGGCCGGGTGCCCCGCTCTGGGCGGTCAGGCTTGATCCCGTCGCGGGTCACCACCCGTGTCCCACCGGCTCTCCGGGCCGCTCGCGTTCGTGTCGTTCCCGGACAGGTGCGCCCGCGCCCGGACAAAGCGGACTCGGTTCGCCAGCAGTTGCCAACCGGACCGGGGTGCCGCTGGCAGGGGTGACGACGGTAGCCTGTGCACCCGTGACCCTCGCCTCGCTAACTCCTCAGGCGGCCCTGCCCAGTCCCGCCACCGCCGTGTGGCAGCTCGGGCCGGTGCCGGTCCGGGCGTACGCGCTCTGCATCGTGCTCGGCATCGTGGTCGCCTGTGTGGTGACGGAGCTGCGACTGCGCCGCCGTGGCGTCGCTCCCTGGGCGGTCCTCGACATCGCGGTCTGGGCGGTGCCGTTCGGCATCGTCGGTGCCCGGATCTACCACGTGATCACCTCTCCCGGTGCCTACTTCGGCGAGGACGGTGACCCGATCCGGGCCCTCTACATCTGGGAGGGCGGGCTCGGCATCTGGGGTGCGGTGGCGGGCGGTGCGGTGGGGGCCTGGCTGGCCGTCCGGCAGCTCGGCCTTCCGCTGACCCTGGTGGCCGACGCGCTGGCCCCGGGGCTGCCGCTGGCCCAGGCCGTCGGCCGGATCGGCAACTGGTTCAACAACGAACTCTTCGGCGGCCCGACCACCCTGCCCTGGGGGCTGGAGGTCCACCGGATGGACCCGGCAAACCCCGGGCAGGCGCTGCGCGACGACAACGGCAACCCGGTCCTCGAACCCGGGCTCTTCCACCCGACCTTCCTCTACGAGGCGCTCTGGAACGTCGGCGTCGCGGTTCTGGTCTACGCCCTCGACCGCCGGTTCAGGTTCGGCCGGGGACGCGCCTTCGCCCTCTACGTGATGGGCTACACCGCCGGCCGGTTCTGGATCGAGATGATGCGGACCGACTCGGCCACCCACTTCCTCGGCGTACGGCTCAACGTCTGGACGGCGGCGCTGGTCTTCCTCGGCGCGCTGGTCTACTTCGTCCGGGTCCGGGGCCCCCAGCAGTACGTCATCCCGGTCGGCGTCGCCGCCGAGCCGGTCACCGCGACCGGCGGGGACGTCTCCCAGGTCGACGTCTCGCGGGCCCGCCAGGCCACCGCGGTCGCGCCGAGCGGCTACCGGGTGGTCACCGAGGAGCAGTTCCAGCACCACCAGCGGACCGGCGAGGCTCCCCCCGAGGACGGCGACCCGGCCGGTGACGACACCCCGGGTGCGGACGGCTTGCGATCCTCGACCGACACAACTGGCGCCGACACCGAGGCACCCGCAGGCGCCGCCACCGCCACACCTGACGGCACCGACGTGCCGGCCGACGCGGCTGACGGCGGCAACGTGCCCGCCGACGCACCTGACGGCGGCGACCAGCCCGCCGACGTACCGGCCGGCACCGGCCCGGAGACCCCGGCCGAGGCGACCCGCGGGCCAGCCGCCGATCGGGACCGTTGAGCGGGGGCGCCGGACCGATGCGTACGGCCGTGGTGGTGGGCGCCGGGATCGGTGGGCTGGCGACCGCTGGTGCGCTGGCTCGGACCGGCTGGCAGGTGACCCTCCTGGAGCGTGACGACCGGGTGCGGGCGGGCCGCACCGCGTTGATCCTCTGGCCCAACGGGGTACGGGCACTGCGTGCGCTCGGCCTCGGCGACGGACTGGCGGCGATCGCCACCCCGCTGCCGGACAGCGGCGTCCGCCGTCCCGACGGCCAGTGGCTGGTACAGCCGCGACCGGTACCCGGTGACCGGGCCCCGGTGGTGGTCCACCGCGAGGACCTGCACGACGCGCTGGTGGCCGGGCTCGGTGACCGGGTGGAGATCCGCACCGGCGTGGAGGTACGGGCCGTGTCGGCGGCCGACGGCGAACGGCCGAGTGTCGGCGACGGCCGGAGCACCTACGAGGCGGACCTGATCGTCGCCGCCGACGGCATCGACAGCGTGGTACGCCGCCGGCTGGCTCCCGGCGCCACCGTGGTCAGCTCCGGCTGTGCCGCCTGGCGGGCGGTGATCCCCTGGTACCGGGCGCCGCAGCTGCCGGCGGACCGTCCGGTCGGCGGGGAGACCCTCGGCGCCGGCTACCGTTTCGTCGCGGCGTCGCTCGGCGAACGCGGATCCTCCGGAGGCTCGACCCGGGGCGGGATCTACTGGGTGGCGACCGCGGCCGGCGCGTCGCGACCGGAGTCGCCGGCGACCCAGCTCGCGCTGCTCCGCCGCTGGTTCGCCAACTGGCCGGCACCGATCGCCGACCTGCTCGCCGCCACCGAGCCGGAGGACCTGGTCCAGCAGGAGGTCCGGGAACTGCGACCACTGCCCCGGTCGTACGGCTATCCGGCGGGCACCGGCGGGATCGTCCTGCTCGGCGACTCGGCGCACGCCATGCCGCACCACCTCGGTCAGGGCGCCTGTCTGGCCCTTGAGGACGCCGCCACCCTGCAGGTGCTGGTCCGGGAGGCGATCCCCGGTACGGCGTTGCGGGAGGCGGTCGAGGCGTACAGCCGTACCCGGCGGCCCCGGGCCGCGACCGTGGTCCGGCAGACCCGACGGATGTCGGCGGTGCTGCAGGCCCGGGGCCGGTTGGCGCTGCGGGCCCGGGACGCGGCGCTCGGCACCATCACGCCGCGGCTGATGGGCAGCGCGGCGACCGCCGCCGCCCAGTGGCATCCGCCGGCCTGACCGTCCGGAGATGCCGCCTGCCGGATCGTTGCGACCCGGGCGAGACGGCGGTATCCGAATCGAAGTCGGTGGCCGCCCGAGCGGGTCCCGGCGTACCTCCGTTCGCGGGTTAACCGACCGATCGGGGGGATGACCCCGCCGTCGGACGGCACGCACACTACCGGGGAGCGAAGGTGAGGGCTCCCAGTTGCGGCACAGCGTGTCTGACCAGCAGGTCGAGGCGGGTCGGCAGGTTCCCCCCGATGGTGGGGCGCGGCCACCGCTGGCCCGGATCGACGCCTTCGAGCAGCGGTGGGAGGGCGAACTGCGGGCGGCCGTCGCGGCGTACACCGCCGCCGGAGGCCCGCGCGCCGACCGGTCGGTGGTGGCCGCCGGTGAGGCCGGCGCCCGGCTGGCCGGTGCCGCCCTGGCCGAGCTGGAGGCGGCGGTGACCCGGCATCCGCTGCGGGCCCGGCTGTGGGAACTGCTGCTCGTCGCCGCGTACCTCGCCGACGGTCGGCGGGCCGCCGCCGAGGTGGAACGGCGGGCCCGCGCGGTCTTCCTCGAACACCTGGGCGTCGAGCCGGCCGGCCGGATCTGTCTGCTGGCCGAGGCGGTACGGCTGGGTCGACTGACGGAGAACTGGGCGGCGGATCCGGCACCGGCGCCGCTTCCGCCGGTGGCCCCGCGTCCGTCAGTGGCCCGACCCCGTCCGGCGGCCCGGCTCCCGGTCCCGCTGACCGGGCTGGTCGGTCGCGAGGAGCTGCTCGACGCCGTCGGACAGCGGCTGCGGGAGCATCGCCTGGTCACCCTGACCGGGACCGGCGGTGCGGGCAAGACCCGGCTGGCGGTGGCCGTGGCCGAGCGGGTCACCGAAGGACCCGTCTGGTTCGTCGACCTCAGCGCGGTGGAGAGCCCGGTACGGGTGCCGCAGGCGGTCGCCGCCGCGCTCGGCGTACCCGATGTCGGTGCGGACGTCGTCGAGTCTCTCCTCGCCGACCTCGGTACGGTCCGGGCGCTGCTGCTCCTGGACAACTGCGAGCACCTCGTCGCGGGCTGTGCGGAACTCGTCGGCCGGCTGCTGGCCCGCTGTCCGGAACTGCGGGTGCTGGCCACCAGCCGGGTCGGGCTGGGAGTCCCCGGCGAGTCCCGGATCCGGGTACCGGCCCTCGGCGTACCGCCGGAGCGGACCGGGCACACCATCGGTGCGCTCGCCGCGCATCCGGCCACCCGGCTCTTCCTGGAACGGGCGCGACAGGTCTGCGGGCGCCCGGTGCCCGAGGCGAGCGCGGACGCGGTGGCCCGGCTCTGTGCCGAACTCGACGGTCTGCCGCTCGCGATCGAGCTGGCCGCGGCCCGGACCCCGCTGTTGAGCGTCAACGAGATCATCGCGCGGTTGCGGGGCGACGTACGGCTGCTGCGCAGCCCGGACCCGACCGCCCCGGACCGGCACCGCAGCCTCGCTGCGGCGGTGGAGTCCAGCCTCGCCCAGTTGGACGCCGATGCCTGCCGGCTGTTCGACCGGCTCTCGGTCTGTGTCGGCGGGTTCGACGTCGGTGCCGCCCGGGCGCTCGGCCGGTCGGTCGCCCCGGCCGCCCCGGTCGAGCCGTCCCCGGTCGAGGCGGTGTCGGCTGCCGCCCCGGCCGCCCCGGTCGAGGCGTCCCCGGTCGAGCCGGTGTCGGCTGCCGCACCGGCCGCGCTGACCGCGCTGGTCGAGGCGTCCCTGGTCGAGCCGTTGGCGGCCGACCCGGTCCGCTACCGGATGCTGGGGCCGATCCGGCGACACGCGGCGGCCCGGCTGGCCGCCTCCGGTGACGAGCCGGCGGCCCGGCACACCCTCGCGAGGTACTACCTGGAGTTGGCCCAGCGCGCCGACAACCAGCTGCGGGGCGCCGCCCAGGAGCGGTCGCTGAGCCGGCTGCGCGCCGAGGCGGCGAATCTCCGCTCGGCGTTGGCCTGGCTCAGCGAGGCGGGGGCCGGCGGGCCGACCCACGGCGACTTGCGGCTCGCCGCCGCGCTGGTGATGTTCTGGCGGCTGGAGGGCCACTACCGGGAGGGGCACGCCTGGCTGTCCGCCGCCCTGGCCCGGCACCCGGGGGCGCCGGCCGCGCTGCGGGTCCGGGCCGGCACCGGCGCGGCGATGCTGGCGATGCTGCGCTGCGACTACCCGGCGGCGATCAGGTACGCGGAACTCGCCCGGGCGGCCTGCCGGACGGCCGGGGACCGCCCCGGCGAGGCACGGGTGGAACAGATCCTCGGCTCGGTCGCCCGCGAGCAGGCGCGCTATCCGGAGTCCGCCGCCCACCTGGCCGCCGCCGGCGCGATCTTCGGGGAGTGCGCCGACGAGTGGAGCGAAGCGCAGATCACCGAACTGCGCGGGTTCACCGCATGGCTCGCCGGCGACCTGGACCGGGCCGACTCGCGGCTCCGGGCGAGCCTGCGCCGGTACGAGGCGCTGGGCGACCCGCTCGCGGCGGCGAGCGCCCTGATGAACCTCGGTGCGGTGGCGCTCTACCGGGGTGACGTCGACCGTGCGTCGTCGCTGCTCGACGTCGCGTTGCGCCGGCACTCCGCGATCGGCTTCCCGGAGGGGGTCGGCTGGGCACACAACCTGCGGGGACTGGTCGAGCTGCGTGCTGGACGGACCGGCCGGGCGGCGGCACACCTGCGGGCGAGCCTGGCCGCCCACCGACAGGTCGGCGACCGGTGGCGGACCGCGAGCGTGCTGGAGGGGCTGGCCGAGGTGGCCCGACTCGAGCGGGATCCGAGCCGGGGCGCGATGCTGCTCGGCGCTGCCGAGCGGATCCGTGCCGAGATCGGCGCGCCGGTGCCGACCTGTGAGCGCGCGGACGTCGAGGCGACCCGTCGGGCGCTCCGCGCCGACCTCGGCGAACGCTACCCGGAGGCCCGTCGGTGGGGCCGGGAGCTGGGCGTCGACGCGCTGCTCACCACCGCCGAGGGTGTCCCGACCGGCCCGGTCAGCGGCTGACCCGGCCGTCGGGACGTACCCGTCGCCGCGGGTCCGGCGGGCGCGGTGCGCGGGCCGCCCGGAAGGCAGGGTCGGGGGCGCCGGTCACGGCGGGCGTGCCGGAGTGGCCGGTGGTCAGTCGGCGGGTCGGGCGGCAGCGTCTCGGGCGGCAGCGTCTCGGCCGGCTCACCCGCCGTTCCCGACGGTGTCCGCCCGAGCTCAGTGGGCGGGCTCGCCCTGGCCGGCGGTGGTCGGCAGGTTGCCCAGGACCCCGTTGACGATGTGGATCCGTCCGCCGGCGATCCGGTAGTCGGCGCAGACGGTCTCGGCGGCGTCGCCGAACCGGGCCATCGGCTCCGTCGCCTGGGTCACCGGGACCCGGGTACCGTCCAGTGTGGTGACACTGCCGGCCGCGATCAGCTCCGAAAGCGGGCGCGCACCGGCGACCAGATGCGCCCGGAGCAGCGTACGCAGCTTGTCCCGCTGGTGGATCATCAGGTCGTCGAGGTTGTCCTCGGAGAACTTGCGTCCGAACGCGTCGTCGGTCGGCGCCAGGATGGTGATCCCCTCCGGGGCGCGCAGCTCTGCCGAGAGCCCGGCCGCCCGGACCGCCGCCTCGAACTTCGTCAGCACCGGCAGCCACCGCAGGGCCACGTCGGCCGGCTCGCCGGCCAGCGACTCCGGATTACCGGGGTCGGTGCCGGCCGGTAGGGCGGCGCAGAGCGGTCCGGTCACCCCGCCGGTCCCGGTCACCCCACCGGCCGCCGCCGGGTCGGGCCCGTCCCGGCCGGCCGCGGCACCGGAACCGCCCGCACCGTCGGAGGAGCAGCCGGCTGCTGCCGTCACCAGCAGCAGGACGGCGGCGACAAGGCCGAGCCGGTTGCGCGGGCGTACCCGGACCGGGTGGTCATGCCGACCGGCGTGCGCGGCCCGACCGGGGTGACCGGTGTGGCGGCCGGCGGCGGGACCGGGATCGGCGGGCGGAACGAACAGCTCGGACACGGCGGACCTCCCAGCGGGGGCGAACAGGTGTCGTGGGGGGGGGGGGGGGCGCGCGCCCCCCCCCCCCCCCCCCCCCCCACGACGGATGACCAACCCCGGTGGTGTTCAGCTCACCACCGGTACGGCGTCACAGCGCCGCGCACTGCCCCGCACGCGGACCGTTGACCGAGTTCGGAACCTCGATGTTGGTCGGCGTCGGGCCGTTGCCCGTGCAGTTGAGCGGACCGTTGACCGTGTTGCCGGCGACCAGTGGCGCGTCGGCGCCGGTGTTGCCGACCAGGTTCAGCGGACCGGAGACGGTGTTGCCGACCAGCGAGACCGGGCCGGTACCGTTCGCGACCTGCACCGGGCCACGGACCGTGCTGTCGCCGAGGAAGACCCCGGCGGCACCGGCGGCGTTGATCGGCCCGTTGAACGTCGTGCCGGTGGCGACCAGGGTCGCGCCCGGCCGGACCGTGACCGGTCCGTTGACCGAACCACCCGCGATGCAGGTGAAGCCGGTGACGGTCAGCGGACCGTTGTGCCGACCGGTGCCGGTCGGATAGACCCGCGTCCCGTCGACCCACTCCTCGGCGCCCTGCGCGTCCAGCAGCAGCGGGATCAGACCCCGCTCCGGCTGGGCCAGCGGCACGTAGTAGCCGTCGGCGGCCTTGACCACCTTCCAGCCGTGCGCGGCGATCCGCTGCGCCAGCGTGGCACCGACCCCGCCCGGACCGTCGGTACGCGCCCCGTTGTACTGCTCCTCGGTGAGCTTGTACGCGCACGGTGCGTTGTCCAGGATCATCTCCGGCTCCGGCAGGTCCTCACGCGGCCCCGCCTCGCCCGGGTGCGGCGCCGGGTGCAGCGGGATGACCCGCGAACCCCGGAACACGATCCGGCCGGTGTTGCCGGCCTGGAACTCGATCGCCTCGGCCCGGTTCCGCTTGATGTCGCCGAGCTGCTCGCGGTGGTAGTCGAGGAACTGGTTGAACGTCCACAGTGCGGAGAAGGTCTTCCGGCGGCGGTTGTTCGCCGTGTTCCCCTCGTCCGGCCGGGTCGCCCCGCCGGAGCTGCGCAGCTCCAGCAGCGAGTTCACCACGTTCTTCAGGCCCAGGGTGTTGCGCAGGATGGTCTCCTCGCTCAGCCCCACGCCGCTGCCGTTGGCGCAGCCGTACGGGCACGCCCACCAGCCGTCCCGGGCGCCCTCGACGTACATGTGGCCCTCGATCATGTCGAGGGACTCGTCGAAGATGCCCTGCGCCACGTTCTGGTGCCGGGGCGGCAGCATCGGCAGGTCGCCGGCCTGCGCGTTGCCGTACTCGTGCCCGTCGTAACCGGCGACCGGCCGGTACTGGCGGAGCATGTTGACGTACGCGGCGGTCTCCGGCTGGCGGATCAGCGAGTAGTCGCGGTTGAGGTCCTGCCCGGTCGAGTTGCCCCGGGTGTTGGCGGCCCGACCGTCACCGTTGATGGTCGGGACGATCAGGACCGTGGTGTGCGACAGCAGGTCGGTGGTCCGGGTGTCGGTGCCGAAGGCCAGCTGGCGCGCCATGATCAGGCAGGCTTCGCGGTCGCCCGGCTCGTTGCCGTGCACGTTGCAGTTGATCGCCAGCGGCGAGGTCGCGGCGACCGCCTCGGCGGTGGCCGGCGGCTTCGGGTAGCCGAAGACGAGCATGTTGATCGGCCGGCCGAGCACGGTACGACCGATCTCCACCGTACGGACCCGGTCGCTGAGCCGGTCGATCTCGGCGGTGTAGGCGTACTCGTCGACGTCGCTGGTGTACTGCGCCGCCCTGGTGGTCTCCCACTGGGTGCGCAGGTTCTGCCCGGGGGTGTCGGGGGCGCCCCACGGCTGCTTCGTCGTACCGGCGACCGGTGCCGAGTACGGCTGTTCGGTGGTGCCGAACCGGGCGCGTACCCGCCACTGGAACCGGTCACCGGGGTTGAACCCGGCGTCGGCGAAGGTCGGCGACTCGTTGTTGATCTGCCGGTTGGGGCGCCAGACGCCGACGACCACCGACGGGCCGGTGGCCACGTCGCCGGCGTCGACGGGGGTGCGTTCGACCTGGTAGTCGGTGGCACCGTCGACCGGGGTCCAGGCGAGCGTGGCGAATCCGTCAGCCTGGCTGACCGTGAGGCCGGTGACCTGGTTCGGCTCGGCGGCCACGACGGTGGTCGGGGCCGGCTGACCCAGCGCGGTCGACGGCGCGGTGACCGTGCCGAGGGTGGCGGCGAGAAGTGCGGAGAGGACGATGACTGTGGGTCGTCTTAAACGCATGCGAGCTCCGGGGGAGGGGGATTGAGCTGGGACTGCATGCGGGTCATCTTCATCGTCCTCAGCGGACGAAGCAATGATCTTGAGCAGGATTTGAGGATCACCGGGCCCGCTCAACCGCACCCAGGGCTCGGCGCGGCCACGCCGGGGTGTCAGCCGGAGCCACGCCAAGGTGTCAGCCGGACCGCGCCGAGGTGTTAGCAAGGGGCCCTTCTACAACCGAAAGCGATAACAGGGGGCCCTTCCTCACCCCCGGACCGGGGTCGGCTCCGCGATGCAGGCGGTGCCGATCCGGCGGAAACCGACCCGCAGGTAGACCCGGGCGATCTCCTCGCTGCCGGCGGAGAGGAAGACCAGGTCGGTGCCGTCGTCGAGGAGTTGCCGGGCGAGCGCGGCGGTGACCGCGGCGCCGAGGCCCCGGCGGCGGGCGGAGGGGAGGGTGGCGATGCCGGCGATCTCGGCGACGTCGTCGACCCGCAGCGCCATGCCGCTGGCGACCGCACCCTCGGCCGGCGTCTCGACGAGCGCGGAGACCCGGTGCCCGCTGATGGTCCGGTTGCGTTCCTCGTCGAGGGCGTCGAGGGGGAGTTCGATCAGGGCGGTGTCCCGGGCGGCCGGTCCGGCCCCGCCGACCGCCGTGCCCGGGGCGGCGAAACCGACGGCGGCGACCGCCCGGCGGGCCGCGATGTCGGCGGCGAAGCCCGGCGCGGTCGGGTCGAGGATCCGTACCGGCAGGCTGGCCAGCCTGTCGGCCGGCAGCAGTGCGTCCCGGTCGAGCACCATCAGCGGCGCCTCCAGTACCGCCAGCCCCGCGGACCGGGCGACGGCGAGCAGGTCGGGGTGGTTCTCGTGTACCCACTCGAACACCTCCGGCAGGCCGAGTTCGCGCTGCCGCTGCCGTACGTCGGCGACGTCCGCGGCCGACGGCGACTCCGTGGCGTCCAGCCGGGGACGGGCGTAGAATGGCCAACCCGCACCGTCTCGGACGAAGAGCACCAACCCGCCAAACTCTTCGGTGTGGGCAACGTCACGCGGAACGGCGTCGTAGAAACGCTCCAACCGGTCGAAAAGCTCTTTTTGTGTCGACGTCACCGGGGGAGCGTACACGTGCAGGATCCTGGACATGTGATCAATTCCGCGCCGTGTGATCGATCTGAACTGGTGGACCCGGTCGGCCCCTAACGTAAACTCAGAAGACCCGCAGGGCCGACGTCGTCCCGACCGCATGATTGAACGTGAATGACGACAGGAGCCCCGGTGGCCTTTCCGTACCCTCAGGAACCGCACCCCTCCTCGTCGGCGGCCGCCGACCGTGACCCCGCGCCGCCGACCGGCACGCCCCCTGCCCAGGGGTTGTACGACCCCGGCACGGAGCGGGACGCCTGTGGGGTGGCGTTCGTGGCCGACCTGTACGGCCGCCGCTCCCATGACGTGGTCGACAAGGGGCTCGCCGCGCTCTGCCGGCTCGACCACCGGGGCGCCCGGGGCGCCGAGCAGAACACCGGTGACGGCGCCGGGATCATGATCCAGGTGCCGGACAGCTTCCTGCGCGAGGTCGTCGACTTCCCGTTGCCGCCCGC
Source organism: Plantactinospora sonchi (assembly GCF_036422035.1). Lineage (NCBI taxonomy): Bacteria > Bacillati > Actinomycetota > Actinomycetes > Micromonosporales > Micromonosporaceae > Plantactinospora > Plantactinospora sonchi. The sequence goes on from NZ_JAZGQK010000016.1 coordinate 288,045, forward strand.
CGGGCAGTACGCCACCGGCCTGGTCTTCCTGCCCACCGACCCCGCCGACGAGGCCCGGGCCCGCACCGTGCTGGAGAAGTACGCGCTGGTCGAGGGGGCCGAGATCCTCGGCTGGCGGGACGTGCCGGTCCGCGCGGACGACCTCGGCGAGACCGCGCTGGCGGCCCGGCCGACGATCCGGCAGGTCTTCCTCGCCGCGCACCGGCTCACCGGCTCCGCGGCCGGTTCGGCCGGCACCCCGCTGACCGGCCTCGATCTGGACCGGGTCGCCTTCTGCGTCCGCAAGCAGGCCGAACGGGAGACCGCCGAGCGGGGCGTCGCCGCCTACTTCCCGTCGCTGTCCGCCCGGACCATGGTCTACAAGGGCATGCTCACCCCGGACCAGCTCCCGGAGTTCTTCCCGGACCTGACCGACCCCCGGGTCACCAGCGCGATCGCCCTGGTGCACTCCCGGTTCTCCACCAACACCTTCCCCTCCTGGCCGCTGGCCCACCCGTACCGGTTCATCGCGCACAACGGTGAGATCAACACCATCCGCGGCAACAAGAACTGGATGCAGGCCCGCGAGGCACTGCTGGCCAGCCCGAACATCCCGGGCAACCTGAAGCGGCTCTTCCCGATCTGCACCCCGGCCGCCTCCGACTCCGCCAACTTCGACGAGGTGCTCGAACTGCTGCACCTGGCCGGGCGGAGCCTGCCGCACGCGGTGCTGATGATGATCCCCGAGGCGTGGGAGAACGACCCGGACATGGCGCCGGCCAAGCGGGCCTTCTACCGCTTCCACGCCAGCCTGATGGAGCCGTGGGACGGGCCGGCGTCGGTCGCCTTCACCGACGGCTCGCTGGTCGGTGCCGTGCTCGACCGCAACGGGCTGCGCCCGGGCCGCTGGTGGCTCACCTCGGACGGCCTGGTCGTGCTCGGCAGCGAGGCCGGGGTGCTCGACCTCGACCCGGCGGCCGTGGTCGCCAAGGGCCGGCTGCAGCCGGGCCGGATGTTCCTGGTCGACACCGCCGCCGGACGGATCATCACGGACGAGGAGATCAAGGCGGAGCTGGCCGCCGCCGCCCCGTACGACAACTGGCTGCACGCCGGCCTGATCGACCTGGCCGACCTGCCGCCACGCAAGCACATCGTCTACACCCACGACTCGGTGCAGCGCCGGCAGCAGACCTTCGGCTACACCGAGGAGGAGCTGAAGATCCTGATCGGGCCGATGGCCCGGGTCGGCGCCGAGCCGCTCGGCTCGATGGGGACCGACACCCCGATCTCCCCGCTCTCCACCCGGCCCCGGCTGCTCTACGACTACTTCCACCAGCTCTTCGCCCAGGTGACCAACCCGCCGCTGGACGCCATCCGGGAGGAGTTGGTGACCAGCCTCCAGGCGACCATCGGGCCGGAGGGGAACCTGCTCGAACCGACCCCGGCGAGCTGCCGGCAGGTGGTGCTGCCGTACCCGGTGATCGACAACGACGAGCTGGCCAAGCTGCTCTCCATCGACGAGGACGGTGACCTGCCCGGCTTCAAGGCGGTCCGGGTCTCCGGGCTCTACCGGATCCGGGACGGCGCGCCCGGGATCAAGGCCCGGCTCACCGAGATCTGCCGGCACGTCTCCGAGGCGATCGAGGACGGGGTGCGCATCCTCGTCCTCTCCGACCGCGACTCCACCGCCGACCTGGCGCCGATCCCGTCGCTGCTGCTCACCGCCGCCGTGCACCAGCACCTGGTCCGGGAGCAGACCCGTACCCAGGTGGCGTTGATCGTGGAGACCGGCGACTGCCGGGAGGTGCACCACACCGCCCTGCTGATCGGGTACGGCGCCGCCGCGGTCAACCCGTACCTCGCCTTCGAGTCGGTCGAGGACCTGATCAACACCGGGTCGCTGACCGGCGTCGAGCCGCGTACGGCGGTCCGCAACTACGTCAAGGCGCTCGGCAAGGGCGTACTCAAGATCATGTCGAAGATGGGCATCTCGACGGTCTCGTCGTACTGCGGGGCCCAGGTCTTCGAGGCGGTCGGGCTGGACAACCGGCTGCTCCAGCGCTACTTCGCCGGCACCGCCGGCAAGATCGGCGGGATCGGGCTGGCCGAGATCCACGTCGAGGTCGCCGCCCGGCACGCCCGCGCGTACCCGACCGGCGGCGCACAGCACACCCACCGGCCGCTGGAGGTCGGCGGCGAGTACCAGTGGCGTCGCGAGGGCGAGCTGCACCTGTTCAACCCGGAGACGGTCTTCCTGCTCCAGCACGCCACCCGCAGCCGGCAGTACGACGTCTTCCGCGAGTACACCGGCAAGGTCGACGCACTCGCCGAGCAGGCCGGTTCGCTGCGCGGGCTGTTCCGGCTCCGCACCGGGGTACGCCCACCGGTTCCGTTGGACGAGGTCGAACCGGCCAGCGAGATCGTCAAGCGGTTCGCCACCGGCGCGATGTCGTACGGCTCGATCTCCGCCGAGGCGCACGAGACCCTCGCCATCGCGATGAACCGGATCGGCGGCAAGTCCAACACCGGCGAGGGCGGCGAGACCGTCGAGCGGCTGTACGACCCGGCCCGGCGTTCCTCGGTCAAGCAGGTGGCCAGCGGCCGGTTCGGGGTCACCACCGAATACCTGGTCAACGCCGACGACATCCAGATCAAGATGGCCCAGGGCGCCAAGCCCGGCGAGGGCGGCCAGCTGCCCGGCAACAAGGTGTGGCCGTGGATCGCCCGGACCCGGCACGCCACCCCGGGCGTCGGACTGATCTCCCCGCCGCCGCACCACGACATCTACTCGATCGAGGACCTGGCCCAGCTCGTCCACGACCTGAAGAGCGTGAACCCGGCCGCCCGCATCCACGTCAAGCTGGTCAGCGAGGTCGGGGTCGGTACCGTCGCCGCCGGCGTCGCCAAGCTCAAGGCCGACGTCATCCTGATCTCCGGCCACGACGGCGGTACCGGCGCCTCCCCGCTGAACTCGCTGAAGCACGCCGGCACCCCCTGGGAGCTGGGCCTGGCCGAGGCACAGCAGACGCTGCTGCTCAACCGGCTCCGGGACCGGGTCACGGTGCAGGTCGACGGCCAGCTCAAGACCGGCCGGGACATCGTGGTCGCCGCGCTGCTCGGCGCCGAGGAGTACGGCTTCGCCACCGCACCGCTGATCGTCGCCGGCTGCGTCATGATGCGGGTCTGCCACCTCGACACCTGCCCGGTCGGCATCGCCACCCAGAACCCGGTGCTGCGCGAGCGCTACACCGGCCGCCCCGAGTTCGTGGAGAACTTCTTCCTCTTCCTCGCCGAGGAGGTCCGCGGCTACCTCGCCGAGCTGGGCTTCCGCAGCCTCGAGGAGGCGATCGGCGCCGCCGAAATGCTCGACTTCGCGCCCGCGCTGGAGCACTGGAAGGCCCGCGGTGTCGACCTGCGGCCGGTGCTGTACACGCCCGAGCTGCCGGCCGGCGCCGCCCGTCGGGGCGTACGGGCCCAGGACCACGGGCTCGACCGGTCGCTCGACAACCAGCTGCTGGCGCTGGCCGAGCCGGCGATCAGCGACGGCAGCCGGGTACGGGCCGAGGTCACCGTCCGCAACGAGCACCGCAGCGTGGGCGCCATGCTCGGCGGTGCGGTCGCCCGCCGGTACGGCGGCGCCGGGCTGCCCGCCGACACCATCGAGTTCGATCTGACCGGCACCGCCGGGCAGTCGTTCGGCGCCTTCCTGCCCAGCGGGGTGACGCTGCGGCTGGCCGGCGACGCCAACGACTACGTCGGCAAGGGCCTCTCCGGGGGCCGGATCGTGGTCCGCCCGCATCCGAGCGCACCGTTCGCCGGCGGCCTGGACGCCCCGCCCGGACCGAACGGCCGGGCCGAGGACCAGATCATCGCCGGCAACACCATCCTGTACGGCGCCACCGGCGGTGAGCTCTTCCTGCGCGGCCGGGTCGGCGAGCGGTTCGCGGTCCGTAACTCCGGCGCGGTGGCGGTGGTCGAGGGAGTCGGCGACCACGGCTGCGAGTACATGACCGGCGGTGTCGTGGTGGTGCTCGGCCAGACCGGTCGCAACTTCGCCGCCGGCATGTCCGGCGGCACCGCCTTCGTCTGGCAGCTCGACCCGCGTCGGGTGAACCCGGAGCTGGTGGACCTGGCGCCGCTCACCGACGAGGAGCGGGTCACCCTGCACGACCTGGTGCAGCGGCACTTCGCCGAAACCGACTCGTCGGTGGCGCAGGCGCTGCTGAAGCGCTGGCCGGAGGCGGTGGAGGAGTTCACCGCCGTGGTGCCCCGCGACTACAAGCGGGTGATGGAGCTGATGCGGGCCGCCCAGGCGGAGGGCCGCGACGTCGACGAGGCGGTGATGGAGGCGCTGGCCGCGCCGGCCGTCGCCACCACGGCCGGCACCGGCACCCCGGCCGCGAGCGCCGTCTCCACCGCACCGGCCGCGGTGACCGGCGGATCCGACGTGTCCGTACCCGTACAGCCGCTCAACGACGAGCCGCGCTCTTCGCAGGAGGTGGCCCGTGCCTGACCCGAGTGGATTCCTCAAGCACGAGCGGCGGCTGCCGGCCCGCCGTCCGGTGCCGGTCCGGATCGCCGACTGGCGCGAGGTCTACCCCCCGGCCGAGGAGGGGCTGATCCGCGAGCAGGCGACCCGGTGCATGGACTGCGGCATCCCGTTCTGCCACGACGGCTGTCCGCTCGGCAACCGGATCCCGGACTGGAACGACCTGGTCCGGACCGGTAACTGGGCGGCGGCGATCGAGGCGCTGCACGCGACCAACAACTTCCCGGAGTTCACCGGCCGGCTCTGCCCGGCGCCGTGCGAGGCCGCCTGCGTACTCGGGATCGGCGGGCGGGCCCCGGTCGCCATCAAGCAGGTCGAGGTCGAGATCGTCAACCGGGCGTTCGACCTGGACCTGGTCGCACCGCAGCAGACCGCCGCGCCGTCCGGCCGACGGGTCGCGGTCGTCGGCTCCGGGCCGGCCGGGCTCGCCGCCGCCCAGCAACTGGTCCGCGCCGGTCACGCGGTCACCGTGTACGAACGCGACGACGCGATCGGCGGTCTGCTCCGGTACGGCATCCCCGACTTCAAACTGGAGAAGGAGCACATCGACCGGCGGTTGGCGCAGCTCACCGCCGAGGGGGTCGAGTTCCGTACCGGCGTCAACGTGGGTGTGGACGTGACCGCCGAACAGCTCCGGGCCGAGCACGACGCGGTGCTGCTCGCCTGTGGCGCGCTCGCCGGCCGGGACACCCCGGCGACGCCGGGTCGGGCGTTGCGTGGCGTACACCAGGCGATGGAGCACCTGGTGGCAGCGAACCGGGTGGTGAACGGTCGGGAGTCGTCGACCCCGATCGACGCCGCCGGGAAGCACGTCGTGATCATCGGTGGTGGCGACACCGCCGCCGACTGCCTCGGGGTGGCACACCGGCAGGGCGCGGCCGGCATACACCAGCTCGACCTCTATCCGCAGCCGCCGCGCGAGCGCGACGAGGAGCGCGACCCGTGGCCGACCTGGCCGTGGATCCTGCGCGAGTACCCGGCGCACGAGGAGGGCGGCGAGCGGGTCTTCGCGGTCGCCGTCCAGGAGTTCGTCGACGACGGCACCGGCCAGGTCCGGGCGGTCCGGATCGCCGAGGTGACCGTGCAGAAGCGGGACGGCCAGCGGCTGCTCACCGTGATCCCGGGCAGCGAGCGGGAGCTGCCGGCCGACCTGGTGCTGCTCGCGATCGGTTTCGAGGGGACCGAGGAGCAGCCGCTGCTCGACCAACTCGGCGTCGCCCGGAACCGGCGTGGCGCAGTCGACACCGACGACACCTGGCAGGCCGGGCCGGGGGTGTTCGTCGCCGGGGACATGCACCGGGGCGCCTCGCTGATCGTCTGGGCGATCGCCGAGGGCCGGGCCGCCGCCGCCGCGGTCCACCGCTACCTGGGTGGGGCCGAGCAGTTGCCGGCCCCGGTCGCCCCGTCCGCGCAGCCGCTGGCGGTGCCGGCTCGCCGCTGACCCGGCACCCGCGCGATCCCACGGCCGCGGCGTCCTTCGGGACGTCGCGGCCGTCGCGCGTCTGGATCCGGGCGTTGCGGCCGTCGCGCGTCTGGATCCGGGCGTTGCGGGTACGACGTGACCGCCGCCTCGCGCTGGTCGTGTGCCTCTCACCTGGCCTGCGCGGTTGAGTGGGGCCGAACGCTGTGGGCTGCGGGCGGAGCGGCTTGCCGGGTTCCTACAGCCTCACGATGGCCGGGCCAGATATGCCGTCTTGGCATCGGCCGAGAAACCGCAGGCTCGGTAGAAGTTGTGGACAGCCGGCTCGCGCGAGCCCGTCATCAGCATCGCCTTGTAACAGCCCGCTGCCCATGCCGCTTCGAGCGTGGCGGCCATGATCTGCCGGCCCAGGCCTGAACCGCGGAGGGCTTCCTCCACGACGACGTTCTCGATGACGGCGTACGGCGACGCCGACCGACTGATGTTCGGAATCACGTTCAGGTACGTCGTAGCGACGACAGCTCCGTCAAGGTCGAGCACGAAGAGATGCAGTCCCGGGGAACTCAGGATGCGATCGAACGTTTCGGCGTCAGATCCATCATGGAGCCACGGGTCGTCAGGCTGCAGTTGACGGTACAGGCGAAGGATGTCAGGGAAGTCGTCTGGCCGAGCCTCACGGAACACGCCCCCGAGCGTACCGAACGGGGCCTCTGCCCAGACGGTGCGACCCTGACCGGCCGTCGAACCACAACTCCGAGGGGGCGCTGATCGGCACGAGCGCGCGTCCGACACGATTCGGGACGGCATACGGAAAGTGACGGAGGTTTGTATCCGGCGCCCGCGCTCGGCGGCATGTGCTCGCAGGTCCGACGTAGCGGGTCTGTGGCCAGGTCCCGGGACGATCGTCGGCAACACCCTGGCGCGGCATAAGGCTGGACTACGTTGCGTTGCGCGACTCGCAGCAGATCAGTGCGTCGTGGCGGGACATGAGCCGTCGATCGAGTGGATGGTTGCTCATCGCTGGGTCGATGTCGGCCTCCCGAAGCGGAGGCAGATCAATGCCTTACGCCGACCGCCGAGGTCCGATGTTGGCCGGCTGGTCAGGCTGGCGGATCATCTCGAAAAAGATGCTCTTTCACACCTCGGCCGCCCCAGCGGGTCGCAACGAGTTCGGGGCGAGGGCGGGTCGGCTCGGGCACCCAGCCGTGTTGTCTGGTGTCGGGCGCAGGGCTGTCCCAGTCGGCGATCAGCGCAAACGGATCCGTGGCGCGTTCAGGCTCGTCATCACACGCCTCCCGGACAACCATTGCTGGGTAAAAGCGCGTCTCCTGGGCCACCCTGCAGTCATCCGTCCGGGAGGCGACCAAGGCGCCACAGCCTTCGCAAGCGACACAGGGGCTCCACCCCACCACGGACCAGCAGCCCGTGCGAACAAGCTCGTGGGCGAAGCGTGTCCCGCGTACGTCCCCGGGTGAGAGAACGAAGGTGCCGAGGACCTGATCACGGCCATACGCGGCCTCGTCGATGGCGTAGGTGCCGGGGTCGAGGAGCGGCGGGTTCACGTGATGGCAGTCCAGGAGCGACCAGTGCGGCCCCGCCGGCAGCTCCACCAACCGGACCGGGACGCTCAGCGTGTTCCCGCAGCTGGCGCACCGAAAGCCCTCCACTGCGGCATTGTGCCATTCGGGCCAGGCGGGGGCATCCAGCGGATGGTGGTGCGCGGGTCGGCGTGTCGGGGCGGCGGTCTGGCGACACGCGGCGACGCACGGTCGGCGGCGGAGCCGGATGTCCGCCCGTGGCCTGTGTCTGGAGCGAGCTTGTCCTATCCCTGTGTTGTAATCCCGTCATGCATGTCGTCGTCTGCGGCGCACTCGTGGAGGACGGCGCGGTCCTGCTGGTACACCGCAGCCCGACCCGCCGGGCATACCCGGATCTCTGGGATCTGCCCGGGGGGCACGTCGAAGTGGGTGAGTCGGAGCTACGGGCCCTCGCGCGTGAGATGCACGAGGAGCTGGGAGTTCACATCGTGGCGGAGTCCTCGTCACGGTTGGGCGACCTGCACGCCGGCAGTGGCGAGGACGCCGTCCACGTGGGCGTCTGGCAGATCAGAGACTGGGTCGGCTGTCCCACCAACCGTGCGCCTGAGGAGCATGACGACATCGCGTGGGTCGGGATCAGCGAGCTGGGCGGCCTTCCCCTCGTGTTCGGCGCCCTGCCGGCATTGCTTCGTTCCCTGCCTGAGCCTGACCGGCTGCCTCGTCGCGACGAAGCACGGACAACCGCATCGCCGAGCGGCCCGTAGACCCATCGCTGCTCGGCACCTCCGTCCGGTTGGGCGCCCGCATAGGTCATCGGCGGCTCCGTACCCTGAGCGGCGGCGATGAGCCCTACGGTGCGTGATGGCGTGCCGCCCGACGTCGCGCACGGTCGGCGGCATGAGCGGATGCGGGGCTCCCCCGCCGGTGAGAGTTGACCTTGCCGCAGGTGGCAGGGTTGCACGATGGCCGGCATGAACAGCACCGCACCGCAGAGCGACAGGGTCGTCGCCGTCACCGGAGCCGGCACCGGTATCGGCCAGGCCACCGCCCGTGCCTTCGCCGTCGAGGGCGCCCACGTGGTCGCGATCGGACGGCGAAGCGAACCGCTCACAGAGACCGCGGCTGGACACCACCGGATCACGCCGCTGCCCGTCGACATCACTGCCGAGGGCGGGCCTGAGCAGATCGCCCGATGGGTGTCGGAAACGTTCGGCCGATTGGACGTGCTGGTCAACAACGCCGGCGTCGTGCGCAGCGGCACCCTCGGCATGTTGACCCGGCGGCTCATCGCGGTGCAGGTCGCCACAAACCTCGTGGCGCCGATCCTGTTGACTCAGGCCACGCTGCCACTGCTCGAGACTGCGGGCGGGGTGGGCCTGACGCCGGAGCAGATGGCCGTAGTGCGGGAGTGGCAACTGGCACACTGCGGCAGAGGACCGCCGATCGCATCCGTCCGGTGGCCTGACCGAGCTCACCAGGATCAGGTGCATTGTCATCGACAGTTTCGGACGTCGACGCTGGCCGCATTTCACTGACTCGCACGTTGCCGGCGCCCGGAGACGCCGGCAACGCTTGTGTCAGTTGGGGCGGGTTAGGCTCGTGGCGATACGGAGCCCGGTTAGTGTGTCGTTCATCCAGGGCAGCCGCTCGTGGTGAAGCCCGGCGGCCATCTGGTCCGCCCATTCCTCGTACCGTTGCAGCAGTATGGCGGTGCGGGACCGTGCGCTGGTGACCAGGCAGTCGCCGAGCGGGTCACCGGGCAGGTTTGACGAGTCGACCGCGGGCTCGCAGGGTAGTTTGAGAACGAACTGGTTGCGTAACGGGCGGCTGTGGTCGAGAGAGCACGGCGAGCTTCCACAGAACGCGTAGTTTTCGCTCGCCTTTCCATAGGCGTTGCCTATCTTGGCATCCGTCGGCATGTTCACCGGGATCTGATACTGCCCGAACAGGTGCGCGGACAGCACATCGTCCGAGTCCAGTGCGTTGGGCAGGCCCAGCCGGGTGTATGCCTGGAGCAGCCGCGCCGCCGTGTTCATCTTCTTCAGCGCGGTGGGCACCGGCCCGTTGACCTGTGTGGTCAGGTCCCGAACCCGGTCGTACATGGACTTCTGCCGGTCCTGGAGGAAACCGCGCAGGATCGACGTCAGCGAGGCGTCCACCGCCGCGTTGTCCACGGACGTCGCGGCCCACGAGAAGGTCGAACCACCGGACGGCCATTTCTGGGACAGGCCCTGCTCCGGCGAGGTTTCCCGGTCGCAGTTGAAAGTCAGGCAGTCTATCTTGTAGAGCTCCTCCTCGGGCCAGGTGTAGTGGGTGGTCCGCGAGATCTGCCAGGCTGCGGTGGAGTTCAGCCGGAACCTGCTGTGGATATCCAGCCGCAGGTTGCCCCAGAAGCGGATCATTCCGTGCTCGTAGCCGTCCGCGCGGACGAAGACCCAGCTCGGCGTGTAGCAGTAACTGACATCGGGCAACTCCCGTACGCCCGCAGGCGGCTCGCCAAGACGCGGCGTGTACGCGTACTGGAGCATCCGCACCACGTTCGACATCTGGTCGTAGCGAACGTTGCTGGGACGGTTGATCGCGTCGGCGGCGCCGCTACAGTGCGGCACCATTGATTCGTCGGCCTTCGCCGGCGCCGGGGCGAGCGGTTTGTCGGTGTCCCAGAACAGGTCGTATGCCTTGGGGGTTCTCACCTGGACGCCGTTGGCGTCCGGCTCCCAGCGGACCTGGATCTCGTTGGTTCGGAAGGCGGCCAGCGCGGTCGACAACTCGTTGGTGGCCGCGACGTAATCGTTGACCAGCCCTCTGATCAGCGTGTTGGCGTTGCCGTTGACCGGGCGACCGAAGCTGGCCGCGAGGTCCATGATGCGGGTACCCTCCGCCTCGATCTGCGCCGCGCGGCCGGCGCTGATCTGAGCGGCGTAGGTCGGGTTCTGCAGCAACAACATGGCGTACGACTGCGCCCCGAGGTTCCACACCGTCGGGTTGCCAACCGGCGTCGCCGGTTCGGTGATCGACGGGTCGCGCCAACTGGCCATCCGAGCCAGGTAGTTGATCGACCGGGCCTCGCCGAAGCTGTTGAGCACGTTGGTCGGGTCGAGTGCCGGGTTGTCGGCGTCGGTCCTGGGCACCACGAAGGAGGCGCCGCTGGCCAGCACCGTGGAGGTCAGATGGAACTCGTTCTCCGGCCCGAGGAACTCGCCGTACGTCGGGATCGGCTGGCCGAAGTTCTCCAGGTAGCCGATGTACCGGTTGATGTCGGCGCGGGCATCGTGCAGGACGGCGTCGCCGATCGCGGCCAGCACGGTGGCGGCGACGTCCTCCAGGCGCAGGCCGAGTTGGGCGACCTGCTGCTGTACGAGGCTGATCTGTGCGGTGTTGCCGGCGATCGTCTCGTTCAGCCTGTCGAACTGGGCCATCATGTTCGCGTACACCGTATTGATTTGCGCCTCGACACGGGCGAAGCTGGCACGCATCTCGTTGCCGAGGGCCCGTACCTCGTCGCGCAGCGCTTTGACCTGGGAAAGGATCTGCTGGTCCAGCGAAGGGCCGCTCTTGCCGAAGAGCCCGATGACCGACATCACGGCACCGAAGATGTTGCCGGTCATCGCCAATGTCGCGGTGCTGAAGATCGCGCCCGCCACGCCGCGCCCGGCGATCGCCGCCGCGTACTTGGAGATCGTGCTGACCGTGGTGAGGACCGCCTCTCCGATCACCTTGACTTTCTTGCCGGCGTCGGGGTCGGCGAACCCGATGATGGTGGAGACCATGCCCAGCCCGGCTTTGATGTCGGAGATCTTCTGCTGCCGCTCCTTGTCCCGATCCTCGGCGGCCTTCTTGGCCGCCGCGGTGCAGGCGGCGCTCGGCGGCCCGTCCGGCGGGCACTTGGGGTCGGTTTCGCCTATCTCACGACGGATCTCCAAGCTCATGTCGAGCAGCTGCGTGTGCAGGGATCCGAGCTCCTGCTTGGCCGCGTCGACGTACGCCGCCGGGTCGCCCTGGAGCGCCAGGATCGCGTCGAGGTCGACAAGCGACAGTCCGGGGTCTTCCTTGAGGTCCGCGTAGGTGCTGGTCACGTCCACTCCGGCGGGCGCACCGAGCACGGCGTTCCAAGCGGTGGCGAACGGCGCGTTGGCTGCCCCCGTCTGCCTGACCGCAGACCACACCGCGGCGAGCGCGTCGTCACGGCCGCGTAGCCACTGGGCGGTGCGCAGCGCGCCGGACGCGAGCTCTTCGCGGGTGTCCCACGGTTCGACCGTCTTGCCGATCACGGCCCCGACCAGGCCGGTGATCTCCGGCGAGGTCCGGGTTTCGCCGCCGGGGGCACCGAGCAGGACATCGACCGACTTGAGCACGAGGTCCTGCTCGGGCGTCAGCGAGTCGAACGCGGTAAGCGAGCTGTCGAGCAGCTGCTTCCGTGCCGCGAGGTGGGTCTGTGCCTGTTGGGCCGTGGCGCCCGGGTGTAGCCGGTACCACTGGACGAACTCGGCCGACAGTACGGCGGTCTTGATCCGATCGGAACCCTGGAGATGATTCTCGGTGACCTGGCCGAAGGCCCGGTCGGTGAGCGCCGTTAGGGGGACGGGGACCGGACTGGCCGCCGCGGGTGCACCGAACAGCACGCTTGCCGCTGTGACTGCGATGATGGCCGCGACAGCACCCCCGCGTTTCGCCCGCGAGGAACGTTCGATTGTCATAAGGTCAAAATACTCGGTAAATGTATAACGATACTGAAACAATGTTGGTCGACCATTGCACAATTTGATGCCAAGGACGGCGCTGTAGGTGCCGATTAGTGCGGGTGAATGCGTGGGCCGCTACCGAGGCTGAAGAGCTGACGTTCCGGTGGTGTGGCGGTGGTCGGTGGGGTGGGCGTCCCGGATCCGCACTCCCAGCGGCGTTGACCGGCTCGAGGTTCCGCCCACGCGGCAGACGGCCGCGCCGCGACCAGCTCACCCTCAGTAGGTCCTGTCCGTCCGGTGATACCGTTCGGCCCCGTGCGGAAGGTACTCGTCAGCGGATGCTTGCAGGGACAGGCACTGCGTTACAACGCGACACATGTGCCGGTGAACTCGCTGATCTGGGACCGTTGGTCGGCCGAAGGGCGCCTCGTACGGTTCTGCCCGGAGATCGCGGTGGGATTTCCCGTTCCTCGGCCGCCAGCCGAGATAGTCGGCGGGACCGCAGGGGACGTTCTCGCAGGTCTCGCGCGGGTTGAGGAAGACACCGGCACAGACGTCACGAGTCTGTTCCGGCTCGCCGCCCGACGAGCGCTGGATCGGGCGGTGGAGGCAGGCGTCGCGCTCGCGGTCCTTGTCGACGGCAGCCCCACCTGCGGCAGCAGCGTCATCTATGACGGTTCGTTCACCGGCCGCACCGTACCCGGACGGGGAGTGGCCGCGGAGGAACTGCTGCGTCACGGCATTCCGGTGTTCCACGAAGGGCAACTTCAGCAGGCCGCAGCGATGCTCGTCGACCTGGAACAGTCCGGGAGTGCCGACGCCGTCAGCGGTCGGTGAGTCGGCCACTGCCACGAGGCGGTTGTCGCGGCGCACGCGGGTGAGACGCGCGTACATCCACGCGGTCAGCCGTACCTCGTGCTGCGCCTCGGCGACCCGATCCCGTCGCCGGACGAAGGCTGGCCGGGCACGCTTTCCTCTGCGGCCTTGTCGATCTGCCGGGTGACGTGGCAGGCGATGTCGCGTAGCACGTTGACCTGCTGCTCGGTGAGCCCGTCGATGATAAGGCGCCGCACCGCCGCCACGTGGCCCGGCGCCGCGGCGACCACGACGTCCCACCCGGCGTCGGTCAGCGTGGCCCTGGTGTAGCGAGGGTTGTCCGGGTCCGGCTCACGGCGCAGCAGGTCCCGATGCTCCAGACGTTTCACGACATTCGACAGCCGGGACAGCGAGCTGCCGAGGTGGCTGGCCAAGTTGCTGAGCCGCAGCGTCCGGTCCGGTGCCATCGACAGGTTGCTGAGCACGAAGTAGTCGAACAGGGTCAGCCTGCTGTCCCGCAGCAGCTGCGCGTCGAGCGCGCCGGGCAGGTTGAAGACGAGTTTGGCCAGGGCTATCCAAGCGTCGCGCTCACTGTCGGTCAGCCACTGCGGTTCGTCCGGCACGCCCCTCAGCCTACGACCTGGCTTCAGCCGTGAAGTGAGGCACGTCATATTCAGTTCAAGCTTGAAGTCGGCGCGGGTAGCTTGGACTTCAAGCTTGAACCTAACTTCCGTAGGAGTCGTCGTGACCCTGTTCCGGCTGGACGCCAGCATCCGTACCCAAGGCTCCGCGAGCCGTGAGATCGCGGACATCGTCGAGGAGGAGTGGCTCGCCGCCCACCCGGGCGACTCGGTCGAGCGCCGCCACATCGGCATCGACACCCTGCCCGCGACCGCCTGGGCGGCGGCGGTCACCGCTGGCACGACCGCGCCGGAGGAGCGCACCGCCGAGCATCGGGAGGCCGTCGGCCTCGCCGCGGCACTGGTGGACGAGCTGCTGTCCGCGGACGCGATCCTGTTCGCCGTGCCGCTCTACAACTACGGTGTCTCCCAGCACTTCAAGACGTACATCGACGTTGTCTGCACCGACCCGCGGGCGTCCGGCACACCGTTCCTGGCCGGCAAGCCGGTGGTGCTGGCCACGGTCCGTGGCGGCGCGTACGGCGGCGGCACCCCGCGGGAGGGCTGGGACCACTCCACCCCGTATCTGCGTCGCATCCTTGCCGACTGCTGGGGTGCCGACCTGTCCGTCGTCGAGCGGGAATTCACCCTCGTCGGTGTCAACCCCGCCCTGGACCCGTTCACCGAACAGGCCGCGCAGATGCACGCCGGCGCACTGCAGGCGGCCCGCGAGGCCGGCCGCGCGCTCGGCGCGGTGCCCGTGCCCGCCTGAGTACCGGCCAGCCGCTGCGGGTGACGGTGGCGGGCCACGGCAGAACATGACGCTGGCGATGGCGGCGTTTCCGGATGAGCGTGGGCGGCGCCCGTTGCGGGCGGGCGCCGCCCACAAAGGCCAGCGGTGGAAGTGCCGGGCGAGGGCCAGCGGGGTGTCACAGACGATCCCGCCAGCCGCTGTCGGTGGTCAGCGAGTGGCCGCGGGCGCGGACAGGGGTATCCAGGTGGCGCCGTCGGAATCGGCGGTTCGCGCGCCTGTGGTGCGCCGTCCGCGTCGGGTTGCGTGACGCCCGGATCACGGCAGATCCCCATGTCTGATCCAGGTGGACCATGCACGGTCGATCACTGGCCTGCGAGCAGCGGGTCACGTGTGGGGATGACCGGTGATGCCGTCCAGGATCGCCGTCAGGTTGTGGTGGAAGGTTTCCTCGGCGTTGAGGTGAGCGCCGTCGATGACGAGCCGGGCGACGGTGGGGTAGCGGCCTGTCTCGAGCATGCGTGTCAGGTAGGGCCCGAGGGCGGCCTGCCAGGCGGACACGTCGGTGCCGGTCGCACGGGCCGTGCGTCGCTCGGTGACCTCTCGGCGGAGCGCTCCGACGATGAACGCGTTGAAGGCACCCACGGCCCGCTGGAGGTCGTCGATGCCGCGTACGCCAGGGGCCCGGCTGAGCGCCGCCGCGGTCGCTTCGCCCACGGCGAGTGCATGCGGTCCCAGGTGTGGCCTTCCGCCGAGCAGGTCGGCGAACCATTCATGATCAAGGGCGGCGGCACGGGTCGCGTGGGCGATGGCCAGTACCGTGGCACGCCACTCGGAGTGCTGG
The DNA here is from genome assembly GCF_036422035.1 of Plantactinospora sonchi. Taxonomy (NCBI): domain Bacteria; kingdom Bacillati; phylum Actinomycetota; class Actinomycetes; order Micromonosporales; family Micromonosporaceae; genus Plantactinospora; species Plantactinospora sonchi. The sequence continues at coordinate 303,244 of NZ_JAZGQK010000016.1, forward strand.
CTCGCCTCGGCGATCTCGGCATAGACGGCGTCGACCATCAGATCCAGCAGTTCGGATCTGTTGACCACGTAGTCGTAGAGCCGCATCGGACCGACGCCGAGCTCTTTGGCGATCTTGCGTACGGACAGTCCGTCGAGGCCGTGTGCGTCGGCGAGCTGGATGGCCGTAGCGGCGATCTTCGCGCGGCTCAACGGTACCGGCGCCGACCGCGGCTGAGGCTCGGGCCGTTCCCATACCGGCGTCGGTGCGCTACCGTACGGCGTATCCATGAGGTACAGCGTACAGTAACGGAGATGACGATGCGAATGGCGATCGCCGGTGGCGGCCTCGGCGGCCTGACCCTGGCCCGGATCCTGCGCCGGCACGGCATCGACGCGGTGGTGTACGAACGCGAGGCGAGCCGATCCGCGCGATCGCAGGGCGGAATGCTCGACCTGCATCCGGAGTCCGGGCAACAGGCCCTGGCCGACGCGGGCCTCGCCGGCCGGTTCCGGTCCGAGGCGCGGCCGGAGGGCGAGGAACATCGCATCCTCGACCCGGCCGGACGCACCCTCGTGCACCACAAGCCACAACCCGGCTCCTTCGCGCGTCCCGAGATCGATCGGAGCGCACTGCGCGATCTTCTGCTCGATTCGCTCCCCGGCGACGCGGTGGCGTGGCAGCACCGGCTCGTCGCGGCGACGCCACGAGCTGACGGGGGCTTCGGGCTGACCTTCGACGGCGGCCACCGCGCCGACTGCGACATCCTCATCGGCGCGGACGGCGCGCGTTCGGTCGTCCGGTCGCTGCTGACCGACACGAAACTGTCCTACGTGGCCACTCTGGTGGAGCTGAGCATCAGCGACGCCGACCGACGGCACCCGGAAATCGCCGAGCTGGTCGGCCCCGGAAACCTGTGGTGCGTCGGCGTGAACCAGATCCTCGCCGCGCAACGCCTCGGCGACGGCGGCATCCGAGTCGGGATCTCGTTGCGCGCGGAAGATCGCGACATCGACACCTACCGTAGTAAGCGGGCCCTGCTGGACATGTTCGACGGCTGGAATCCACACCTCACCGCGCTGATCGAAGCCGGCGACAGCGCGCCGACGCCGCGCAGGATCGAGGCGATGCCCAGCGGAGCGCGCTGGGCCCACCGGCCGGGCGTCACCCTCATCGGTGACGCCGCGCACCTCATGCCGCCGGTCGGCGAGGGTGCCAATCAGGCCATGCTCGACGCCGGCGAACTCGCCGGCGAACTCGCCGCCAATCCCGCCGACCCGGATTCGGCGATCCAGGCGTACGAGGAGGCGATGTTCACCCGAATCCAGCCGATCGCCGAAATGTCCGCACGAGTCCAGGCGATGATGCTGTCTCCCACCGCAGCCGACGACATCATCCGCTTCTTCACGCCGCGGCCCACCGAGCCGGCACCCGCACACTGAGAGCCGCGTCGCGCAGCCACCCCGCCCTTGTGGACGGCCTGCCCTGGAAGATTGCCGCGTTCAACATGGCACGCTGGTCAGCGAGACGTGATCCTGGCGGATTTCGCCGACCATGACGAATTCGGACCGGTCGACATCGCAGCAGAAGGGAAGATCCTTCGACAGGTCAACGCGTTCGGACGCGGGTTGCCGTGCGTACTCACGGACATGCTCGGCGACGCCCTCCATGATGCCCGCGACCAGATCCGGCCGCCTCGGCTCTGACCCCTGGAGAAGGCCGCTCAGGTAGCTCGCACAGGCATGGTCCTCGGCGGTCTGCCCGGTGCAGACAAGAGTGCACGGAATCCCGGGGTGGTTCGTCCCGATCCACCGAGCGGTGGCGCCGACATTCAGCGCTGACACCGCGAGCAGCGCCGCTGGGTCCGGATACCGGACGAGCCCGCGCGTACCGTTCGAGGTCGCCTGGATCAGACGTCGGCCGTCCAGTTGTGCCGTCGACATCTCGAACGGCGAGTTCCCGAAGTCGAAGTCCGCGGGCTTGAGCCCCCTGGTCTCGCCGACGAGAAGGTGGTCGGGATGCAGCCGCCGGAGATCCCGGCCGGCCTCGGTCGACGGCGCGCAGAGTATCTCCGTGGCGCCACGCTCGAAGGCAACCGCGGCCGTCGTGAAGGCACGGACGACGTCGATGACGATGACAACGGTGCCGGACGGGACCTCTGCATCCATACCCACGATCGACACAGCACGCGATTCTTCGTCCTGAAGAGTCCCAGCTGCAAGAACATTTCCGACCAGCGGGTGCTCCGGTGGGCCTCGCGGTTCTCGACGTTGCTGGTTAGGGTGGCGCCATGCCGATCGTGCCGCGGGGGTACGCGCCAGGACGGAGCGCGGTCACCGGGGCCGGCGGCGATTCCGGGCCGCGCCAGGCGGATCTTCCATCCGGTGGATTCCTGCGGCTGGTGCTCTGGCTCCTGGGCATCCCGCTGCTGCTGATCGGCCCGTTCCTGGTGTACGCGGCGGCCTTCCTCGCCACCAGCGAGCCCAGCCTGAACCGGTGGATCATGGGTGTTGCCGGGGTGGGGGTCACGATCTCCTGCGTCAAGCTGGCCGGGTACGAGTTGCGACTGCACGACCGGGCCCGCCGGGACCTGCGCCGGCTGGAGGCGGTCGGCGTCGCCGCCACCGCCGAGATCACCGCCGTGCGGCCCACCTCGCTGGGCGAGGAGAGCGGGGTCGAGCTGAACCTGCTGATCAGCGGGCCCGGGTTCGAGCCGTTCGAGTCCACCTCACAGTGCAAGGACGACTCCGCCCTGACGGTCGGGGCACGACTCAACGCCGTGGTCGATCCGACCGACCGGCTGTACGCGATCGTGCCCTGACACCGCGGTCTCGTGCCACCGCCCCTTCCTGAGCCGCCGACTCCCACGACATGCACCGGTCGATGACCCGGCCCGCCGCGTCGGGAGAAGGTGCTGACCGCGCTGCTGCCCGGTGTGGGCCGGTGGGGTCAGCCGGCCGGTGGTTGGTTGAAGGTGAAGAGCCGCACGCCGCGGGCGAGTGGCCGGGGCGTACCGGTGAACCGGTGCACGCCGACCCCGAACCGTTCCGCCGGGTCGGAGAGCCAACGCAACTCGAAGCCCTCCTCGGCGTACCAGTCGCAGATCTGCGGCACCATGTCGACCGGGCTGATCCGTCGGTGCCGGGTCCAGATCACCGTGCCGCCGGTGGCACAGAGTTGGGCGCAGCCCGCGACGGTACGACGGATGTCGGCGTCGGAGATGTTGCCGTAGATACCACAGGCCAGTACGAGGTCCGCCGGCACGAGGCCGGCGTACTGCTCGGGCAGCGCGGCGTCGCCGGTCACCACCTCGACGTTGTCGAGTCCGGCCGTCCGGGCCGTTGTCGCCGCCTCCTCGGCGTTGCGCTCGTCCAGCTCCACCAGCCGGGCGGTGACGTCGCCCCGGCGGGGGTGGTCGACCAGCACTCCGAGCAGGTCCCGGCCCTGGCCGGCGCAGATGCTGACCACCCGCAGCGGCCCCGGCGGCGCCTCGTCGAGGAACTCCCGGATCCGCTGCTGGACCACGACCAGCCGACGGGCGAGGGTGCTGTCCGGATCCGCGTAGTACTCGTGCCAGGCGTTCCAGTCCCCGTCGCTCATCGTTCCCCGTTCCCTGTCTTGCGTTCTCTGCGCGGTGGTCGGGCAGGCTATCGCCGGCGCCGGTCGGCCGCACCGGACGACGGCTCGGCCGCACCGGACGGCTCGGCCGCACCGGATCGATCGGCCGGCGGGGACGGGGCGTCCGGCGTGGACGGGTCGGCCCCGGGCACGGTCAGGATGTGGCGCAGGGCGTGGTCGAGCGCCTCGCGGGTGCTCGGCGCGAGGTGCCCGAAGAGCTGCCGACCCACCTGGGCGGCGATCCGCTGGCCGTCGTGCACGTGCCGCCGGCCCTGCTCGGTCAGGTGGATCGCGTGGGCACGCCGGTCACCCGGCAGCGGGCGCCGTTCGGCGAGCCGCTGCCGTTCCAGGTCGTCGACGATCCGGCCGAGCGACGACTTGTCCAGGTCGAGCAGGTCGGCGAGGTGGCGTTGGGTCAGCGGCCCGGTGCCGTTGAGCACCGCCAGCGTGGCGAAGTGCCGTTCCTCGATGCCGAGCGGTCGTAACGACTCGTTGAAGAGCTTCTGGCAACGTCGGTGGACCGTGCTGATCAGCATCCCGGTGGCGACGTCCGTGGGCAGGAAGCCCAGCGGAGCCGGGGTGGACGGTGATCGGGCGGCGGTCATCCCTGGATTCTATGGCCCGGGGCAGATACTCTCATTCGAGACTATCTCGGATGAGAGTTTTGGGGGGTTGTCGTGCCGGATGGAACGACGAATGTGACCGAGACGACGGCCGGCCCGCCCGACGGGGGCGGCACGCCCGCGCCGGTACGGGCACCGGCCGCACCGTCCCGCCGGCTGAGGGTGGCTGCCGTGCTGGTCTGGGTGCTGGTGGTGGAGCACGCGTTCGCGCTCGTCACCCCGCCGTACGAGTTGGGCGTCGAGCACGCCTTCCACCTCACCTTCGGGGCGGCGTACGCCTGGCTCGCGCTACGCCTGCCCACCGGTCGACGCGCCCACCGGGCACTGCTGACCGTGCTGCTCGGCATCCAGTTGGTCGGCCGGTGTGTCGTCTTCACCCTGATCCCCGACACCTGGATCAGGGCCCTGCTCGTCCTCGGCGCCCTGCTCACCGTCGTCGTCGTGACGATGCTCTGGCGACCCACCCGACAGGCCGCCAACCCGCCACGCTGACACCGGCCCGCCCCACGACGCCGACCGGACGTGCTGCCGGCGGGTACGCGGGTGGTGCTCAGCCGGCGAGCACCACCTGCAACTCGTGGCGACGGCCGGCGGCCATGTCACCCAGCACCGTCGCCGCCTCCTCGAACGGCACCACCGCCGAGACGAGGTGCTTGCGCACCAGGTCGCCGTACCCGCGGAGCAGGGTGATCGTCTCGGCCGACAGGCGGTCCCGGTCCCAGGTCGACGCCAACCCGCGCGGCACCCGGCCGATCTGCGCGCACCGCACCGACAGCCCGTTGTGGTGGAACTCCTCACCGAGCCGCAGCACGTCCGCCCCGCCCTGGTAGAAGGCGAGGTCGACCACCGTCCCCTGCGGTCGGAGCAGGCGCAGTGCCAGGTGCAGCGCCGACGCCTGGCCCCGACACTGGAAGACCACGTCGGCGCCCCGGTCGCCGGCCGCGTGCCGCCACCGGGTCTTCAACACCACCGCCGGATCGTCCCCGGTGGGATCGAGCGTCTCCAACCCCAGCGCCTCGGCCACCGCCCGCCGCTGCGGCGTCGGATCGAGTACGACCACCGAGGCGGCCCCGCCCAGCCTGGCGAAGAGCGCGGTCAACAGCGCCACCACACCCGCACCGGTCACCGCCACCCGTCGACCGCGTACCCCGTCGCCGAGGTCACGGACCGTGCTGCCGTAGAGGTCGGCGGCGGCGTGCAGCAGCCCGTTGGCGCAGATCGGACCCATGTGCGCCACGTAGATCCCGAGCAGCGGATCGAGGTCCTCCGGCAGCGGCACCACCCGGTCCACCAGCGGATCGCCCCGGTACGCCGTCCGGTGCCCGTACGTCATCGCCACCGTCGTGCCCTCGGCGACCGCCGGCGTACGACTCTCCGCCACCCGCCCGACCTCCATGTAGCCGAGCCTCGTCACCGGGTACGGCGACGCCGGTGCCCCGTCGACGAACAGCCCCAACTCGGCGTCCCAGCCCGCCGACAGGTACGGGTTCGTGCCCTTGAGGTAGGACAGCTCGGTACCGGCCGAGACCCCGCTGAACAGCGTCTCGACCCGGAACGTGCCCGCGGTCAGCGGGGCCGTCTCCTCGGTCCGGAGCAGCACCTCGCCCGGACCGGTCACCACCACGTTCCGCTCAGACACGGACCGTCTCCGACTCCCGGACCGTCTCCGACTTCCGGGCCGCCCCGGCCCGCCGGGCCGGTCCGGGCTCCCGGCCGGTCGCCGACTCCCGCACCACTCCGGTCTCCGACGGCGGTTCGTCGACCCGGACCGGGCGGCCGGTCGCCGCCGACTCGGCGACCGCCACCGCCAGCAGATGGGTCCGGACCGCCTCGGCGTACGGCACCCGTACGTCGTCGCCGACACCGCGTACCGCGTCGACGAACGCCCGGTCGACGGCGACCCGGGCCGCCTCCGGGTCACCCGGCACCGACCGCTCACCGTCGGAGTCCCGGACCCAGAGTCCGTCCTCGCTGACGGCGAGGGACAGCCCGTCGGCGTACACCTCCAGGCCGGCCCGCTGCTTCCAGCCCAGCGTGCAGGTGGCGGCGACGGTGCCCACCGCGCCGGAGCCGAACCGCAGGGTGGCGGCGGTCGCCGAGTCGATGTCGGCACCGTCGACCAGCGGCGGAACGCCGTTGCCGGCCGCGTACACCTCGACCACCTCGCCGGCCAGGTGCCGGGCCAGGTCGAGCACGTGCGCGGCCTGCTCCACCACCGGCCCGCCGGACCGTTCCCGGCGTGGCCACCAGCCGACCGGCGGGACCTTGTCCAGCCAGGCCCCGGTGACCAGCCGCACCGGCCGGTCCGCGAGGATCCGCCGGGCCTGCTCGACCACCGTCAGGTAACGCCAGTGGTGGCCGACCGCGGTCACCGTTCCGCCGTGCCGCACCAGCTCGGCGACCCGCAGCGCGGTCTCCCGGTCCAGCCCGATCGGCTTCTCCACGAACATCGGCAGGCCGGCCTCCAAGACCGCTTCCTCGACCGCGCCGTGCGCGAACGGCGGCACGCAGACGTACACCGCGTCCAGGTCCGCCGCGAGCAGCGCGGCCGGATCCGGAAAGGCCCGGGCGTCGTGCGCGGCCGCCAGCCGTCGCGCCGACTCCGCCGCCACGTCCGTCACCCCGACGATCCGTACGTCGTCGAAGCCGCCCAGTACCCGGGCATGTCGCTGCGCGACGTTGCCCGCTCCGACGATTCCCACCCGACAGACCCGCATCGGTCACCTCCCACTGTCTCCGCCGACCGGTGGCACCTCTCTTCTCCCCGCGGCCGGAAATGAAACGTTCATCACGCCGCCCCGTCGGCGGCGGTTGACCTGATCAAGCTGTTATCCGGAAACCCGGTTGGCGGGACGCGATCGGGGGAATGTTCGGCCCGGCTCATTCGCGACCCAGGGGGTGCCCGTGCGGCAGTTTGCGACCACCGTCTCACCCGTCGTCGAGGCGTGGACCACGTACCGTAGCGGCGACGCGGCACAGTGGACGCCGCGTCGACTGCTCAAGGCCAAGGGGGAGAGCAGCGTCAGCGTGGTCATCCCGGCCCGTGACGAGGAGGCCACCGTCGGCGCGATCGTCGACACGCTGCGTCGACATCTGGTCGAGAGGACTCCGCTGATCGACGAGCTGATCGTCGTCGACTCCCGCTCCACCGACGGTACGGCCGAGGTGGCGACGGCCGCCGGTGCCCGGGTGGTCAGCCAGGACGAGATGACCCGCGGGCTGCCCCGACTTGACGGCAAGGGCGACGCGCTCTGGGCCGGCCTCGCCGCGGCCAGCGGCGACGTCGTCGCGTTTGTCGACGCCGACCTGCGACGCTTCTCACCCCGGTTCGTCACCGGGCTGCTCGGCCCGCTGCTCACCGACCCCACGGTCGCGTTCGTCAAGGGCTTCTACCACCGCCCGCTGGTCGGTGCGGCCGGCGTCGAGCCCGACGGCGGCGGCCGGGTCACCGAGCTGATGGCCCGCCCGCTGCTCAGCCTCTTCGTCCCCGAGCTGGCCGGCTTCGTCCAGCCGCTCGCCGGCGAGTACGCCGGCCGCCGCGCCGTCCTGGAACAGATCCCGTTCGTCTCCGGGTACGGCGTCGAGATCGCCATGCTGATCGACCTGATCGACCTCGTCGGCCTGGACGCCCTCGCCCAGGTCGACCTCGGCGAGCGTCTGCACCGGCACCAGGACACCGAGGCGCTCGGTCGGATGTCGGCCCAGATCCTCTACACCGTCTGGTCCCGGCTGCACCGCCGTGGCCTGGTCACCGAGCCGCTACCGCCGTCCGGCGTACTCACCCAGTTCCGGCGCGGCGGCGAGCACGTCCTGCCCAACCTCGACCGGGACATCGTGGTCACCGACGTCGCCGTCGCCGAACGGCCACCGCTGGCCAGCATGGACGAGCGGATCCGTAACCGGTGGAACCGGCTGCGGGCCCGTACCCCCAGCCGGGCCGGACTGGCGGTCGGCGCATGAGCCTCACCGTCCTGGTCAACGCCGGGCCGTGGCTGCCGGTGCCGCCGAAGGGCTACGGCGGAATCGAGAACATCGTCGCGACCCTCGTCCCCGAACTGCGCCGGCTCGGGGTCCGGGTGGTCCTCGGCACCGTCGACAGCAGTGAACTCCCGGTCGACGAGAAACTCGCCGTCTTCGCCGAGGGACAGTTCGGCCACCTACAGCGTCCGTACAACCAGGCGTGTGGGATCGTGCAGAGCCACCTGCACGCGGTCGTCCGCCGGGTCCGGGACGGCGGCGACATCGACCTCGTACACGACCACGTGGAGGCGGCCGGGCTGGCCACCCTCGCCGCGCTCGGCCCGGACGCCCCGCCGGTGCTGCACACCCTGCACTGGGACCTCGCCAAACACCCCGAGCTGTACGGCGGCTTCGACGGCGGCGACCGGGTACGGGTCAACGGCGTCTCCGCGTCCCAGCTCGCCCGCGCCCCGAAGGCGTTGCGTGACCACTCGGTCGGGCACGTGCACCTCGCCACCCCGCTGGCGGTCGACGCCGAACGGCGGCTCGCCGACCGGGGTGGGGCCGCGGCCAAGGGCCGGCACGTGGTGGTCCTCGGCCGGATCAATCCCGGCAAGGGGCAGGACCTCGCCGCCCGGCTCGCCCACCGGGCCGGTTTCGACCTGGTCCTGGCCGGGCCGGTCGGCCCGTACCAGCAGCCGGCCGAGTTGGCCGCCGCCGAGCACGACCCGGTCGCGGCGGCGAACCCGGACGTCCGGTTCTGGCGGGAGCGGGTCGCCCCGTACGTCGACGGCGAGCGGGTCCGGTGGATCGGGACCGTCGCCGGCCGGGACCGCGACGACCTGGTCGCCAGCGCCCGGGTGTCGCTGTTTCCGCTGCGTTGGGCGGAGCCGGGCGGCACCGCCGTGGTCGAGTCCCTGGCGCTGGGTACCCCGGTCGTCGGCCTCGCCGAGGGCTGCCTGCCGGAACTTGTCGTCCACGGCGACACCGGCCTGCTCACCACCGACGAGGAGACCCTCGCCGACCTGGTCAACTGGGCCGGTGAGATCGACCCGCGCCGGTGCGCCGCCGAAGCCGCCCGCCGGTTCACCCCGGCGGTGATGGCCGAGTCGTACCTCACCCTCTACGAGCGGGTGAGGAAGGGCCCCTTGTTATCGCTTTCTGAGGTGAAAGGGCCCCTTCTTAACGCCTGACGCCCAACGCCCGCCGGTGGGTTCGGTGCGGAGCGGTTCAGGCCGGGGCGTACGGACTGAACTGGATGCCGGCGAGCCGCCAGCCGTCCGGCAGTTCCACCCACACCTGGCTCAGCCGGACGGTCAGCGTCATCGTCTCGCCACGCCAGGTGGCCCGGCTGCGTTGGACGCAGCGGACGATCGCGGCGCGGTCGTAGCGGCGTACGTCCAGCTCGGTCGTTTCGAGCGAGAGGTAGCCGAAGTCGGCGTGCCGCTCGATCCACTGCCGCTTGTCGAGTGAGAAGCCCTGCTCGCCGATGGAGACGAAGTCATCGGCGAGCAGGGCTTCCAACCGTTCGGTGTCGGCGCGCAACTCGGCGTCGTCGAACGCCTGCCGCAGCTCGCGGATGGTGTCGGTTGTCACGTGGTGCTCCCGTCGGTGTAAGCCCGTCGTTCGACGGTGGTCCCGGCGCCGCTGCCGGTCAGATCGAGACGAGCAGTTTGCCGGTGGTGTGCCGGCGGACGAAGTCGACGCATGCCTGAGCGCCCTCGTCGAGGGTGTACCGGCGGCCGATGGTGGCCGGAAGCGCGCCGCGCACGGCCAGCTCGCCGACCTCGCGCATGCCGCCGAGAGTGCCGTCCATGTCCAGCACGAAGCGCAGGTCGACGTCGTCGCGGCCGATCCACTCCTGTTCCGGGACGGGATAGGTGATCGTGAGGAGGCGTCCGCCGGGGCGTACGGCGCGGGCCACGCCGACGAGCTGGTCGCTCGGCAGCGTCAGGTTGACCGCGACGTCGACGTCGGCGGGGTACCCGGATTCGGCGTACCCGATGGTCCGTTCGGCGCCGAGCGTGCGCAGCAGGTCGGCGTCGGCGTCGGTCGAGGTGGCGATCACCCGCGCCCCCGTACCGGCCAGCAGCGGGACCAGCGCGGTGCCGACGCCGCCGGTCGCGCCGACGACCAGGACCGTTTCCCCGGCCTGGACCTCGCCGGTGGTGATCAGCGCCCGGGCGGTCAGGCCGACGGTGGGCAGGGCGGCGGCCTGGGCGACGTCGAGGCCGGCCGGGCGGTGCGCCAGGAACGGGGTGTCCGCCTCGAAGACGGCGTACTCGGCCAGCGAGCCGGTGCTCAGCGACGGCCGGGTCGCGCCGGCCATCGCGCGCAGCGCCCGGGGTACGGCCTGGCCGAAGATCTCGTCGCCCACCTGGTACGCCGTCACGCCGGCGCCGACCTCGCTGACCGTGCCGGCGAAGTCGTTGCCGGGCACGTGTGGGAACTCCAGCGGTACGACGTCGCGGAAGTCGCCGCTGGGCAGCCGGACGTCCGCCGGGTTGATCGAGGCGGCGGCGATCCGGACCTGGATCTGCCCCGGTCCGGGCCGGGGGACCGGCACCTCGGCCACCGTGTACTCCTCGGGTGGTCCGTAGCCGGTCACGACAACTGCCTTCATGGGTATCCTCCGGTTAAACGGACCGTGCGGTCAGGTTTCCTGGGCCACGGTAGCGATAAGCGGACCGCCCGGTCAACTTGTTAGGGTGACGTCCGTGACCTCGCCCCGCCCGCTCCGCGCCGACGCCGCCCGCAACCGCGAGCTGCTGCTGGCCGCCGCCGCGGACGAGTTCGCGGAACGCGGGCTGGACGCCTCGGTCGCCGACATCGCCCGCCGGGCCGGCATCGGCAAGGGCACCGTGTTCCGGCACTTCGCCACCAAGGACGATCTGCTCGCCGCCATCGTCGTCGACCGGATCGCCGCGCTGAACGGTGTCGGCGAGCGACTGCTCGACGCGGCGGACCCCGGCGCCGCCCTGCTGGAGTTCCTCACCGCCGCCGCGCACCAGCGACAACAGCGCGACCTGTCGTTCCTGCAGGAGGCCGGCGACCTGAGCGAAGAGGTCACCAGCCTGCGCACCCGGATGTTCCACACCGTGCACCGGCTCGTCGACCGGGCCCGCGAACACGGCGCCATCCGGGCCGACGTCACCGGCGCCGACGTCATCCTGCTGATGTGCGCGCCCAACCACGTCGTCAGCTATGTGCCGGACGCCCCGCCCGACCTGTGGCGGCGCTACCTCGCCATCATCTTCGACGGCCTACGCCCGGAGGGCGCCCACCCACTGCCCCAACCGCCGCCGGACGGCTACGGAGAACGGGTCCAGTCCAGCGCGAGGTAGGCGCCGTACCAGGCGGAGAAGGCGGTCAGCAGCGCGAACACCACCAGCACCGTCACCCGTCGACGGGCGGCCACCAGCGCGTACGCCACGGGCAGCAGCAACGGGAACGCCGGCACCATCAGCCGGGCCTTCGCGTAGTAGAAGCCGGCACCCCCGACCGCGAGCGCGACCACCACCGCGGCGTACACGACCAGCGGCCACGGCACCCGTTCGGCGACCAGCAGCACCAGCAGCGCCACGCCGAGCAGCATCACTCCGGTGGTGACGTACATGGCGAGGCCCTGCGGCTCGGTCAACACCTTCCGCAGCTCGCGGAGGGTCCAGGCGCCGCCGTCGTACGACATTCCCCACGCCTCGGACTGGACCCGGAAGTAGCCGTCGACCTGCCCCATCCGGTGTCCGACCCAGGCGATGTACCCGACCAGCCCGAGCGGCGCCAGCACCCCCGCCACCCAGGGACGCCAGCCGTCCCGACGGCGGATCACGGCGAACAGGGCGGCCAGCCCGACGGCGACCGTCACCGCCCCGCCGGTCGGCCGGGTGAGGCCGGCCAGCAGGCAGAGCACCCCGGCCGTCACCCACTGCCGGCGCAGTACGCACACCAGCGACCACGCCGCCAGCGCGGTGAACAGCGTCTCGGTGTAGCCCATCGACTGCACGAGCGCGTGCGGGATCACGGCCCAGAGGCCGGCCAGCACGATCCCGGTACGCCGGTCGCGCAGCTGCGAACCGACCGCGTACAGGCCCCAGGCGGCGGCGAGTCCGGCCGCCCAGGAGAGCAGGATGCCGGCGGTCCGTACGCCACCGGGCAGCACCGGGTCGACGAGCGCGATCAGCCCCGGAAAGAGCGGGAAGAACGCCAGGTTGGTCAGCGGGAGCTTGCCGTCCGGCCGGGCGACGATGGCGTGCTCGTAGCCGTCGGTGACGATCCTGCCGTAGTGGATGGCGTCGTACGCCCCGAGCAGTTCACCGAGCGGGCGTCCCGCGTCGGTGGCGAAGATCCAGAGCACCAGCAGGGCGAACGCCCGCAGCCCGGCGTACAGGGCCAGCGCGGGCCAGGCCGCCCGGACCGCGACGCCGAGCCGCGCCCACGCCGTCCCCACGGCGGACCGTCGACCCATCCGCTGACCGGCCCGATGCTCGGTCGACACACCGCTGCTCGCCACGGCACCTCCGCCACCCGTCCGGCCGCCAGCCTGGCGTCCCGGCCCGCGTCGATCGCGGAGTGTACGGGAGAGGCGGGGGCACCTCACATTCCCGCTGTCGTGGCGGAGCACGGCGACGCGCTGCGCCGGACTGCCCACCGTGGCGCTGGGTCGGTTAGTGTTCCGTTGACTACCCGCCCCGCCCGCCGCGCACCGGACCGGACAGGGCCGGGGCAGGGGTGACCACGCAGGCCGAGGCGGGTTGGGGGCAGGGTGGGACTGTCAGCCACATTCGGGCGGGCGGTCGCCGCCCACCGGCAGGCCCGGGCACACCTGGACGCCGCCCGACGGGCGCTCGCCGCACTCCGACCCCCGCCCGACACCGGAGAGGCCGCCGACACCGTCGACCGGCTCCGCCGGGTCGGCGAGGCGGTCACCGCCGAACCCGAACCGGCCCGGTTCTTCGCCGGCCCGCTGCCGGTCCGGCTCGGTTGGGCAGACACCGTCGACGGCGACTTCCCGGCCGTCGTACCGCTGTCCGGCGGCACCCACCTGGCGATCGACACCGACGCCCGGCACCCGGCGGTCGCCGCGCTGCTGCGTAGCCTCGTCGTCCGGTTGCTGGCCGCCGCACCACCCGGCTCGGTCCGGGTCTCCGCACTGGACAGTGCCGCGCTCGGCGCCACGTTCCTGCCACTGCGGTCCCTCGTCGACGCCGGGGTGCTGCAGCCACCCGCCACCACCGACGCCGAGATCGCCGAACAGCTCGACGCCGCCGAACGGCACGCCCGGGCGGCCCAGCACCACAGCACCGGCACCCCCGAACTGCTGCTCCTGGTCGCCGCCTCGGCACCGGAGGGCCGCGACCTGCACCGGCTCGCCGCGCTCACCCATGCCGGGCCGACCGCCGCGATCTGCGTACTCGTCGCCGGTCATCCACCCCGGGCCGCCGGGCTCACCCCGCCACCGTTGGGCGCCACCACCGCCGTCCGGCTCGACCCCCAGGGGTACGCCTGGATCGGCGACCCGCCCGGACACCCGTACAGCTCCGACGGCAGCGGACTGTCCGCCCCGGTACGCCTCGACGCCGACCCGCCGCCGCACCTCGTCGCCGCCCTCGCCGACCGGCTCGGCGAACTGCACCGCCGCGAGTCGGAGTTCGGCTTCCCGGACCTGCTGCCCGCCCAGCCGTGGGCCGAGTCGTCCGGCAACGGGCTGCGGGCGATCGTCGGCCGTACCGGCCGCGACCCGGTGATCTGCGCCTTCGACGACCAGACCCCGCACTGGCTGATCGGCGGCCGGACCGGCTCCGGCAAGACGGTCTTCCTGCTGAACGTCCTCTACGGACTCGCCGCCCGCTACTCGCCCGACGAACTCTCCCTCTATCTGCTCGACTTCAAGGAGGGGGTCAGCTTCTCCGAGTTCGTGCCGACCGGCCACGACCCGTCGTGGATCCCGCACGCCCGGGCCGTCGGCATCGAGTCCGACCGCGAGTACGGCGTCGCCGTGCTCCGCGAACTGCGCCGAGAACTCAACCGGCGGGCGTCGGCGCTGAAGCGGCACGGCGTGACGAAGCTGGCCGACCTGCCCCGGGACGGCAAACCCGTACCCCGGATCGTCGCCGTCATCGACGAGTTCCACGTCCTGTTCGCCGGCAACGACGCGGTCGCCCGGGAGGCGGTCGCCCTGCTGGAGGAACTCGCCCGCAAGGGCCGCTCGTACGGCATCCACCTGGTGCTGGCCAGTCAGAGCATGACCGGCATCGAGGCCCTCTACGGCAAGACCGACTCGATCTTCGGCCAGTTCCCGCTCCGGGTCGCGCTGCCCGGGGGCAACGGGGTGCTCGACAAACTCAACGAGGCCGCCGGCGCACTGCCGATCGGCTCGGCGATCATCAACCTGTCGGCCGGCATCGGCGGCGCGAACACCGTCATCCAGTTCCCGGACGCACACGCCAGCGCCGCCGAGGTCGCCGCGCTGCGGCACGAGCTGTGGCAGGCCCGTCGGCCCGCCTCCCGCCCACCCGCTGTCTTCAAGGGCTACGAGTCGGCGCACGTCGACGACGACCCGACGTACCGGGGACTGGTGGCCGGCGGACGACGGCCGCTCGCCCTGGTCGGCCGGACCGTCGACGTCGACCTCACCTCGGCGCTGTTCCCGCTCGACGCCACCCCCGGCCGGCACCTGGCGATCGTCGGCACCTCCCCGGTCGGGGCGAGCGTGTTGCACGCCGCCACCGTCAGCCTGGCCCGCCAACATCCGCCGGGCAGCGCCCGGTTCCTGGTCGCCCCGCTGGTCGCGGTCGCCGACGAACTCGCCGAGTCCACGATCGACGAACTGACCGGCAGCGGCCACCCGGTCACCCGGCTCGACGCCGCCGGACTCCGCGACGAGCTGCGCAAACTCGCCGGCCAGTCGACCGACGGACCGGCCCGCACCTTTGTCGTCGGGTTCGGCATGGACGGCGCCAGCGGCGCGCTCGCCGTCCGGGACGAGAACTTCCGGTCCGGTCTCGACGACCTGCAGGCGGTGCTCCGGCAGGGCCCGGCACACGGTGTGCACCTGCTCGGCTGGTGGCGTGGGCTGCGGCGGCTCTCCGACGACATCGGCGGATCCAGCAACCGGGACGACGTCGCCTGCCTGGTGGCGCTGAACGTCACCGGCGGGGAACTCGGGATGTACCTCGGCCAGCACGACCTGGCGTACACCCCGAGGGCGAACCGGGCGCTGCTGGTCGACCGGCACGACCAGCGGACCCGGCTGATCGTGCCGTTCGTCAGCCGGGGTTACGAGCCGGACGACGAGGGAGACTGAGGTGGCAAGCTTCGCCGAGTACGCCGCACTGGCCCGGCACCTGCACGACCTGCACCGCGCGGGCGCGCAGGCCGACGCCCGGCTCGCCGAGCAGCGGGGCAGCGCCGGAGCGGTGGCCGACCGGCTCGACCAGCGGCTCGCCGCCCAACAGCACCGGTTGGCGGCGATCGGCCAGGCGATCGGCGCGTCGATGCCGCCGCCGGCACCGGTCGGCCCGCCCGCTCCGTTCGGCCCGCCCGGCCCACCGCCACCGTCTCCGTCGGCTCCGGTGTCGGGGCAGCCGACACCGCCCGCGCCCCGGCAACCGACCCGGGGTGGCGGGTACGCCCCACCCGCCCCGCACACTCCGCCCGGACACGTCGCGCCGGCGGCCGGCGGTACGCCGTACCCGGAACTGGCCGCCAATCCGGCGCGGCGGGCCCTGCCGTCGGTGAGCGGCGCGGACCACGGCGGTCATGTCCCCGGTCAGCGCGCGCCGGCCGATCCGGCGCCCACGGCGGTGTCGGCGGGCTGGTCGGCCGATCCGCACCGCGACCTGGAACTGGCCCGACAGGCCGCCGACGGGGCCGACGCGATCATCGTCCAGGTGGAGACGATGGCCCAGCAGCCGCCGCTGCTGCCGACGCTGTCCCCGCTGCGCCGGGCGTTCGCCGTCTACGGCAGCTGCGCCGCCGTGCTCGCCATCACCATCTGGATCATCCTGACCGTGGTCGAGTTCCGGACCGCTACCAGCAGCTTCGACAAGGCCGCGAGCGCGTTCGGAGTCTTCGCCTGGAGCTGCGCCGGGCTGCCGGCAATGGCGTTCTTCATCGGGTACACGGTGCTCAACCTCTGGGGCAAGCCCCGGATCGTCGCCGGGCGACCGGCCGCGTACGCCCGACTCGGCTTCCTGATCTGCTTCCTCGCCTCGCCGGTCGCCTTCCTGATGTACTACTTCGTCGCCGGCTGATCTGTCCGCCACCACGGGTCCGCCCGGCGGTCCAGCTCGGGGCAGGGGAGAGTTTCCGGGCGATCGAGTCTGGCGACGGCCTACCGCAACGGCGTGCGGACCCGGGCTCGCACGTGCTCCAGACCCTCGTCGCTGTCCTGAGGTGCCTCCGCCCAGGCGAGCACTTCTGCCACCTCCGAGAGCGGCAGGCCGAACTCTTTCCGCAGCGCGGCGCCGGCCTGGATGTACCGGCCGTCGGCATGGGTCCTGATCGCCCTCGCGAGGTCACCGATGTCGCCGCCCTCGTCGACGATCCGGCGAAGAAACGGCCGCCAGTCATCCCAGCTGATCAACGAGACCTCCCAGGAAGCGACAGGTGGGGCCGGACCGCTTTCACCGCCCCGGCCCCACCTTGTCAGATCTTCGGTACCCGTCGGATCAGAGGCCCGGCCGGTACCTCCGCTCGACGTGGCCCCGAAGGTCCTCGGGATAGAAGTAGACCGGCCGGAGGTTGCCGCTCGCGTACCGTTCGACCTGGTCGTCGAAGTGTGGCGAGTCGGGGTGCCCACTGGCGCCGCCCGCCGTCACCGCCCATGCTCGCACCCTCGGCCCGAACTCCACGACCGCCACGAAGCTGTTGCCGCTGGTGCCGTAGTAGCGCTTCGTACCCGGGTAGCGCCGCGCCCCGAACGAGGCGAGCGAGCCCCACTGCGCCGAGGTGAACGGCACCGGGCTGCTCGGCTTGTTGTCGTCGAAGGTCTGGGTGATCGCGCCGTCGTTGCGCTGGAAGCGGTTGATCTCGCCCCACGGCACCTGCCAGCTGCCGAAATCCTGGGTGAGTCGGGCTGTCGCCTCGCCGAGCGCGGTGAGCCGTTGCGCGTCGGTGGCCCGCTCGGCGAGGTAGTCCCACATCGACATGCCGGCGTCCCGGGCCGCCTGGGACAGCGGTGCCCAGAGTGCCTCGCCCCAGAACACGGCGAGCGAGGTCGCGGTCGAGTCGGCGGCCCAGCGGTAGTCCCAGCCGCGCAGCAGGGCGATCGGGTCGGCGAGCGCCGCCTTCCGCTGGTCGCTTTCGGGCAGGGTGTCCCAGGCCGCGAGCAGCTGCGGTACGAGCCGGGCGAAGGCGGTGAGGTAGCGGTCGAAGGCGGCCTCGATCAGCGTCTGCGGGGTGAACCGGCGGCGGGCGGTCAGCACCCGGATCGCCTGCGGCCCGCGCGGGTTCTCCCCGGCCTGGTCGAAGTAGCGCGGATAGTCGGCGGCGTCGGGGCTGTCCGGGCCGGCCGCGGTCCACGGCCAGTTGTTGGTGTTGAACGTCCAGCCGTTTCTCGGGTTCACCGCCTGCGGCAGGCTGGCGAGGCTGTGCAGCCCGCGCCAGTCGGTCGCCGGGTCGCTGCCGTCGACCGGCCGGCGGTAGTCGAAGCGGTCGTCCCGGATCGGCATGAACTGCGGCATCAGGAACGCGATGCCGCCCTTCGAGTCCGCGAACAGCGTGTTGTTGGAGCTGTTCGCCTTGAAGTCCGACACCCGACGGAAGCCCGCGTAGTCGCGCGCCTTGGTCCGCAGGTAGCTCTGCTGGAGCGCCTCGACGGGCTTGTTCATCAGCGCGAACGCGATCCACTTCCCGTCCGCCTCGCGCACGATCGGCCCGTGGTGGGTGGCGAGAGTGGTGAAACTCCGCTTCGCCTGCCCACCGTCCGCGGTGCGGTACGACAACGTGATCGTCTTCGTCGTCACCGGCCGGAGCTTGTCGCCGTAGCGGTAGAAGTGGCTGCCGTCCGCCTTCGTCACGATCGTCTCGGCGAACTCGTCGACGTTGTCGACGCCGCTGGAGGTGTGCATCCAGCCGGCGTCGGAGTTGAAGCCCTGGTAGATGAAGAACTGTCCCCAGGTCGCCGCGCCGTAGACGTCCAGCCCCTCGTCGCTCGTCACGTGCTGCTCGGAGCGGAAGAAGAAGCTGGTGTGCGGGTTGATCAGCAGCAGCGCGTGGCCGTCCCGGGTGTGGCTCGGCGCGATCGCGATGCCGTTCGAACCGGACGGCTCCCGGAAGACCAGCCCACGCTCCTCGTCGGTCATCTCGATGCTGCGGTTGGTGTAGAACGCTTCGAGCTGGGTGAGCACCACCCGTTCGATGTCGCCGCCGATGCTGCCCTCGGAGAAGCTCAGCGGCATCCACGGCTCGAACCGGGTGAGTACCCGGGGGCGTACCTCAGGATGGGTCGCGAGGTAGTAGTTGAGGCCGTCCGCCCACGCCTGCATCAGCGTGCGCAGCCAGGTCGGGCACTTCGCGTACTCCCGTTTCAGCAGCCCGGGGTCGATGAAGAGCCGCTGGCGGAGATCCTGCCAGATCGCGGTCTCGCCCTCTGCCTCGGCGAGCCGGCCGAGGCTGACCAGGTAGTTACGCTCGATCCGGTTGAAGTCGTCCTCGGCCTGGGCGTACATCATCCCGAACACCGCGTCGGCGTCGGTCTTCCCGACGACGTGCGGAATGCCCCAGTCGTCGCGGGTGATCGTCACCCGCGCGGCCTGCTTGCGCCAGCGGGCGAGTTCGGGCGTGTTCTTTCCGCCATGCCGAGCGGGTGCGGCGGACGCGACGCCGGACGGCAGTCCTGCCGTGACGACGGCGGCTCCGGCGGCGAGTCCGGCCGCGCCGCCGAGGATGCGGCGTCGGCTCAGCCCGGTTTCCTGGGTGTGGTCCATCGGATGGTCCACCTTCCTTGAGGGGCAAGGATCGTGCGGGTCAGGCGATCCGGTGGGACCGCGCCCTGTGGGCGCCCCGCCATGTCCGTCGGCCCCTCGGCCCGAGCGGCGACGCCTGCGGCCGCCGGACCTGCCGGGAAAGGCCGAGGTCAGCGCCGGGTCGTCCGGCGCGTCCAGCCGGGGGTACGGCGAACATCAAGATCGTCTTGATCGTCACCCTAGGGGAAAGCGCTGCACTGTGGAACCGCTCCGATGACGAATATTTCGATCATGGCGGGGTTTGGTCGGAGTCGTCCGTCCGTACGGCGCTGGCCGTCTTCTCCCGCCACACGCCCGCGAAACCGAAGTGGGAGCGCATCGCCGATGCCCGTTGCTCCTGCTGCCCGGCAAGCCGGTCAGGCACGGAACGCGTTGAGCACCAGCGTCGCGTACCGGTGCCAGACACTCGGGTCGTTCTCCTGGAGCGCGATCAGCTGACGGGCCGCGCCGCAGAGGATGATCCGCACGTCGCGTACGCCTACGTCAGGCCGTACCTGACCGGTGCTGGCGGCGTTCTGCAGCAGCAGTCCGATGAGGTCGAGCAGCTTTCCCGCCGACGGTAGGCGCGCCTCGGCGAAGGCGGTGGCCAGGCCACGGTTGCGGGCCAGTTCGTCGAAGAGGGCCTGGACGTATTCGCGCAGGCCGCGGTACGCGTCCGGTGCGGCCAGCGCCTGTCGTGCCCGAACTTCCAGCCGGTTGAAATGCTCACCGGCAACAGCCGCCACGAGGTCTTCCTTGGTCGGATAGCTGCGGTAGACGGTGGCACGTCCGACGCCCGCCCGAGCGGCGACCTGGGGCACCGTCACCCCGAGGCCGTGCTCGGCGAACAACTCCTGGGCCGCGGCGACGACCAGCTGCTGGTTACGGCGCGCGTCGGAGCGCCGGTGCGGGTGCGCAGCACTGGCGGATCCCGGCTCTGTCACCGTGTCAGCGTCCCACACGTCCACTGCCGTTCAGGCCGTCTCGGCGTCGAGCTTGGTCACCGTCTCTTCGCCGTAGACCCGGGTTACCGGTACCCGCAGCACGGTGCTGACCCGACCGAAGGTCCAGTAGTAACCGACGACCTGGATGACCTCGACGATCTCACGCTCACTGAGGTGCTCACGGGCCTCGGCGAACAGCTCGTCGCGCACGGTCGGCCGCTGCGCGATTTCGGCGGTGAGACGCATGACCAGGCTGTCGTACGCGGTGAGGCTCGGATCGGTGAGCCGGCGCTCTCTGATGAGCCGGAGGGTCTCGTCGCTGATGCCGGCTGCCCGGGCCATCGGCACGTGCTGGGCGGTGACGAAGGTGCAGCCGGTGTACTCGGCGGTCGTGAGGACGACCAGTTCCCGCGTTCGTTCGGGCAGTTCGAGCGCGGTGAACAGGGTCCGGGCGAACTGGATGAACGGCTTCACCGTGCCGGTCGAGTGGGTGAGCATCCTGACCTGCGGGTCGGGCGGCAGCGCGCTGAGGAAGGTGCTGACCTCCGGGGGGATGGTCGCCGGGTCCGGATCCGGCAGCCGTGGGCCTCCCGAGCTGGGGTTCTCCTCGATGTCGACGCCCGTCTCACCGAGTTCGGCGAAGCGGCCGTCCGGCGCGAACCGGCCGAACACGACGACCTCCTTCTGGGCTGTCGTGCCGTCGTTCATCGTGATCCGGTAGCGGTGCCGCTCCGCGTACCGGTCGCCGTCGACCACCTCGTCGAGCACGGTGACCGTGCCCCCGCGGATCTGGCCGCGGATGGCGACGACCATCTGACGGAACGCCGCCCGGTCCAGCTCCCGGCCTTCGGACCGGTGGACGTAGCCGGGGGCGTAGTACCTGTCGAGCGCCGTGTCGAGGTCCTCGGTCGGGTCGAGGGCCACAGCGAGGAGTGCGTCGCTGATGCGTACGTGGGTCATGTGTCATCTCCGGTAAGTGGACTCGCGTGTCCGCTAAACCGTAGCGGACACGCGAGTCCGCTTACTAGTGGACTGCGTCACAGTCCGTTACTGGGCGACATCCTCGCGCTATCGGGCCAGGCCTACGACAGGGGCTTCGGGCAGTCGCCAGAAAGTGCTTTTGACCTGGGCGCATGGGCGTCGCCGACGTGATTCAGGGGTGACGATGGGACGGGTGCGGCCCGTCAGTGAGCATGGAGTTACTGAGACAACATGACACCGACACCGACACCGACATCCACACCGACCACCGAGATTCCGGCGTTCGCCCCGCTGCTGGAGCAGGTCGCGGCCCGGCAGGGCGGCGCGTCCGGAGCGGTGATCATCGCGGACGCGTTCCATACGCAGGTCGCCCACGCCAGGGCCGTCGCGGCTGCCGGCGGGCACCTCTGCGTGTCGATCCAGGCCAACCGCACTCGGGCCCGTCCGGACGAGGTCGACCTCGAGATTTGCAGCGGTCAGGAAGCGGTCCAGTTCGGCGCCTCCCGAGCCACCTCGGGACCGGGATCCTTGGAGCGGACGACGGGACTCGAACCCGCGACCCTCACCTTGGCAAGGTGATGCGCTACCAACTGCGCTACGTCCGCGTACCGGAACAACCTAGTAGATCGATACCGGCGGAATTCCAGCCGGGTCGGAATGCGGCGACCCGACACAACGGATCCTCCGATCACGGTCGGATCTGGTCGGAGCCGTCCGGCTGCTCGCCGCTGTCAGTCTGCTCGGCGTCGTGCGACTGCTCGGTGTCGCGCGTCTGTCCGGTGTCGTCGTCCGCCTGCCTGGTCTCGCCGGTCTGCCTAATCTCGCCGGTTTGTTCGGTGTCGGCTGTCTGTTCGGTGTCGGCCTCGGCGGCGGTCAGGAAGCGGTCCAGTTCAGCGGGGAAGAGGCCCTCGTCGGCGAGCAGCGCGACCAGCAGCAGCGTTTGGGCGGCAACCGATGCACTGTCTCCTGGGGACAAGCTGCCCTCGACCTTGCAGCTCTGCCAGGTCTACCGGGTGTCCTCGATCGTCGTCCGCAACGCGATGATCACGCTCAAGGCGGAGGGTCTGGTCGTTGGAGTGCCAGGCGTCGGAGTCTTCGTGGCCGAGCGCTGACGCCAAATCGTGCACGCGTCATGCCCCACCGGAAGGCGCGTGTGGATCAGATCGCCTACCGGCTCCCGGCGTCCGAACGGTTGACCCGTCAGGTCGGCGAGGAGCCATCCAGTTGGTTTGCACGACGCAGTAGCTTCTCGGCGTACTCGTCCCAGTCGGGCCCGTGGAAGTCGAGATCCGCGGCGGCTGCACGCAGAAGCTCAACATCGTCGGGCCGCTGCAAACACGCCAGGCGGAAAGCGAGGTTCCTCGCCCAAACCGGAAGGTCGCCCGTGAGGTCAGGGATGGTCTCGCGGATCATCACCATGATCGTGTCAGCGTCCGCAAAGGTTAGCGCCTCGATGAATTCCCAGGTGGCCTCGTTCATATGGTTCCCCGGGCGCTCGGGATGTTCCGGATCAGCGCAGAGGTCGACGGCAAGCTCGGTGAGGCTTTTCACGAGCGGATCATCCCACCGCCGACCCTCGGCGGGGCCCTGCCCCCTACCTCGACCTCTCTCCGAGACCCCAAGGGGTTTCCTCGGCCGAGCACCCAAGGACTGCCCGGGAACCTCGGCCGGGTCAAGGCCAGACCGCTACGCGGTCGCCTCCGGAGAGATCCGGTTTAGCGCCCGGTCTGGTTGTGATTGGCGAAGGGGTGATCGACCGACCGGAAGCCTGGTATCCGGTCGGGATCACGCCCGCGTGCGCGGGGGTGATCCGTGGTCGGTCACCTCGTTGTGACCGGTTGGTATCTGCTCCCCGCGTAGGCGGGGATGATGCCAGGTTCCGCCCGCAGTCCGCACGACGAGGATCGCAATGAGGGCGGCCTCGCCACCGTTCGGTTGCGGCATGCCGATGGGTACGTCGACGTCGGCCGGACCGGTCGTCTGGCGGCTCTGCCGACGGGGTGTGCTGCCTCGTCACACCTCGAATCGGTCAAACACGGATTGTGGCAGCTCGTCGACCTTACGGGCGGCCGGAGCCTTCACGTCCACCCCGTCCGACCGGCTGTAGGCGTACCGGATCGCACCGAAGTCCGGCAGCGGACTCGCCGTTTCGATGTTGAACTCCCACAGGTTGCCGTCCGGGCTGGTGACAGCGGTGAACGGAACGGCTGTGGCCTTCGCGCCGAGCAGGGCGAGCACCCGCTTGCTGAAGCGGTGCGAACGGGTGAGGTCGAGCGTGCCAGCGAAGTCGGTGCCACCCTTCCGTTCTGCTTTGACCACGCAGTTGACGAGGTCGGCGGCGCCGGTGTGGTCGCTTTCGGGCAGCAGGTTGAACGAGCTGCCCGCCGGAAGGTCCGCGACCTCGGTGTGCATCCAGCCCTTCGACGCGCCGCGCACGTCGGGCGTTCGGACGTACAGGTCGGTGCCGATCTGGATCACTTCGGCCCGGTGGTCACCCGCCGAATCCCTCAGATCAATCTTCATCGTGGCCTTGCGGCCGGCCGGGTCCAGCTTGAGCTCGGTGGTCAGCCCGGGGCCGCGCACCACAACAGTGAAGGGGCCCTCGTTCGTCTTCACGGCCGCGTCCGCCAGCTTCTCCGCCGGGCTGAGCGGTGCCGGCGCGGATGTCGTCGGAGGCGGCGCCGCCTCGACCGGTTCCGAGCCGCCGCCGCAGCCGGTGACCGAAAGGGCCATCGCGGCCACCAGGATGAGGCCCGGAGCCGTTGACCGCAGCGTACGTACCCGCACTGTTTCCTCCCAGTCGACAAACCTTGCGGATGCTACCGACCCCGACCGGGCCACCTGACGCCAGCCGGGCCGCATGATCATTTGACGTGTCTGTGGGCGTCGCAAGGAAAGGTCTTGTATTCCTATCGGCTCAGTAGGAATATGGAACCGTGTTCACCGAGGTTCGTCTCACGTCCCGCCGGGTCGTCGACCTGATGCGGGTCGCCGCCGACCTCTGTCACCGTCCCGGCGCACCCCTTCGCTGACCCCGCGAACCCGCACCCGGTCGGCGTACCCGAACGACGGGTCCACCCGCGCGGCCGTACGCCGTCCTCCGCGCCCTCGCTCCGCCGAGGCAGACCTGGCTCATCCGAGCTCACTCCCCGTGCACCGCTTCACACCCCCGAAGGAAGCAGACGATGCCTGAAGGAACCGATCCGTCGGCCGCGCCGCCGACGGCCGCCGAGAGCAGGTTCGCCATCAACGAGGACTGGGCCGCGACCATTCTCGGTCTGGTCCTGCTCCTCCTGGTCCTGGTCGGCGCGATCCCCACCGGACTGGTGCCCTGATGACCGCCGACGCCACCCGGGTACCGGCCGGATCCCCGGCCGCGGCGCCGCCGTCCACCGTCGACGAGCCGGCGGCAACCGTCGACGGGCCAGCGGCAACTCAGTCCAGCGTGGACAACGCATCCGCCCCGGTCACCGACAACAACCCGCCGGCCGGCCCCTCGGTCCGGTCCGGTGCCTTCTGGGCCTGGACCGCGCTCGGCCTGCTGATCGTCCTCGGCCTGGCCGCGCTGACCCGCTACCTCGAACAGAACGTACCGACCTTCTTCGCCGACACCGACCTGGCGGACATCGCCGGGGCCATCGAGTACCCGGTCTACGCGATCCTGCTCGGCCTGCTCGGCAACGTCCTCGTCACCCTGCTCGGGATCCGCGACCGGATCGCCGCCGCGTTCCGGACCGAGTTCTTCATCAAGACCGGTCTGGTGCTGCTCGGCGCGTCGATCAACCTGTCGGTGATCGCCAGCGCCGCCGGCCCGGCCATCGTCCAGGCGATCCTGCTGATCAGCGGGGTCTTCCTCTTCACCTGGTGGCTGGCCGGCAGGTTCGGCCTGGACGACAAACTCCGGGCGCTGCTCGCCGCCGCCGTCGCGATCTGCGGCGTCAGCGCGGCCATCGCGGCGGCCGGCGCGGTCCGCGCCCGCCGGGAGCAACTGGCGTACGCGGCCAGCCTGGTCATCCTCTTCGCGCTGCCGTCGATCTTCATCCTGCCCTGGCTGGCCGACGTGCTCGGACTCGAACCGGCGGTCGCCGGGGCGTGGATCGGCGGCAACATCGACACCACGGCGGCGGTGACCGCAGCGGGTGCGCTGGCCGGCGAGGAGTCGCTGCAGATCGCCAGCATCGTCAAGGTGACCCAGAACGCGCTGCTGGGTGTGGTGGCGGTGGCACTGACCGCGTACTTCGCTCTGAAGGTCGAACGGCGTGCCGGCGCCGCCCGGCCGGGCCTGGGTGACCTGTGGCAGCGGTTCCCGAAGTTCGTACTCGGCTTCGTGGCCGCGTCCGTGATCGCCACCTGGTACCTCAACGGCGCGGGCTCGGACGGCAAGGAGGTCATCGGGGTCGTCAACGACCTGCGGGTCTGGTTCCTGATCCTGGCCTTCGTCAGCATCGGGCTGGAGTTCCGGGTCGCCACGCTGCGCGAGGCCGGCTGGCGGCCGATCGCGGTGTTCGCCAGCGCGACCGTCTTCAACCTGCTGCTCGCGTTGGCCCTGGCGTCACTGCTGTTCCGGAACTTCGCCGGCTGAGGGGGCTGGCGGGGAGGGTGGTGGATCGACGGCCGGAGCCGGGGCCGCCGGTCCACCACCTGTCGGGCGCCGGTTGGGCTGTTGGCAGTCGACATCGGCGTGTTCCAGTCACGACAGGAAAGGGTCAGCCATCCATGAGTTTCCTCTGGTTCCTCCCCACCTCCGGCGACAGCGACCAGGTCGGTTCGGCGACGGTCACCGCCGGTGCCGCCCGGCATTCGCGTACCGCCACCGTCGGCTACCTGAGCGAGGTGGCCCGGGCCGCCGAGGAGTCGGGGTTCACCGGTGCCCTCACCCCGGTCGGTTCGGGCTGCCCCGATCCGTGGATCGTCTGCACCGCCGTGGCCCAGCACACCGAACGACTCCGGCTGCTGGTCGCCGTCCGGGCCGGCTTCACCCTGCCGACGCTGCTCGCCCAGCAGGCCGCGACGTTCCAGCAGTTCTCCGGCGAGCGGCTGTCGCTCAACATCGTGACCGGTGGTGACCCGGCCGAGCAGCGGGCGTACGGCGACTTCCTCGACCACGACGAGCGCTACGCGCGTACCGCCGAGTTTCTGGACGTACTGCGCCTGGAGTGGGCCGGGGAGCGGTACGACTACGCCGGCCGGCACTACCGGGTCGACGGGGGTGGTCGGACCGTTCCGGTCGGCGTACCGCCGCCGATCTACTTCGGCGGGGCGTCACCGGCGGCTGAGGCGGTCGCCGGCCGCCAGGCGGACGTCTATCTGATGTGGGGGGAGCCTCCGGCCGCGATCGCGGAGCGGGTCGCCCGGATCCGGTCCGTGGCGGCGGGACGACCGCTCCGGACCGGTCTGCGGGTGCATGTCATCGCCCGGGAGAGCGCCGCCGAGGCGTGGGCCGAGACGGAGCGGCTGCTGGCCGGGATGAGCGCCGAGCGGATCGCCGCCGCCCAGGCCCGGTTCGCCCGGATGGACTCGGTCGGGCAGGCCCGGATGACCGCGCTCAATCGTGGCACGGCCGACGGGCTGACCATCGCGCCCAACCTGTGGGCCGGTGTCGGCCTGGTCCGCGAGGGGGCCGGGACCGCGCTGGTCGGCAGCTACGCCGAGGTCGCGGAACGGCTCGACGAGTACGCCACGCTCGGCGTCGACGAGTTCGTCCTGTCCGGCTGGCCGCACCGGGAGGAGGCGCTCCGGGTCGGCCGGCACGTGCTGCCCCGGACCCGGCTGGGCCGTCAGGCCGCGCCGCTCGGTGTCGCCGCCGTGAGGTGTTAACAGGGGACCCCTCTACCGCAGAAAGCGATAACAGGGCGCCCTTCCTTACCTGCCGAACGGAGGCACAACGCGGTGCACATCTCCGCGCGTACCGACTATGCGGTCCGGGCGATGCTGGTCATCGCGGACGCTCATCCGAGGCTGGTCAAGGCCGCGGAGATCGCCACGGTGGACCGGATCCCGGCGAGTTTCCTGACCGAGATCCTGATGGACCTGCGTCGCAACGGGCTGGTGCTCAGTTTCCGGGGCGTCGAGGGCGGGCACGGCCTGGCCCGGTCGGCGGACGAGATCAGTGTTGGCGACATCCTGCGCGCCACGGACGGCGTGCTGGTCACCACGGTGCGGGGCCGGCCGACGGTGCTGGCCAGCTATGACGGCCCGGCCCAGGGGCTGCGCGAGGTCTGGTTGTCGCTGGACCGGGCCATCACCGAGATAGTCGACCGGACCACGCTGTCCGACCTGCTCGCCACTCCGGCCCGGTCGCAGGCTGACTGACCGCAGTCCGAACGGCCATTGACGCGACCGGTGGCGCCTCCTAGCGTAATCCCACAAAGCCGATCGAGTTAATAGGAAAATGGGGAGACAGATGAACCGGACCAGAGCGGCGCTCGGACTCGCGCTCGTCGCCGCCATGGCCCTGTCGGCCTGCGGAGGCGGCGGGGCAGCGGGCAGCACGACGACCCTGTCGATCGTCGGCTACGCGGTGCCGGAGGCGGCGAACAAGGCGATCATCGCCGAGTGGAACAAGACCGACGAGGGCAGGGGCGTACGGTTCCAGACCTCCTACGGCGCCTCCGGCGACCAGAGCCGCGCGGTGGTGGCCGGTCTCAAGGCGGACTACGTGCACTTCTCGGTCAGCAGCGACGTGACCCGCCTGGTCGACGCCGGCCTGGTCGACCAGGGCTGGAACACCGGCCCCAACAAGGGGATCGTGTCGTCGTCGATCGTGGTGCTGGCGGTCCGCGACGGCAACCCGAAGAACATCCAGGGCTGGGATGACCTGGTCAAGCCCGGCGTCTCCATCGTCACCCCGAACCCCGCCTCGTCGGGCGCGGCCCGCTGGAACGCCCTCGCCGCCTGGGGACACATCGCCGCCAACGGCGGCACCGACGCCCAGGCGGAGGAGTACCTGACCAAACTCTTCGCGAACGTCGTGTCGCTGCCGAACAGCGGCCGGGACGCCACCACCACCTTCCTCGGCGGCACCGGGGACGTCCTGCTCGCGTACGAGAACGAGACCATCCTAGCCACCCAGAGCGGGGAGAAGCTCGACTGGGTCGTCCCGTCGACCACCATCCTGATCGAGAACCCGGGCGCGATCCTCAAGAACGCCGACCCCAAAGCGCAGGCGTTCCTCAACTTCGTGCTGAGCCCGGCCGGGCAGCGTCAGTTCGCGCTCAAGGGCTTCCGGCCGATCATCAGCGGCATCGACACCAGCGGCGTCGAGGGCGCGCTCGACCCCGCCAACCCGTTTCCGGCCCCGCAGAAGCTGCTCACCGTCGACAAGGACTTCGAGAGCTGGTCGGCGCTGTCGAAGAAGTTCTTCGACGAGAAGGACGGCATCATCGTGAAAATCATCGCCGCCTCCGGGAAGGCACGATGACCTCGGCGACCCTCGCCCCGGGTCGACCAGCGTTTCGGCGCCGGTCGGCCCGGGGTGGCCGACGGCTCACTCGGGCCGCGGGTCTGGGGCTCGGCATCGCGATGCTCTGGTTCAGCCTGCTGGTTCTCATCCCGCTCGCCGCCGTGGTGGTCACCGCGTCCGACGGCGGATGGACCGAGTTCTGGTCGGCCGTCACCAACCAGCAGACCGCGGCGGCGATCCGGCTCACCGTCGGCACCGCGTTCCTGGTGACCCTGGTCAACATCGTGATGGGTACGGCGATCGCCTGGGTCCTCGTCCGGGACGACCGGTTCTTCGGCCGGCGGATCCTGGAGGTGCTGATCGACGTCCCGTTCGCCCTGCCGACGATCGTCGCCGGTCTGGTGCTGCTGTCGCTGTACGGGCCGGACAGCCCGCTCGGTGTGAACATCGCGAACACCCGGGTCGCGGTCTTCCTCGCCTTCCTCTTCGTCACCCTCCCGTTTGTCGTCCGTACGGTCCAGCCGGTGCTGGCCGAACTCGACCGCGAGGCGGAGGAGGCCGCGGCCTCGCTGGGCGCGAGCCGGGTCACCGTGTTCCGCCGGATCATCCTGCCGAGTCTGACCCCGGCGATCGCCGCCGGCGCGGCCCTGTCGTTCGCCCGGGGCATCAGCGAGTACGGCTCACTGGTCCTGCTCTCCGGCAACCTGCCGATGCGTACCGAGGTCACCTCGGTGCGGATCCTCAGCAGCATCGAGAACGACAACCTGGAGGGTGCGGCGGCGGTCGCCGCGGTGCTGCTGGTTATCTCGTTCGCGGTCATCGTCGCCGTCGACGTCATCCAGCGACGGGTGGTCCGCCGTGGCTGACTCCGCGACCACGACCACGACGGGGACCACGACCGGGGTCACGCCTCCGACCAGGCACCGGGCCGGACCGGGCCGGTACCTGCTGCGCCTGGTCGTCGTGACCTACCTCGTCCTGCTGGTCGCCTGGCCGGTGGTGCTGGTCGGCCGGAACGCCTTCACCAACGGCCTGACGGACCTGCGGGGCATCCTCGCCGACCCGGACGTCGTGCACGCGCTCCGGCTCACCGTGACCGTGGCGATCACCGCCGTCGTGATCAACACGGTGTTCGGGGTCGGCATCTCGCTGCTGCTGGTCCGCTACGACTTTCCCGGCCGACGCCTGCTGAACGCCCTGCTCGACGTACCTCTGTCGGTCTCGCCGATCGTGGTCGGCCTGGCCCTGGTGCTGGTCTACGGCGGTCGCAGCGGCTGGTTCGGGCCCACCCTGGAGGGCGCCGGTCTCCAGGTCATCTTCGCCACCCCCGGCATCGTGCTGGCCACCGTCTTCGTCGCCCTGCCACTGGTGATCCGGGAGGTGGTGCCGGTCCTGGAGGAGGTCGGCGACGAGCAGGAGCAGGCGGCACGCAGCCTCGGCGCCAACGCCTTCCAGACATTCCGCCGGATCACCCTGCCCACCATCAAGTGGGGCGTGGTGTACGGCGTCGTGCTCAGCCTCGCCCGGTCGCTGGGCGAGTTCGGTGCGGTCAAGGTCGTCTCCGGCAACGTGCTCGGCCAGACCCGCACCGCCACCCTGGTGGTCGAGGAGAAATACCTGAACTTCGACAAGGGCGGTGCGTACGCCACCGCGCTGCTGCTCACCCTCGTCGCGGTGGCCGCCATCATCGTCGTATCCGTCATCCGGCCCAAGGAACAACGTTGAGCATCGAAGTCACGAACGTCACCAAACGTTTCAGAGGATTCGTCGCCCTCGACGACGTTTCCGTGAGCATCCCGTCCGGCCAGCTCACCGCGCTGCTCGGGCCGTCCGGCGGCGGCAAGTCCACGCTGCTGCGGATCATCGCCGGGCTGGAGCGCGCCGACAGCGGCCGGGTCGAGATCGAGGGCCTGGACGCCACGAACCTGCCGCCGCAGAAGCGCAACGTCGGCTTCGTCTTCCAGCACTACGCGGCGTTCAAGCACCTGTCGGTACGCCGCAACGTCGCCTTCGGCCTGGAGATCCGGCACCGTCCGAAGGCGGAGATTCGCAGTCGGGTCGACGAACTGCTCACGCTCGTCCATCTCGAACAGTTCGCCGACCGGCTGCCGTCGCAACTCTCCGGCGGCCAGCGGCAGCGGATGGCGCTGGCCCGCGCGTTGGCCGTCCAGCCGACCGTGCTGCTGCTCGACGAGCCGTTCGGCGCGCTCGACGCCAAGGTCCGCAAGGAGCTGCGGGACTGGCTGCGCCGCCTGCACGACGAGGTGCACGTGACCACGGTCTTCGTCACCCACGACCAGGAGGAGGCGCTTGAGGTCGCCGACGAGATCGTGGTGATCAACGAGGGCCGGGTCGAGCAGATCGGCTCGCCTGACGACCTGTACGACAAGCCGGCGAACGACTTCGTGATGCGGTTCCTCGGCCCGGTCACCCAGCTCGGCGACCGGCTGGTCCGTCCGCACGACCTGCGGATCCTGGCCGGTGCGGGGACGGAGCCGGCGGCGGTGACCGGTCGGATAACCAGGGTCACCCGGGTCGGATTCGAGATCCGGGTCGAGGTCACCACCGAGGACCAGGTGGTCGCGGCCACCCTCACCCGTACCGAGTTCCGGTCGCTGGGCGTCGAGGTGGGCTCGGTGGTGCGGATCCACGTACCGGCCGGGGCCGGCACCGCCGCCGTCGCGGACCGGGGCCAGATGCTGCCCGCCGGTTAGCTGTCCGTCTCCGGAGTTGCCACCGGCTGTTAGCTTCCGACGGATGGAACGTGACGGCCCTGTGCGGCGTGACGACCTCGCGCGGCTGTTGGACCGCGAGGACGAGGCGTTCGCGACGTGCCGTCGGGCGGTGCTGGCCGGTGCGGCGATTCGGGTCGACCACGCCCGCCCGCCCGCCCCGGCGTCGCACCACGTTCCGGTCTACGCCATCCGGGCCGAGCACACAACGGCGACCGGAATTCCGACGCTCGGCTTTTTCGCCGCGGTCGAGGCACTGCGCGCGTACGGTGACCGGCCGGTGCGACTCGGCGCGGTGGACGTGGCCGATCCGCCGTACCACTATCAGCTCTTCCTCGACGCCGAGCTGACGGCGGTGATCGCGGTGATTGGGGTCGACCAGCGGCTCGGTTACCGACTGGAGCCCGGCGACCGGGTGCTGCTCGGCTGCGAGGTGGTCGAACTGGTCGACGAGAACGTCCCAGGGTGGGTGCGGGTGCAGCTGACCGACGCTGGTGGCCGGGTCTGGTCGCTGGTCGACAAGACGCCGATCTTCGACGTACACGTGACAGCCGGTTCGCAGTTGCCGGTGCCGGCGCAGCTGCGCTGCCGGGTGGTGGAGGTGCTTCCGACTCGGGAGGCCGACGAGCCACCGCTGCTGGTGGTCTCGACCGATGTCGACGGGGTCGCCACCGACGAGGGCATGGACCGCTTCACGGTGGACGGTGAGCAGCTTCGACGCGTACCCGTTGGTTGACCGCTGCGGCGGGCGGTGTCGACCGCACTGCGGGGTGAGGGTCGGAAAGCCGGTGGCCGCCGTCGGACTCGACGGCGACCACCGGTGTGTCCGTTCGGTGCCGGCGCTACGCGCCCACCTCCGGCCCCGCGCGGCTATCGGTAGATCAGGTCCGAACTGGAGTAGATGCAGTTGGTGCCGTCGGCTCCGGTACCGGTCTGGGTCGGTTCGTCACCCTCGTCGTTGCCGATGTACTTGCGACAGATGACCATGCTCCGGCCGCTGTCGTTGACGATGGTGACGCCGCTGAACCGGGCGGTGTCACCGTAGTTGGTGTTGATCCCGGCGACCGTGTTGCCCGGCCGGGTCAGCGTGACGTTGCGGATCACCACGTTGCGCTGGTACTGGCTCGAACAGTTACCGCAGGAGCGGTAGAAGGTGCCGAAGTTGGTGGCCTGGAAGTTCTGCACGGTCAGCGTTCCGGGGCCGTTGTGCTGGAACACCTTGTCGCTGGCGCTGCGGGCACCGCCGCCGTCGACCAGGAAGGTCGGCGAGCCGCTGCCCCGGAACGTCGCGGCGTCCTCGCCGACGTCCTCCCACCAGACGTTGCGCAGGGTGCACGAGCCGGCGCAGTGCACGCCGTCGCCGGCCGGCGCGCCGATGATGACGTTCTGCAGCGTCGCGCCGTTGGCCAGCCGGAACATCGGGTCCTGGCTCTCCTCCTGGCTGCCGTCGCCGATGCAGCAGTAGCGACGCAGACCGCCGTCGAAGGTGCCGCTGACCTCGATCGTGCCGTTGACCGCGCTCTGCCCGGTCGGGGTCGGCCAGGTGCCGGTCGGCGGGGGCGTCGTCGGCGGTCGGGTCGTCGGCGGGGGAGTGGTCGGGGGTCGGGTGGTCGGCGGTGCGGTGGTCGGGTTGGTGCCGGGGGTGGTCGGGGCCACCCCGCCGGTGCAGGTGACACCGTTGACCGCGAAGCTGCCCGGCGCCGGGTTGCTGCTGTTGTTCCAGGTGCCGTTGAGTCCGAACGAGACCGAGGCGTTGGTGGCGAGGTTGCCGTTCCAGCTCACGTTCGCGGCCCGTACCGAGCTGCCGCTCTGGCTGACCTCGGCGCCCCAGGCCTGGCTGACCGTCTGGCCGGCGGTGTACGACCAGGTGACCGTCCAGGAGGTGAGCGGGTCACCGACGTTGGTGAGGTTGACGTTGGCGCTGAATCCGCCCGGCCACTGCGAGCCGACCGAGTAGCTGACCCGACAGCCGACGGCGGCCTGGGCCGTGCCGGCGGTGGCGACCAGCCCGGCGGCGGCGAGGACCGCCGCCGCGCCGGTGGAGATCGCCAGCGTGAGGCGACGCTGCCTGTGGAGCATCTGCTCTCCTTGGATTGACATCGGACGGCCCGTGCAGAGGTGCGGGCCGGCACCGGTGCCCGGTCGGTGCCGTGGGCCGTAGGTCAATGCCCCGGACGCTCACCAGTTCGGTGAGCCCGTTGTCGCGCTGGCCTGGCAAGCGCTTTCCAAGATGGAAGCACAGATCTTTGTTGATGTAAACAACTAAAGGTGGCCAGGCGGAGGCGGCCGCAGGGAGCTGGCGGCACTGCCCGCCGACGCTGTCAGTCCTGCTCTGCGGCGGGTCGGAGCAGTCGGCCGAGGGCCTCCCGACCGGACTCGGTGAACGGCGTCGGCCGCATCGAGGCCGGGTCGAGGCGGACCATCGCGCGGCGGCCCTCGGCGTACGTGGTGGCACCGTCCAGCGAGCGGATCCGGAAGCCGTACTCGAGGCTGGTCCGGCCGAGGTGGTTGAGCCACAGGTGTACGGCGATCTCGCCGGTCCGCCGGATCGGCGCCAGGTAGCTCAGGGTCAGCTCGCGTACGGCCTGGAAGCTGTCCTCGCTCTGGGCGGCGCCGATCTCGTAGCCCTGCCTGCCCCAGTATCCGCTCAGCGCCCGGTCGAACAGCAGGGCGTACCGGGCGTGGTGCACGATGCCCATCGCGTCGAGGTCGTCGAAGTAGACGGGGACGATCTCGAGCTGCCCGTACTCCACCGACGGTGCGACGGCTGTCATGTTTCGGATCCCCCTGGGTGACTGTGCTGCCGGCCGGCGACTTCCGGGCCGCTCCCGGCAAGCTACCGCCGGCCGTCGGCCACTGGCCAAGGTGTGCCCCATTTCAGATCTTGGTCACATCACCGCTGGTCGGTGGCCTGCTCCAGGCTGATCATCAGGCCGTCGAGCAGCACCTCGGCCGCCTTCCGCCGATGTCGGGTCGACAGGCTCCCCGACGTCGACGACGACCTTGCCGGTCGCCGCACCCTGCTCCACCATCGTGTGTGCGTCCGCGACGGTGTCGAGGGTGAACCGTCCGGGATCGAGCAGGGGGCGCAGCTGACCGTTGTCGGCCAGTGCGCCCACCTCGCGCAGGATCTCGCCGTGGTGCTCCCGACCGACACCGGTCAGCATCGGCAACAGGGTGAACACCCCGGAATAGCTGGCGCCCCGGAACGACAGCGGGGCGAGGCTGTGGGTTCCCCAGCCCAGCGCGCTGACCACGTGACCGGTGTAGGTCCGGACCGCGGCGAAGGAGAGGTCGAGGGTGGCGCCGCCGACGGTGTCGAAGACGACGTCGAAGCCCTCGCCGTCGGTGTGCTCGTCGACGTACCGCTCAACCGGGGTGCTGGTGTAGTCGATCGGTGTCGCCCCGAGCCGCCTGATCGTCTCCAGGCTCCGGGCCGACCCGGTGGCGAAGACCTCGGCGCCCCGGGCCCGGGCGAGCTGGACGCCGGCCTGCCCGACACCGCCGGCGCCGCCGTGCACCAGCACCCGCTGGCCGACGTCGACCCGCGCCCGGTCCACCAGCGCCTCCCAACTGGTGATGACGGCCAGCGGCAGCGCCGCCGCCTCACGCAGGGTCAGTGACCCGGGTACGTGGGCGAGCAGTCGGGCGTCCACGGCCGCCTACTCGGCGAGCGAGCCCCTGCAGGTCGCCGACGCCGCCGGTGAGCCCGTACACCCGGTCGCCTGGGCGGAAGCCGCTGACCTGCGGGCCGACCTTCACCACGACGCCGGCGAGATCCATACCGAGTACGGCCGGCGGTCGGCTCCGGGCGTGCGTGGCCTTCCCCGCCCGGATCTTGGTGTCCAGCGGGTTGACCCCGCTCGCCGCCACCCCCACCAGCACCTCACCGGGGCCGGGGACGGGCTTCCTGACCTCGGCCACGGTCAGCGGGCCACCGAATTCTTCGAGCAGTACGGCGCGCATGGCGCTACCTCGTCTTCCAGGTTCCGTCAGTGTGGGTTGTTGTCGATCAGGCCAGGTGCTGGGCGAGCGGTGACCGGCAGCCGCCCCGCGATCGCGACACCCAGGATTCGTCGGTGTGCCGCAGGTACGCGGCCACCGGGAGGTCCGACCCGGCACCTGCCCCGACCCAAATCGACGCTTGACCCGAACCCCCGGGTACAGGTTTACCGTCGGTACATGCGAGCGGGAGAGGTGGCACGCCGGGCCGGGGTCACGGTCCGGGCGTTGCGGTACTACGAGCGGGTCGGGCTGGTCGTGCCGACCCGGTCACCGAACGGCTACCGGGACTACGACCCGGTGGCGGTCCGCCAGGCGCGGGAGATCCGGGAGCTGACCGGACTGGGACTGTCGGTCGAGGAGACCCGGCCGTTCGTGGAGTGCCTGGCCAGCGGGCACGGGTCGGGGGACGAGTGCCCGGCGTCGCTGGTCGCGTACCGGCACGCGATCGACCAGCTCTCCGAGCGGATCACGCAACTGACCCGACGGCGTGACGCGCTCGCCGCCCACCTGGCCCAGGCAGCCGACCGGCTGATCCCGCGCAGCGCCCCGTTCACGGTCACCGAACGGGGTTCCGCCGGCCCCACGGTCCGGTGCGATCCGCCGTCGCGGGTCGGCGGCGACGCCGAGATCGGCCGGCTGGCCGGCGTACGACTACCGGCCGTCACGCTGGCGGCTACCGACGGTACGACCGTCGACCTGGCCGCCCTCGGTCCCGGCCGGACCGTTCTGTACGTCTACCCACTCACCGGCCGGCCGGGGGTGGACCTGCCGGAGGGCTACGACACCATCCCCGGGGCGCGGGGCTGCACCGCCGAGGCGTGCGGATTCCGTGACCACCACGAGGAGCTGCGCTCCGCCGGTGCCGCCCGGGTCTACGGCCTCTCCTCACAGCCCCGGCACTACCAGCGGGAACTCATCGCCCGGCTGCGGCTGCCGTTCGCCATGCTGGCCGATCCCGATTTCGCGGTCCGCGACGCGCTGCGGCTGCCGACCTTCGAGGTCGGCGGACTGACGCTCTACGGACGGGTGACCCTGATCGCCGCCGACGGCCGGGTCGAGCACGTCTTCGCGCCGGTGCCCGCCCCCGACCGGCACGCCGTCGAGGTGCTCGACTGGCTGCGGACCCACCCACCCGTCCGGTCTGCAGCGACCGCAGGTCGTCGGGACGGATGACGGCGTATCTGGGCCGGGGCGGGTGACCGCCGGCGCCGCGAGTTGAGCCCCCAGCAGGAGGGGTGTCAGCCGGATCCGCGCGGGCGGGGATATCAGGGGTCGTCACCCGTGCTGCCGGTCCGAACCGTCGGGACGCCGGTCAGCGCGCGGGCGTCACCGGCCGGCGGCGGTGGTCCGGAAGCGGCGCTGGTAGACCGACGGCGGGATGCCGTACGACGCGGTGAAGACCCGTCGTAGCGTCTCGTCGCTGCCGAAACCACTGTGCCGGGCCGCCTCGGTCACCGTGCCGCCCCGTTCCAGCAGCACCCGGGCCGCCTCGACCCGGGCCAGCTCCAGGTAGCGCGCCGGGGTGAGCCCGAACTCCTGTTGGAAGAGCCGGCGCAGGTGACGCGGGGTCACTGTCGCGTCGCGCGCCATCTCCTCGATCGGGTACGCCCCGGCCGGGTCGGCGGCGACCCGGTCCACGACCCGGCGCAGCCGCTGGTCACGGCTCGGTGGCAGGTCCTGCCGGACGGAGAACTGCGACTGCCCGCCGGGTCGCTGCATGAACACCACAAGTTCCCGGGCCACCTCGCGGGCCAGGTCGGGGCCGTGATCCTCCTCGACCAGGGCGAGCGCGAGGTCGATACCGGCGGTGACCCCGGCACTGGTGGCGAAGCGGCCACTGCGGACGTGGATGGCGTCCGGCCGTACCTCGATCTCGGGGAACTCGGCCCGCAGCCGGTCCGTGTGCCGCCAGTGGGTGGTCGCCGGGTGCCCGGTCAGCCAGCCGGTCCGGGCCAGCACGAAGGCGCCGGTGCAGACCGCGGCGAGTCGGGTCGCCGGCCCGACCACCGCGCCCAGTCGAGCGCGGACGTCGTCGGCGGCGGGCAGCGCGGTCAGGTCGTCGGCCCCGGTCAGGACCAGCGTGTCCACCGGGGTGGCCTCGGCGACGGTGAGGTCGGCGGCCAGCCGGACCCCGGACGAGGTACGCACCGACTCCGATCGCCAGCCGAGCAGGGTCACCGTGTAGTCGGCACCCCGTTGGGTGGCGCCGGTGAAGACGTCGACCGGCCCGGAGACGTCGAGCAGTTGCACCCCGTCGAAGACGAGCACGCCGACCCGGTGCGAGCGCCGTTCACCCATCCGACCCGCTGCTCCCTCCCGATCGACACCCGATTCCCTCACCCGTGGCCCTCCCGATCCGAGCCCCTGTCCGGGTCCGAGCCCGTGTCCGGGTCCGAGCCCGTGTCCGGGTCCGAGCCCGTGTCCGGGTCCGAGCCCGTGTCCGGGTCCGGGTCCGGGGGGCATGTCCGGATCTGTGGGATGGCCGTCCGGCTGGACATGGCCCGGCCGAGTCTAGCCCGGCAGCATCGGTGGCGAACACCAGGACCAGCGGAAACTCCGCAGGAAAGGACAGCCGCACATGGCCGAGACCATCGCCGGGATCACCATCCCGGACACCCCGCTCGTGGCCGCCACCACCGAACTGGTCCGGGCGGCCACCGATGACCTGTTGTTCCACCACAGCCGCCGGGTGTTCCTGTTCGGCGCGCTGCAGGGCGAGCGCCGTGGGCTGAGCCCCGACCTCGAACTGCTGTACGTCGGCGCGATGTTCCACGATCTCGGTCTGACCGCGGAGTACGGCAGCACAGACCTCCGGTTCGAGGTCGACGGGGCGCAGGCCGCCCGACGGTTCCTGCTCGACCACGGCCGGTCCGCGGCGGAGGCCCACACCGTCTGGCTGGCCGTCGCGCTGCACACCACACCGGGCGTGCCGGAGTTCCTCGAACCCGAGATCGCCCTGGTCACGGCGGGGGTGGAGACCGACGTGCTGGGCATCGGTTACCGCGACCTCGACCCGGCGCGGATCGCCGAGGTCACCGCCGCTCATCCGCGTCCCCAGTTCAAGCGGCAGATCCTGGCCGCCTTCGACCAGGGCAACCGCCACCGGCCGGGGACCACGTTCGGCAACGTCAACGCGGACGTGCTCGCCCACTTCGACCCGACCTTCGTCCGGGACGACTTCGTGAAGATCATTCTGGGCAGCGACTGGCCGGAGTGACCCCGCTCGGCGGCCCGTCCTCCGGTGACGGTCACCGGAGGACGGGACCGTGCCCCGGCCGTCAACGGCCGCCGTACTGCTGGTCGTGCGGGGGCGGTGGGTAGGTCGGCTGTGTCGGTGGTGGACCGGCGGGTTGGGACGGCAGCGGACGTTGGGGATCGATCAGGCGTCCGAGCGTCTCCTGGGAGGCGCGGGCCCAACCGGGGAGGTTGTTCTCCGGCTCGGTGGAGAGATCCACCTCCCGGCCGGGTGGCGGGGTGAGCGACCTCGGCTCGCCGTAGTGGATGATCTCCTCCCGCACCCGCAGCACCAGGTGGTCGGCGGCGGCGCGGCTGTCGGCGCTGCCCCGGTATTCGGGCAGCTTCCAACTGCGGGCGACAACCGGCCAGGGGCGGCTGCCGCTGCGCCGGGCCAGCAGGGCGAACGGTGTGACCAGCAGCATCACCACCGAGTCGACCAGAACGAACAGCATTAGCGGTAGCGCCAGCAGCACCACGAGCATCCGGAGGAAGCTCGTGACCGGATCGCCGAACCCGGGTCGGGCGAAGCTCTCCAGACGGACCAGCCGGTCCAGGCCGTGCGGGCGCCACGCCACCCGTCGGCGGAAGACCTTCCACTCGCGGCCGTCGGATCCGATGACCTCCATCACCCGTTCCCCCTCACGCTGGTCGGAAGACTTCGAAGTCGTTCTGGATGAAGTCGACGAGCTGCCGGCCGATGGCGAGTACCTGTTCGACGCCTTCCTTGAACATCAGGGTCTGCTCGACGACCACGTCGGCCAGATCGGTGATCAGGCCGTACAGTTCCCTGACCAGTTCATAGAGTTCGAGCAGGTATTCCCGGAACGACGTGACGGTGCGCAGTGCCTGCAACGCCCGCCTGATGCGCAGGCAGTAGAAGTTGACCACGGTCAGCAGCGCGGTGAGCGCGTACTCGTACATCTGCGCCAGCAGTTGGAAGTTCTGTTCCGAGGCGTTCGCCATCCGGGCCGCCGCGTCCAGAGCCGGAATCCACCGGTTGCGAATGTGGTGGTCGAAGGCCGCGGACGCACCTCCGTTACCGCTGTCCCAGTGACTCGACAGGACGTCCATGCCGTCGGCGAGATCCTGGCTGACCGCCTTGAAACCGCCCTCCAGTTCGCCGTACGCGTCGGCGATCGACCGGATGGTGCCCCAGTCACCGAGCAGGAACGGTGTCACCTTCGCCAGCAGGTCGTACCCGGTGAACCGCTCGATCAGGCCGCTGACGCCGTACAGCAGGTCGTCGATCGACTGACGTACGTCCTCGGTCTCGTTGCGCTGGCGCGGCACGGCGAGGTTGACGCTCGCGCCGAGGGAGAAGCCGGATCCGACGGTGCTGACATCCCGCTCACGGTGCGCGCCTGCCTGCTGGCCCGCCCGTCCACTGACCCAGATCCGCTCCGCCGAGGCGATGTCGGAACGGTCGTAACTGCCGGCCGCGAACCGTAGGTCGACGGCGGTCCGGAGGAGTTCCCGCCGGGCCCCCTGGAAGATGCCCGCGTACGACCACGCCTGGATCCCCACCGCGTTCCGGGTGCCCAGGAGCAGCCCGTCCAATCCGTCGGTACGGGTGCAGTGCTCGGCGCAGTACCGCTCCATCGTGGCGAGGGCGCCGTCCTGGTTGCCCTCGATCTGCGCCGCGTAGCCGCGCAGGTAGCCGGTTTCGACAAGCACCGTCATCGTTGACCGTCCCGTCGGGTCAGGTCGGGCTCGGCGCGGGCGATCGCCTCGTCGACCGGCAGCCCATCGGCGGCCAGCGCGAACACCTCGCGTACCTGCCGCAGCCTCGGTTCCAGCCACAGGTGCACCTTGCGGGCGTCGTCGTCCTCGGTCTCTCCGGTGAGGACGACCGACCAGTCCAGTTCGCCGCGGTCGATCTTTTCCTGCACCCGATGGTAGGCCGGCGGCGCGCCCTCGGGTACGTCATCGCGGCCCGGAACAGGTTTCGCGGCCTCCCGGGCCTCGATTTCCTCGATCTTGTCATTGAGTCTCGCCTGCCACTGCGCGAGCGCATTGCGGGCCTCGGCGAATCGGGTCAGTTGGCGTCGTTCCCACTCTTCTAGATCATTTTCCACCCCGTACATGCCGGGCATGTTTACAGGTCGACGAAAGTGAATGCAAGTCGGCTGTCGACTTGTTGTTCAACGGATGACACATTCGACGGACGCACCGCTTCCGGGTGGCATGGTGGCAATGTTCCGACGCGCTTATCCGGTGCGGACAAGATCGGAGCGCACTGTGCCGGCCGGACGGTTCGACCCGGGTCGCGGTGGGCTATGTCTACCTGTCCGTCTTC
The DNA here is from genome assembly GCF_036422035.1 of Plantactinospora sonchi. Lineage (NCBI taxonomy): Bacteria > Bacillati > Actinomycetota > Actinomycetes > Micromonosporales > Micromonosporaceae > Plantactinospora > Plantactinospora sonchi. The sequence goes on from NZ_JAZGQK010000016.1 coordinate 343,967, forward strand.
GACGCCTCGTCGCTCCTGCCGGGACACTGGGCGTTCCACTTCACGCCGGCGATCACCGCGCGGAGCCAGCTGTTCCTGTCGTCTCCCGCCATCCGGGAGACCTTCGCCGCGCTCTCCGTCGAGGCCCCGCCGTGCCTGCTCGACGTCGAGGAGGCACAGAAGATCGTGGTGACGGCCCGGGATCGGCAGGTTTTCACCGAGATCCCGGGGCCGCGTCTGCTGGGAAACGAGTGTTCCCGAACGACCCGGCGTTGCCGTGGAGTCAGCCGAGCCGTGGTCAGGCTCCCGGGCCGGCGGGCCTGTCCGGGGCGTAGAAGGCCGTGGTGTTGGCGACCATGGCCGCCACCTCGTCCGGAGACTCGCCGCCCGCCACCGCCGCCGCGCCCCAGGCGTTGCTGCTCAACGTCATGAATTCGCGGGCCTCCGCGGACTGCTCCCACGCGCGGGGATCCTCGATGCCGCCGCCGCCGAGGTGGAGGCCGAGGCCGAGCAGGGCGAGGTCCCAGCCGACGCCGGTCGCGCCCGCCCCGTACCGGTCCCAGAACTCGGGGTCGACGACCGCCACGTGTTCCAGTTCGAAGGTGGTGGTGTCGCCCTGACCGGGCGAGAGCCGTACCTCGACCTCGCTGTAGCCGCCCTCGACAGGCTCGCCGTACACCCAGGTCAGCCGGAGCAGCCGGGGCGGTTCGCAGCGGACGATCTCGCCGCCCGCATTGCCCTCGATCTGGTACCGGCCACCGAGCCGGAAGTCGCCGCTGACCGGCAGGAACCAGCGCGGAAGTCGTTCGGGACTGGTCACCGCGTCCCAGATGTCCTCGACCGGTGCGTCGTAGTTGCGGCGTAGCAGCACCGTCCGGGCCTCGCCGGCTGCCGTGTCGGCCCGGCCGACCACCCGGTGAATCGTATTGATCTCGTCGACGATGTCCACCCGTGCGCTCCTGTTCTGCCTGGTCACCGGCTCGCGGCGAGACACCGGGTCCCACCGCCGGTCGGCAGCATATCAGGGGGCGCTTATATTCGCCCGTAGTGAGGTCGACGTGCCTCAGCGCACCCCGACCACAAAGTCGGTCGACCGGGTGACGCCCTGGTAGGTGACGCTCGCGGTGACGGTGGCGATGCCGGTCGCCCGGGTACGGATCACCCCGGCCGGGTCCACACTCACCACCTGGGGACGGTTGCTGCGGTAGCGGACGACGGCCCCGGCCGGCAACGGGGTGCTCGCGCCCTCGACCCGGTGGCCGTACCGGCGGTCGTCGCTCAACGCGACGGTCAGCTCGGGCGCCACCACCGCGTCCGGGCCCAGCAGCACCGGCGCGTCGACGGTGACCACCGACAACGTCGGACGCAGGCTGCCCCGGACCGTCACCCGGGCCCGCTGACCCGGGTCGGCCTCCGCGCTGGAGCCGCCGACCTGGATCGTGTACGTCCCCATGTCGACCACGTACCGGCCGAGCCGGTCGTCGAAGAAGGCGAGGTCGGGGACCTCGACGGTGAAGTTGACCCGTCGGGTCTGCCCGGGGCGCAGCGACACCTTCTCGAAGCCGCGCAGCCGCTTGGCGGGCCGCTCCGACGCGGCCGGTGCCGACGGCGTACCCACGTAGAGCTGGACCACCTCGGCACCCCGCCGCCGGCCGGTGTTGGTGACGTCGACGCTGACCTTCAGCGTGCCGTCGGCGTCGACCTGCCGCCGGTCGACCCGCAGCCGGGAGTAGTCGAAGCGGGTGTAGTCGAGGCCGTGGCCGAACGGGTACGACACCTCGCCGTCGAAGTACATGTACGTCCGCCCGGGGTGGGAGCCGTCGGCGGCGGCCCGGATCCGGTAGTCGTCGATCGCCGGCAGCTGGCCCACGTCCCGGTACCAGGTGAACGGCAGTCGACCGCCCGGGTTGCGGGCGCCGAGCAGGACGTCGGCGAGCGCCTCGCCCTTGCGCTGCCCGTTGTACGAACTCCACAGGATCGCCGGCACCTCGGCCGCGAACCCCTCGACGTCGACCTGCCCGGCGGTCTCCAGGTAGACGATCGTGTTCGGGTTCCGGGCCGCCACCTGCCGGATCAGCTCCGTCTGCGCGCCCGGCAGGGCCAGCGAGGCCCGGTCCACGTCCTCCCGGGCGTGCCGGTCGTCCGTGCCGGCGTAGACGATCACCGCGTCGTAGCCGGCGGCCGCCTCGACCGACGCCGGGTCGACCTCGGCGAGCGTGCCGGGGGTGACCCCGGGCAGGAAGTCGACGACCGCGTTCCGGTTGACCGCCTGGACCGCCGCCCGGATGCCCTGGAATCCGTTGACCTCGTTCGCCTGTCCGGCGCTCTGCTGGATGCTGGAGTAGCCGCCGAGGTACATGCTGGGCGGGTTGGCGTAGTGCCCGACCACCGCCACCCGGTACGCCCCGGACGCCGGCACCCGCAGCGGCAACACCGGCCCCTTGCCGGGGTTCCCGTGCCGGCCGGCCCGCGCCGCCCCGTTTCTCAGCAGCACGATGCTCTCGGCGGCGACCTCCCGGGCCAGCGCCAGCCGCTGCCGGGTCTGGGTGACCGCACGGTTGGCGTCCGAGTTCGTCCAACTGCCCCGGGGCACCCGGGAGCGGGCCGCGGCCAGCCACGGCACGTCCTCGGCCCGGTCGAACTCGCCCAGCCGGAACCGGGTGGTCAGCAGCCGTACCACGGCGTTGTCGACGTCGTCCTCGGTGTAGCGGCCGGTCGGGGTGGTGATGCCACGCTCGATCGCGGTCGGGATGGTGTTCGCGTAGCTCCACTGGTCGTGGTAGCCCTGCTGGCAGTTCAGGTCCAGGCCGGCCGAGTTCGCGTACGCGTGCCGCTCGACGTGGTCCAGCGGAGCGGGATGGCCCGGCGGCTGCCAGTGGTGGCCGTGCTGGATCTCCCGGATGGAGTCGCAGTCGGAGGTGAAGAAGCCGGCGAAGCCGAAGGTCTGCCGGGCCAGCTCGGTCATCAGGTAGCCGCTGGCCGTGGTCGGCCACCCGTTGACCCGGTTGTAGGAGGTCATGATGGAGGCCGGCGAACTGCGGGCGACCACCTCCCGGAACTGGGCGGTGTAGTACTCACGCAGGGTCCGGTCGTCCATGTCGGCGGTGCCGGTCAGCCGGTCGAACTCACTGTTGTTCGCCGCGTAGTGCTTGAGCGTGGTGCTGGTCTTCAGGTAGCCGCCGCCCTCCGGCAGCAGTCGACCGGTCCGGTCCTTGCCCTCCATCCCGTTCACGAACTGCGCGGCCAACGCGGCGGTGAGCAACGGATCCTCGCTGAACGCCTCGTCGTTGCGTCCCCAACGCGGATCACGGGCGAGGTTGATGGTGGGGGAGTAGAAGTTCAGGTCGAGGCGGTTGTCCCGGACCACCTCCCGGGCCTCGTCCGAGATGAGTGTCGCCTCCCGGTAGACCAGGTCGGGGTTCCAGGTGGCGCCGAGGGAGAGGTCGACCGGGTACGACGTGGTGTTGATCAGGATGGGCGGGTTGGCGTTGTGCAGCGTGCCCTCCCGGGCCACCCCGTGCGCCGCCTCGTTCCACCAGCCGTACGCCTCGATGCCGAGTCGGGGCAGCGCCACCGACTGGCTGCTGATCATCTGCGCGGCCTTCTCCTCCAGGGTCATCCGGGAGACCAGGTCGACCGCGCGTTCCTCCGGAGAGTACGACCGGTCCAGGTAGATGGCCCCATCGTCGCCGCTGGTCCCGGTGGGTGGCGCCGCCGCCGGCTCCGTCGCACACCCGCTGCCGCTGACCAGTACGACGGCCACCACCGTCGCCGTCCAGGAACGCGCTCGCATCCCGCCATCCCCCTCCGCCGGCCCGGTGCACCCCGGGCGAACGTAGGACGGATATCGATGTGCGTCAAGGTATCGTACGCGACGGTGGAATCCGCGTTCCGGGTCGTCGCCGGCCGGGCGTCAGGCGCCATCGAGGTCGTGATCGAGCCGGCCGGTCCAGCCTGAGGCCCGACCCACCCGACGGCGCGAAGGGGCGTGACACCACACCGACCCGTCGGAAGGAGCGGCATGTCTCCCGGTTCGACCCCGATCCTGTTGCTGCACGGATCCTGGCACGGTGCCTGGTGCTGGACCGAGGTGATCGCCCACCTCGTGGCGTACGGCCGCCCGGCCCTGGCGGTGGACATGGCCGGGCACGGGTTGCGCGCCCGGCGGCCCGAGTGTCTGAGCGTCCGCCCGTTCGACCCGGAGGAACTGGCCACCGAGGTGTCCCCGGTGGCGGATGTGCACCTCGACCAGGCGGCCGATCTGCTGGTCTCCCAGATCAGACTGCTCGGCCGGGGCGGTGGGGTCACCGTGGTGGCCCACAGCATGGGCGGTGTCGTCCTCACCCGGGCGGCGCAGCGGGTTCCCGAACTGATGGCGCACGCCGTGTACCTCGCCGCGATCATGCCCGCCTCGGACAGCCCGGCCGACCGGTACTTCGCGCGGCCGGAGAACGCGGACGCGCTGGTCCTGTCCGCCCTGCGTGGCGACCCCGAGGTGACCGGGGCGTTGCGGCTCGACCTCGCCTCGAACGATCCCGCGTACCGTCAGCAACTCCGCGACGCCTTCTACGCCGACCTCGCCCCGGTCGTCGCCGACGCCGCGCTGGGCCTGCTGACGCCGGACGCCCCGGTCGGCATGATGCGCGACACCACCCGGCTGACCCGCGGCGGCTGGGGCTCCGTGCCCCGCACGTACGTCGTCTGTACCCGTGACATGGCGATCCGTCCGGCACTCCAGCGGGTCCTCATCGCGGAAGCCGACGCCGCCTTTCCGGAGAATCCGACCTCCGTCGTGACGCTGGACTCCGCGCACGCGCCCTTCCTGTCCAGGCCGCGCGAGTTGGCGGAGATCGTCGGGGGACTCGGCTGACGGGGGTGTCAGGCAGCCGGCTGGCGGTGACGGATGCTCGCGTCACCGCCAGCCGGAGCGCCGACGTCGCTACTCGGTGAGTTCGGCGACCTGGTCGGCGGTGAGCCGGCCCCGGGACCGGTCGGGTTCCGCCGCCCGCATCGTGCCCCGCGCGGCCCGGGCACCCGCTGCCGGCGGGTCGGCCGGCCGGCGCCGGTGCCAGTCGGTCACCGCCTGGTACGCCCCCACCACCGACAACAACCGGTCCTCGCCGTACGGCAGGCCGCCGAGGATCGTCCCGATCGGCACCCCGGCGGTGGTGAACCCGATCGGGAAGCCGATCTCGGGCAGCCCGAGGATGTCGAACGGCACCGGGCCGGTCTGCACCACCACGTCGCAGGCGTCGAAGAGCTGGTCGAGGACCCGCTCCAGGAAGAGCAGCTTGGCCCGCTGCCCGGTGATGAACTCCGGTCCGCCGAGCAGCGCGCCCTGCAGCCAGCTGGTCACCGAGACCCCGAACCCGCGCAGGTCGGTCCGGAGGTACGGCAGGAACGGCTCGGTCCGTTCCGGCAGCCGGATGTTGTTGAAGGTGTTGCCGCCGAGCAGGTCCCAGTCCTCGGGCAGCGGTACCTCGACCAGGGTCGCGTTCGGCATCGCCGCCAGCTCGGCGAGGAACGCCCGCCGGGCCAGCGCGCTCGCCGAACTACCGTCGGCGTACCCGGGCAGCACCCCGATCCGGGTCTTCCAGCGCAGCTTGACGCGCTTGCCGGCGTACACCGGGGTGGCTGCCTCGATCAGCCGGGGTACCGCCGGCAGGCCCTGGCTGCGCGGGTCGGCCGGATCCGGGCCGGCCATCGCGGTCAGCATGATCGCGGCGTCCTTGGCGTCCCGGGCCAGCGGTCCCGGATGGTCCCGGGTGTAGCTGAGCGGGATGATGCCGTGCAACGAGACCCGGCCCATGGTCGGCTTCAGCCCGGTCAGGTTCTGCGCGTTCGACGGCGCGGTGATCGAGCCGCCGGTCTGGGTGCCGGTGCCGGCGGTGGCGAGCCGGCCGGCGACCGCGGTGGCGGTGCCGGTGGAGGAGCCGCCCGGGTCGGTGCCGGGATTGGTGGGCGTCCAGGCGTTCACCGTGGTGATCACCCCGTCCGGCGTGGTGGCCCGGGTGGTGGCCAGTGGCCCCATCTGGGTCTTGCCCAGCACGATCGCGCCGGCCGTCCTGAGCCGGGCCACCGCCGTCGCGTCGTACGGCGGGACGAAGTCCCGGAACAGGTAGGAGTTGGCGGTCGTCGGCACCCCCGCCGTCCAGTAGTTGTCCTTGATCGCCAGCGGGATGCCGTGCAGCGGGCCGGAGCGGGTACGTCGGGCCGCGGACCGGGCCGCGGCGAGCGCGGCGTCGGCGAGTACGACGTTGAAGGCCTGGTACGTCGACTCGTACGCGCCGATCCGGTCGAGGTACGCCTCGACCAGCTCCTCCGGGCGGAGTCGGCCGGCCCGGATCAGCCACGCCGCCTCGGCGATGGTCAGCTCGGTCGGGTCCGCCAACGCCTCCGGCCGGGGGCGGACGTACGCCTCCGGTCGGTCCAGCCCGGCGCCGCTGCCGTGTCCGGACCCGTTCGTCGAGCCGCCCGGCGTCGCCGATGCGGCCGACGGCAGGGTCAGCGCGCCCCCGACGGTGGCGGCACCGGCCAGCGCGGCGGTCCGGGCCAGGAACGCCCGACGATCGACGGTTCGGTCCAGAGGTTCAATTCCGGTCATGCCGCCACCTCGCTGCGCTCGTTGTCGTCATGACCTTGATGGCTGGGTTGGCTGATGACCTCGCTGCGCTCGGTCATGCCGCCTCCTCGCTGCGCTCGTTGTCGTCATGACCTTGATGGCTGGGTTGGCTGATGACCTCGCTGCGCTCGGTCATGCCGCCTCCTCGCTGCGCTCGTTGTCGTCATGACCTTGATGGCTGGGTTGGCTGATGACCTCGCTGCGCTCGGTCATGCCGCCTCCTCGCTGCGCTCGTTGTCGTCATGACCTTGATGGCTGGGTTGGCTGATGACCTCGCTGCGCTCGGTCATGCCGTCCGCCATTCGGTGCTGATCGAGGGGTAGAGCATCGGTGCGGGCTGCTGGGACAGTGCCTTCGCGGTCTCCGGATCGGTACCGGGCGGAGCCGGCAACTGGTACGCGGCGAGCGTGCCGACGGTGCCCCGGACGAAGGAGCGCAGCGAGGCGAGGACTGAGTCCCGCCCCGGTGAGCCGGTCTCCGGGTCGGTGGCGGTGCCGGGCGGCAGTTGGTCGAGGTCGATGCCGAGGCTGGCGAGCCGGGCCCGGATCAACACGTCCAGTTCGGCGTCGGTAGGTGGCGTTGGTGCCATGGCGTGCTCCTCGCGGCGTTCGGGTGCGGGATGTGCCGGCGTTGATCACATGACCAGGTCAATCCGGTCTTGATCATCGATGTGGACCAACTGTCGGGGTGGACTGTCTCGGGCCGGTAACAGCAAGATCACGTGGCGGTGAAGCGTGCGGCGTCGGCGTACACTGGCTTCTCGGACGCCGGGACCCCCGCGTGCGGCTCCGGACCACCGTCGGCCCGGGGAACGTGCCGGGCGCGGCGGGAGTAGGCTCGGCGCCGCGCGGTCGCTGATGCCCGCCACCCGACGTCCCGGTGTGACGCACCCGCCGGTCACCTGCCAGCCGCGTGACGTTGCGCAACTGTTCCCGCATCCGTTGGGTCTGGCGGGCCGATCCGAGAGAGAGACTAGCCTGATGGCCGTGACACGCCGCGCAAAGATCGTTTGTACCCTGGGCCCCGCGACCTCCTCCCCGGAGCGCATCCGCGGGCTGGTCGAGGCGGGCATGGACGTAGCCAGGCTCAACTTCAGCCACGGCAGCCAGGCCGACCACGAGAAGGTGTTCAACCTGGTCCGCGAGGCCGCCCGGACCACCGGGCGGGCCGTGGCGATCCTCGGCGACCTGCAGGGCCCCAAGATCCGACTGGGCCGCTTCGCGGACGGCCCGCACGAGTGGCGGACCGGCGACTCGGTGGTGATCACCGGTGAGGACATCCTCGGCACCCGCGAGCGGGTCTCCTGCACCTACGAGAAGCTGCCGTTCGAGGTGAAGCCGGGTGACCGGCTGCTGATCGACGACGGCCGGGTCGCCGTCGAGGTCATCGAGGTGGAGGGCAGCGACATCCGGGTGCTGGTCACCGAGGGTGGTCCGGTCTCCAACAACAAGGGCGTCTCGCTGCCGAACGTCGCCGTCAGCGTGCCGGCGATGTCGGAGAAGGACACCGAGGACCTGCGCTTCGCGCTCCGGCTCGGCGTCGACATGGTCGCCATGTCCTTCGTCCGCTCGCCCGAGGACATCAAGCTCGCGCACAACATCATGCAGGAGGTCGGCATCCACCGACCGGTGATGGCGAAGGTGGAGAAGCCCGAGGCGGTGACCCACCTGGAGGCGATCGTCAACGCCTTCGACGGCATCATGGTGGCTCGTGGCGACCTCGGCGTCGAACTGCCGCTGGACCAGGTCCCGTTGGTGCAGAAGCGCGCCGTGCAGCTCTGCCGGGAGAACGCCAAGCCGGTCATCGTCGCCACCCAGATGCTCGACTCGATGATCGAGAACTCCCGGCCGACCCGCGCCGAGGCCTCCGACGTCGCGAACGCCGTCCTGGACGGCGCCGACGCGGTGATGCTCTCCGGCGAGACCAGCGTCGGAAAGTACCCGATCCTCACCGTCAGCACGATGGGCCGGATCGTCACCACCACCGAGGCCGGCTCGATCGCGGTGCCCCGGCTCCAGCACGACCCGCGTACCCACGGTGGTGCGCTGACCGTCGCCGCCTCCCAGATCGCCAAGGCGATCGGCGCCAAGGCCATGGTGGCGTTCACCCAGACCGGCGACACCGTCCGGCGGCTCTCCCGGCTGCACTGCGACCTGCCGCTGCTCGCCTTCACCCCGGTGCCGGAGGTGCGCGACCTGCTCGCCCTCTCCTGGGGCGTGGAGACCTTCCTGATGCCGTTCGTCGAGCACACCGACGACATGTTCCGCCAGGTCGACCAGGCCATGCTCGGGCTCAACCGGGCCAACCCGGGCGACCTCGTGGTGATCGTCGCCGGCAGCCCGGTCGGCACCCCCGGCTCCACCAACACGTTGCGGGTACACCAGCTCGGTTCGCTGGTCGACGCGGCGACGGCGGCCCAGGCACTGCGGTGACCCCGGGCGGCCCCGGGGAGCTGGTCGCCGGCCAGACGGCGGTCGACCAGCTCCTCGGCCTGCTCGACCTGCGCCAGCTCACCGAGACGACCTTCCTGGGGCTCAGCCCGCCGGTCGGACCCCAGCGGGTGTACGGCGGCCAGGTCGCCGGGCAGGCGCTGGTCGCCGCCGGCCGGACGGTCGAGCCGAGCCGGTTCGTGCACTCCCTGCACGGCTACTTCGTCCGGCCGGGCGACCCGGCCGAGCCGATCGAGTACCAGGTGGAGAACATCCGGGACGGTCGGTCGTTCTCGGTTCGCCGTTCGGTGGCCTACCAGCACGGCAAGCCGATCTTCTTCATGTCCGCCTCCTTCCACCGCGCGGAGGAGGGCCTCGACCACCACGCGCCGGCGCCGCTCGACGTACCGCCGCCGGAGGCGGTGCCGACCATGGCCGACCGGCTCGCCCGGTACCCGGAGCGGCTCGGCATCTGGGCCACCATCCCGCGCCCGATCGACGTCCGGTACGTCGGCGAGCCCGGCTGGGTCCGCCCCGGTGACCGGCCGGCCGACCCGCACCAGCGGGTCTGGATGCGGATCGACGGCAAACTGCCCGACGATCCGCTGCTGCACGCCTGCGCGCTCACCTTCGCCTCCGACATGACGCTGCTCGACTCGGTGCTCTCGGTGCACGGCGAGGTCTGGGGTCCTGGCGGGGTGGTCGGTGCCAGCCTCGACCACGCGCTCTGGTTCCACCGGCCGTTCCGGGCCGACGAGTGGTTCCTCTACGACTGCTGGAGCCCGTCGGCCTCCGGCGGGCGGGGGCTCGCCACCGGGCGGATGTTCACCGTCGACGGCCGGCAGATCGCCAGCGCCGTCCAGGAGGGGCTGCTGCGCCGGGTCGGCGCCTGAGCCTGCGGCGGAGCGCGCCGGCCGGCCGGCTAACCTGTCCGACATGCGTCTCTCCGCCAGGGTCGACTACGCCCTACGCGCCGTCGCCGAACTCGCCGCACACGCCGAGGCGAGCGGATTCGGTCCGGAACCGCGATCCGGTTCCGCTGCCGGCGCTGGACCGGATTCCGGCAACGGGGGGCGGGCCGCGACCGCCGGGCGCTCCTCGGCCGGTCGCCCGGCCCAGGCCGGCGGATCCGGACGGGGCGTGGGGACGGCTGGCCGGCCCAGCCCGGTGACCGCGGAGCAGATCGCCCGGGCACAGGAGATTCCGCCCAAGTTCCTGGAGAGCATCCTGCTGCAGCTGCGCCGGGGCGGCATCGTGCACGCCCAGCGCGGCCCGGAGGGCGGCTACTGGCTGGCCCGCACGGCGACGGAGATCTCCCTCGCCGAGGTCATCCGGGTGATCGACGGGCCGCTGGCCAACATTCGCGGGCAGCGTCCGGAGGATCTCGGCTACCAGGGTGCGGCGCGGTCCCTCCAGGAGGTCTGGATCGCGTTGCGGGCCAGCGAGCGGGAGATCCTCGAACTGGTCACCATCGCCGACGTGGCGGGCGGCAAGCTGCCGGACCGGGTCCGCGAACTCGCCGCCGACCCCAGCGCCTGGACCTGACGCCCGGGCCCGCCGGTGGATCCGCGAGGTGCGTCCTAGACCCGCTGCCGGGCAGCCGGGGCGACGGTGCTGGCGTTCGGCGCCGCGACGGTGAACGCCACGGCGTTGGCCAGCGCCGCCAGGACCGCGACCACCGCCCCGACGCCGAGCCGTGGCACGACGGCCGGCACGATCGGGCCGAACAGCGCGGTCCCGTCCCGGTAGGCCGCGGCCACCACGACGGCGGCCACGATCGTGGCGGCGGTGAGCGCGTACCCGGCCACCAGCACTGTCGGTCTGCTGCCGGGACGGCCGGTGACGACCCAGCCCGAGAACAGGTTGAGCACGATTGTCGTGCCGACGTACCAGAACCAGCCGGGAAAACGGTCCAGTTCGATGGCGAAGCTGCCGTACTGCGCCCAGGGCAGCACCGACCACGCCGAGACGGCGCCGAGCGCGCCCAGTACGGCGGCGGTCCGGGCGACGAGCGGTCTGCGCATGCGACACCTCTTCCGTACGCACGGAAACGGATCGGTGGGCGGTCGGGTGGGGAACGGACCGTGCTCCCGGACCGGAGCGTACCGCCGGTCCCGCAGAATTGGGCTTGAGTCTCCAGCGGCTGGAAGGTTGATCCTCGTTCCGTGAACGACCGCACCGAGCTGTTCACCATCGGACAGCTCGCCCGACGCACCGGCCTGCCGGTCCGGACCATCCGGTTCTGGTCGGACATCAACGTCATCCCGCCGACCGGCCGGTCGACGGGCGGCTACCGGCTCTACGACGCCGAGGCGGTGGCCCGTCTCGACCTCGTTCGGACGCTGCGCGAACTCGGGCTGGACCTGGACACCGTACGACGGATCCTGGCCCGGCAGAGTTCGGTGGCCGACGTGGCCCGGGCGCACGCCCGGGCCCTGGACACCGAGATCCGGACGTTGCAGCTGCGTCGGGCCGTGCTGCGGTCGATCGCCGCGCGGAACAGCACAACCGAGGAGATGAGACTCATGAACAGGCTGGCCCGGCTCTCCGCACAGGAGCGGCAGCGGATGATCGACGAGTTCGTCGACCGCACCTTCGAGGGGATCGACCCGCAGGCACCCGGCGCCGGGCTCGCTCAGGCGATGCGGCAGATGCCGGCCGAGTTGCCGGCCGAGCCGACTCCGGAGCAGGTGGACGCCTGGCTGGAACTCGCCGAGCTGGTCGGCGACGCCGACTTCCAGCGGCGGGTCCGGCAGATGGCGGTGGCGGGCGCGTCGGCCGACGGACAACCCACGATCGATCCGGCCCGGGTCGGTGAGCACGCCGGTGCCGCGCTGCGCGACGGCGTCGCCCCCGACTCGGCGCAGGGCACGGCGGTCCGGGACCGGATCGTCGAACCGGGGATGTCGGCCGAGGAGCGGTTGCGGCTCGCCGACCAGTTGGCGACCTTCACCGACCAGCGGGTCGAGCGGTACTGGCAGCTGCTGGGGGTGCTCAACGGCTGGCCGCCGTTCCCGTCCGTGGCTCCGGCCTGGGAGTGGCTGATCGCCGCGTTGCGGGCCTGAGGCCCGGGCTGACGGTGTCGCGGCCGGCCCCGCCGGTTGGTGGGGCCGGCCGCTGCGGGTCAGAGTGCCAGCAGCACCGTCATCCCCAGGTAGCTGCCGACCAGGATGATTCCCTCGAAGCCGAGCCGGCCCCAGCCGCACGCCTGCCGGACGAGCAGGCCACCGAGCAGCGTGGTGGTCATGAACAGTCCGACCGTGGTGATGAGCAGGTCGTCGTTGCTGGCCGCGTGGTAGATCGAGCCCTGCCGGTAGGCGACGTCGCCGACGACCAGGGTGATCACGTCGAGGATGTTGCCGCCGAGCACCGCGGCCACCGCGAGCGTCACCGCGCCCTGCCGTACCGCGGCGATCGCGGTGACCGTCTCCGGCAGCCCGTTGACGATCCCGAGCAGCACACCGCCGGTGAACCCGGTGGACAGGCCGGTGGTCTCCACGACGCTCTCGGCGGCCAGCGACACGGCCCAGCCGCTGACCGCGACGAAGATCCCGACCAGCGCGAACCGGGTCCAGAGCACGGAGGTGGCCTGCCGGTCGAGCACGCCGTGCTGCTGCGGTACGTCCGGTCGGGTCTCGGCGGTCCCGACCGGATTCCACATCGGCCGGGTGCCGGCGGTACGGATCAGCCGGAGCCCGCCCAGGTAACACGCGACGAGCACGACGGAGATGGGGTGCACACCCCACACGGTGACGTCCGGGGTGAAGCTGCCGAGCAGGGTCAGCGACAGCAGCGCCACCAGCAGGCAACCGAAGAGCAGATTCGACAGCGACGCGGCGGCGTGTTCGAGGTTGACCCGGCGGTAGAACGCGTCGGCGACCGCGACCGCGGTGGTCTGGGCGGCGATGCCGCCGACAGCGTTGCTGTAGCCGAGTTCCGGATGCCCGGTCGAGGCGGTGACCGCGGTCATCACGATCCCGGACAGCCCGGTGGCCACGCCGAAGAAGACCACCCCGAAGACCGCCTCGCCCCAGCCGGTCCGGTCGGCTAGGGTGTCGCCGAGCGCGACCAGCCGGATGCTGCCGATGATCGTGACCACACCGCCGACGAGGAACACCGCGACGCTCGGCAGGAGCGGCCACGGCACCGACGGCAGGAAATCCGGCATGAGGCGTGGCCTTCCCGGAATGTGGCGTTTGATTCCCGCCGGGCCCGGAACGTCCGGAGCGTCGTCCCGGGCCCGTTCAACGCCCTTCCGGCGTCCGCGTCACGCCCGGCCGCCCGGCTCGTCCGGCACCGCCCCGGTGATCAGCCGCCAGGTCTCCGCCAGGTCCTCCTCCCGGGTGTACGGCGAGCCGACCGCCAGCCGCAGCGTGAAGCGGTCGCGGACCCGGGTGTGCGTCAGAAAGGCCCGACCTCCGGCGTTGACCCGGCGCAGCAACTCGGCGTTGGTCCTGTCGTCGGCCCGCAGCCGGAAGCAGACCAGCGAGAACGGGTGCGGGGCCACCACCTCGAACCGGTTGTCGGCGCGTACCCGGTCGGCGAAGCGGGCGGCCAGTGCCACGCCCGAACGGATGTGCGCACGCAGTCCCTCGACGCCGTACCAGCGGAGCACGAACCACAGCTTCAGGGCCCGGAACCGCCGCCCCAGCGGCACCTGCCAGTCCCGGTAGTCGATCACCGCCCCGGACTCGGTGGCCGCGTTGCGCAGGAACTCCGGCATCACCGTCAGCGCCTCGACCAGTTCACCCCGGTCAGCCACCCAGAACGCGTCGCAGTCGAAGCCGGTCAGCAGCCACTTGTGCGGATCGAAGCAGTACGAGTCGGCGTGTTCCAGCCCCGCGTGTGACCAGCGCAGTTCGGGGCAGACCGCCGCCGCACCGGCGTAGGCGGCGTCGACGTGCAGCCAGACCCCGTACTCCCGGCAGAGCGCGCCGATCGCGGGCAGCGGGTCGACGGCGGTGGTGGAGGTGGTGCCGATGGTCGCGACCACCGCCGCCGGGACCACCCCGGCGGCCAGGTCGGCCTCGAGCGCGGCGCGCAGCGCCGCCGGGTCCATCGCCAGCGTGTCGGGATCCACCCCGACGGTCCGGATGCCCGTGTCGCCGAGGCCGGCGATCCGGGCCGCCTTCTCGATCGACGAGTGCCCCTGGCTGGAGGTGTAGACCCGGTACCGGCGGTCGAGCCCTTCGCCGCGCCACCGCCCCCGGCTGGCCCGGTGCACCGCGGCGAGTACCGCCACCAGGGTCGCCGAGGACGCCGAGTCCTGGATCACGCCGCCGCCGGTGCCGGTGGAGCGGAACCGGGCGGGCAGGTCGAGCAGTTCGGCGAGCCAGTCCAGCATGACCGTCTCGACCTCGGTGCAGGCCGGACCGGTGGCCCAGAGCATGCCCTGCACCCCGAGTCCGGCGCCGACCAGGTCGCCGAGCACGCTCGGCCCGGAGGTGTTGGCCGGGAAGTACCCGAAGAACCGGGGATGCTGCCAGTGGGTGAGGCCGGGGGTGAGCACGGTGTCCAGGTCGGCCAGGATCCGCTCGAACGCCTCGCCCAGCTCGGGCGGACCGGCCGGAAGCCGGGCGGCGACGGTGCCCGGCGGGTCCGCGGACGTCACCGGACGCTGGCCCAGCGTCGCCCAGTAGTCGGCGATCCAGTCGACGACGGCGTGCCCGTGCCGGCGGAACTCCTCCGGCGTCATGTGGGTGGGGGTCATGACCCGAGTCGATCAGGAAGCTCGGGACCGGATCAAGGTCCGGCCAGGGTCAGACCCGGGCGGACCCGCCGGTCGTCGTCGGACCGGTGCCGAGCACGGCCGGTGGTGGCGCGGTGCTGGCCCGCACGGTGAGCCGGGGATCGAGCAGGGTCGCGTCCGGGACCGGCTCGCCCGCCAGCTTGCGCATCAGCAGCGTCACCGCCTGCCGGCCGACCTCCTCGGCCGGGATCAGCACCGAGGTCAGCGCCGGGTTCGCCCGGTCCGCGACCTCGTCCGGGCAGATCGCCAGCACCGAGACGTCGGTCGGTACGCGCCGACCGAGCAGCGGCAGCGCGGCGAGCACCTGACCGACCGCCGCCTCGTTGTGCACCACCAGGCCGGAGAGGTCCGGGTGCCGTTCCAGCAGCCCGGCCAGCTCCCGGTGTACCGCCTCGAAATTCTCCTCGCACGGCTGGGCGACCGCCTCGACACCGTACCGGGCGGCGGCCTCGACGAACCCGGCCCGGGTCCGGTGGGCGAAGCCGGTGTCCCGGTCGTAGACCACGGCCGGCGCGCCGAGCAGCGCGATCCGGCGGTGACCGAGGCCGGCCAGGTGCTCGACACAGACCTGACCGGCCCGGTAGAAGTCCAGGTCGACGCAGGTCAACCCGGCCGGCTCGGCGGGGAAGCCGATCAGCACGCTGGGGCGTTCCAGGTCACGCAGCAGCGGCACCCGGACGTCGTGCATCTCCACGTCCATCAGCACGATGCCGTCCACCATCGCGCTGGCCGCGATCCGGCGCAGACCGGTCGGCCCCTCGTCCGCCGTCATCAGCAGTACGTCGTGGTCGAAGCGGCGTGCCGTGGTCACCACGGCGGTGGCGAACTGCATCAGCACCGGCAGGTGCATCCCGGAGCGCAGCGGCAGCACCAGCGCGATCACGTTGGCCCGGCGACTGGCCAACGCCCGCGCCCCGGCGTTCGGGTGGTAGCCGAGGACCCGGACGCTGGACAGGACCCGCTCCCGGGTCGAGGCCGAGATCGCCCGCTTGCCGCTGAGCACGTACGACACGGTGCTCACCGCCACCCCGGCGTGCCGCGCCACGTCGGCGATGGTCACCATGTCCGCCCGCTTGCCGGCCGGCCCGGCGCCCTGGCGGGTCCCGGGACCCCGGGCCGGCTGCCGGGGTACGGACGCGCCGCCGGCCTGGCGGGCCACCGGTGTGCCGGCCGACCGCCGGGCCACGGACGGGCCGCTCCGGGTCGGTGGTGCCCCGGCCGGCTGTCCGGACGCGGATCGGGAGGTGGAGTGTGACGACTCGGACACTAGGCGCCTCCCGGGCCAGCCCCGGACCGGTCGCCGTCCGGTCCTCGTGAGAAGGTCAGCCAGCTCACGGTGACGCCGGCGGCGGCGAAGAACAGGTACAGGTCCCGCACTCCGGTCACCTCGGCGTGCCAGGTGCCGGCGACCTCCCGGCCCGGCGGTCCGCCCTCGCCGCCGTCAGCGTCGTGGTCGCCGCCGGCACCGGCGTTCGGCGGGACGGGGATGGTGCCGACGATCGGCCCCTGGACCGGATCGTCGAGCCGGAGGAGAAGCTCGACGTCGTCGGGCAGGTTTCGGCCACCGACCCGGGCCGCCACCCGGTCCACTCCGGTGCCGAAGTCGACGTCGGAGAACCGGATCCAGCCGCCGGCCTCGCGGGCGACGACGGCGGCACCGTCCGGGCCGTCCGGCAGTGACGCGGTGCCGGCGTACTCGTCGTGGTCGACCGCGCGCAGTGGGCCGGTGAGCGGCTGCCGGGGCCGGACCGGTTCGCCGTGCACGGTCAGCGTCGCGGTCAGTACGAGATCGGCGCTGGACCGGCCGACCGCGACGGTGTGCCGGGCGTCCTCGACGACGTACCGGCCCCGGGTGACGTCCCAGTGCGCCAGGTCGGCGGCGCGCAGCGGAAGCCGTACGGTGGTCTGTTCGCCCGCGGCGAGACTCACCCGGGCGAAGCCGCGCAGTTGGCGCAGCGGCTGCTTGACCCGGGAACGGCGCTGCCGGGTGTAGAGCTGCACCACCTCGTCGCCCGGTCGCGTGCCGACGTTGGTCACCCGCACACTGACCTCGATCTCTCCGGCCGCGTCCACCTCGTCCGCGCTCAGCCGCAGGTCAGCGTAGGCGAATTGGGCGTAACTCAGCCCGTGGCCGAACGGGTAGAGCGGGGTGCCCCGATGGTAGAGGTAGGTGGTGTCGGTGGCTATCACGTCGTAGTCGAACAGGTCGGGCAACTCAGCCGCGTCGCGGTACCAGGTCTGGGTCAACCGGCCACCCGGGTCGGCGTCCCCGCAGAGCACGGCGGCCAGCGCGGGCCCGTACTCCTGACCGCCGTGTGCCGACCAGCAGATCGCCGGCACGTGCTCGTCGGCCCAGGTCAGCGCGTACGGGTAGCTGCTCGTGACGACCAGCGCGGTGCGCGGGTTCGCGGCCCGTACCGCCCGCAGCAGCGTCTCCTGTCCGGCCGGCAGGGCCAGGTCGGCGCGGTCCTCGGTCTCCCGGCCGCAGACCATCGGGTGGTTGCCGAGCACCACCACGGCGACGTCGGCGCCCGCCGCCAGCCTGGCCGCCTCGGCCGCCCCGTCGGCGACCAGCTCGACGGTGAACCCGGTGCCGTCGGCGGCCTCGACCGCGTCGGCCCGCAGCACGCCGTCCGGGGCGACCCGGACGTACCGGTCGCCGGCCAGGTGGTGCAGCACGGTGTCGCCGCCCGGCCGGGGGACGATCCGGAACGTCTCCCGGACCACCCAACCGCCGGGTCCGGGCCGGTCGTTGACCAGCAGGCCGCTCTCGTCGGCGCCGACGTGCCGCTGGTTGGCCAGCGCGCGGATCGCGACGATCCCCTGACCCCAGTCGAACACCTCGAACAGGGCGTCCGCCGGTATCTGCTCGGCGGGGGCCGGCGCCGCCCCGGGTGCGGTGGCTGGCGGACCGGGTACCGGTCGGGGCCGGGGCGGTGCCGTGTCGAGACGCAGCGGGCCGCCGTCGGGGTGGTCCGTGGCCCGGACGTGTCCGTCGGCGGTACGCAGCACGACCCGGTCCGCGCCGGCGTGGTATGTGACCGCCGCGTCGGCGAGCCGGGCGGCCAGCCCGTCGCGGGCGGTGACCGCGTACGGCAGGGTGCCGCTGTACCAGTCCTCGTAGAGGGTGTCCGCCAACGGGCCGAGTACGGCCACCCGGCGCAGCCGGCCGGGGTCGAGCGGCAGCAGCGGCCCTTCGCCCGGTACGGCGGCGGTGTTGCGCAGCAGCACGATGGACTGTCGGGCGGCGGTCCGGGCCAGCTCCTGGTGGGCCGGACAGTTGATCACATCGGCGGTGACCGCCGTGTACGGATTGCGCTCCGGCGGGTCGAACTCGCCGAGTCGGAACCGGATGGTCAACAGCCGCCGGACGGCGGTCTCCACGTCGGACTCGTCGAGCAGTCCCCGACGCAGCGCCTCGTGGATCCGCTCCACGGTCGGCGCCGGGTTGCTGTCGTCCTCGGTGAAGCTGTCGATCCCGGCGCGCAACGCCGCCGCGTATCCGCTCGGGTGGTCGGGGAGGAAGTGCTGTGCTCTGGCGATGTTGGAGACCGCGCCGGCGTCACCGACCACCATGACCTCGTTGTCGGTCCATCCGCGCAGCTCGGTGTTGATCAGTGGACTCAGGTGCGCCGGTCGTCCGTTCACCAGGTTGTACGACGCCATCACCGCGACCGCCGCGCCCGCCGCCAGCGGGGCCCGGAAGGCCGGCAGTTCGTACTCGTGCAGCACCCGGGGCGGCAGGTTGCTGGAACTGGTGCACCGGTCGGTCTCGTTGTTGTAGCCGAGGAAGTGTTTGAGGGTGGGGGCGGTACGCAGGTAGACCGGGTGGTCGCCGCGCAGCCCCTGGGCGTACGCCGTGCCGAGCACGCCGGTCAGCCAGGGGTCCTCGGCGTAGCCCTCCTCGTTGCGGCCCCAGCGCGGGTCACGCAGCGGGTTGACCACCGGCGCCCAGACGTTGAGGCCGACCCGGGTCGGGTCCTTGGCGTGCAGGCCCCGCACCTCGTCGCCGACGGCGGCGCCGACGGCCCGGAGCAGCTCCGGGTTCCAGGTGCTGCCCAGCCCGACCGCCTGCGGAAAGACGGTGGCCGGGCCGAGCCAGGCGAGCCCGTGCAGCGCCTCCGTGCCGGTCCGGAAGGCGGCCAGCCCGAGCCGGGGGACCGGCGCCTGGTACTGGTGCAGCAGGGCGACCCGCTCGCCGAGGGTGAGCTGACTCAGCAGGTCGTCGACCCGTTCGTCGAGCGGCCGGTCGGGGTCGTGGGGTGTCCTTTCGCTCACGGTGATCACCTTGATTCCGACTGGTGTCCCCGGCGGCTCGGGCCCCGGGAACGGGCGGGGGTGGCGGTGCGGGTTGCGGTGCGGCCGGACAGTGGAGCGCTCCCACGCGACGGCGCGGAACTCGAAGCGCTTCGACAAATCCGCTGGGAAAACTCCACCGTGGATAACGCTTTCCCGCACGTTACGGCGGAGCAGTTCGAGGTTTCCACCCGCCGTCGTACCGGTCAAGGGTTTCGCCGGCATCGATCCGATCGTCGACGGTCAACCGCGTCCGCGCGGCCCGGCCGGCTCAGGCGCCTCGTCGACGCGGGTCTCGTCGGATCCGGCGCCATCCGGCCGGCTGGCGGACCGGGGCGGCACCTTCCGGGCCGCGTCACCTGAGGGCGTGTCCCGCTCGGTGCCCCTTTCGGGGTGCCGCTCGCGGTCTGGTAACCGGCCGGCGTCGACCATCTCCAGGCTGCGTGCCGCACCGCCGGCCGCGGCGGCACCGGTGCCGAGCGCGGAGGCGAGCAGCCGGGTGCCGCCGGCCTCCGGAGCCAGGGTACGGACGGTGAGTTCCGCCTCGGCCGCCGGCAACAGCCAGGGCGCCAGGGTGCCGAAGTAGCCGCCGAGCAGCACCACCTCCGGGTTGACCAGGTTGGCCAACAGGGCGACGCCGTGTCCGAGGAACCGTCCGGTCTCGGCGAGAGCCTCCAGAGTGGTCCGGTCGCCCCGGCGCGCCCGGGTCCGGATCCGGTCCACCTCGGGCGCGAAGTCGGTGAGCGGACCATCCTCGGTGGTGTCCGGCAGCGCCCGGCGGATCATCGCCGGAATCCCGGCCACCACCTCCAGGCAGCCACGTCGCCCACAGGGGCAGACCGGACCCGCCGGATCGACCGGCACGTGACCCAGTTCGCCGGCGAAGCCGCGTCCGCCGCGCAGCAGGCGTCCGTCGGCGATCACCCCCGCGCCGAGGCCCGCGCCGCCGGTCAGGTGGACCAGGTTGGCGGTGCCGGCGTACGGGCCGTGCCGGTACTCGGCCAGCGCGGCGAGGTTGGCGTCGTTCTCCACCACCACCTCGTAGGCCGGCTCCCGCAGGGCCCGCCGCAGTTCGACGCCGAGCGGCAGGTCCCGCCAGCCGAGGGTGGTGGCGAGCCGGACGGTACCGCTGCCGTCCACCAGCCCGGGGACCGCGACGGTGAGGCCGAGGACCTGCCGGCGCTGCCCGGTGACCCGGTTGACGGCCCGGCCGGCGAGGGCGGCGATCGCGCTGACCGCGCGGCCGGGGGAGGCGGACGAGCCGTCGAAGGCACGCCGCCAGGAGAGCAGTTCGGTGCCGGCGAGGTCGACAGCGACCACGGTCAGCTCGTCCAGGCTCACCTCGATGCCGATCGCCGCGTACGGGGCACCGTCGACCACCAGCATGGTCGCCGGGCGGCCGATCCGGTTCTCGGCCAGCCCGGTCTCCCGGATCAGCCGGCGGTCGATGAGTTCGGCGACCAGGCTGGAGACGGTCGCCTTGTTCAGCCCGGTCGAGGCGGCGATGTCGGCGCGGGAACAGGGCACGTTGGCGCGGACGAAACGCAGCACGACGGCGAGGTTGGTGGCCCGTACGTCGGCGAGGTCGGCCGGCTGCGGCCCGCGCTGCGTCGTGATCACAATCAGCCCCGCTCCCCACGCGACGGCGCCGTCCACAGTGCGCTCCGAGCGCCGACGGCGCGCCCCATCATGCCGTACCCCCGGGTGTCGGGCCACGCGCGCCCGGCGTCGCCGACGGTCGCCCGCCGGCCGTCGTCACGCTCCGGGTGTCTTGTGGCACCGGTCACCGTCGATTACGTTTGTTTAGTCACCCGACGAACTAACTCTACCTCACCCCACCTCCGACCGGACCGTCCCGCCGATGTCGGCGTACCGGCGGGTCGTCCGCACCGTGACATGGAAGGGAGCGCGCCGTGGAGCCATCGGGCCCGGACGTCGCCACCACCCGTAGGAACGTTCTCGGCCTGTTGGGCCTCGGCGCGGCGGCGACCGCCGGTGGCGGTCTGCTCGCCGGTTGCGGCGGCGAGGCGGGTCCCACCAGCAGCGCGCAGAACCTGGACAAGCTCGCCGGCCTGCTCCCCAACCACCACCCGCTGACGGCGGACATCCCGAAGCCGAGCATCACCGGGACACGCCCGGTCCCGGACGGCTACACCGACTTTCCGGCCAGCCTGGTCGACGCGATCACCGACAAGCCCGGCACCAGCGGGCAGGAGATCCGGGCGATGACCCCGGCCTGGGGGCCGGCCCCACCCGGTCTGGGTCAGAGCGCCTACCTGGCGGCGGTCAACGCCGAACTCGGGGTGCCGGTCACCTTCAGCGTCCAGGACGGCAACCTGTACGCGGACAAGCTGAACGCGCTGCTCGGCGCCCGTGACGTGCCGGACCTGCTCTGCGTGCCGGAGTGGGAGGTCTCCAAACTGCCCCGGTTCTCCGACGCGGTGGCCGCGCTCTTCGAGGACCTCACCGACCACCTCTCCGGCGACGCGGTGAAGAACTATCCGATGCTGGGCACCTTCCCGACCGGGGCGTGGCGCAACGCGCTCTGGAACGAGCGGCTGATGGCCATTCCCAACCCGAGCGACGGACCGTTCCCGATCGCGCTCTTCTGCCGCAAGGACCTGCTCGACGCGGCCGGGCTGGGCTTTCCGAAGACCATCGACGAGCTGTTCGAGATCGGTAAGCGGGTCACCGACCCGAACAAGGGCGTCTGGGCGTTCGACGACATCTTCCAGATGGTCCAGATGTTCCACAAGGTCCCCGGCACCGACGACGGCTGGCGGCTGCGGCCGGACGGCACCCCCGAGTTCAAGTACGAGACGCCGGAGTTCCGCCAGGCCGTCGAGTTCATGGCGAGGGTCTACCAGGAGGGGCTGGTCCACCCGGACCTGGTGGCCAGCAGGGGCGCCGACGCCAAGCAGCTGCTGCAGAGCGGAAAGATCGTCTTCAAGCAGGACGGGCTCGGCATGTGGCAGCCGATGCAGGCCGAGTGGCAGAAGGTCACCCCGGGCTTCAACATCCAACCGGTGCCGATCTTCTCCGCGACCGGGGGAGACCCGCTGGTCTGGGGCGACGACGACCCGATCTCGTACACCTTCGTCAGGAAGGGACTGCCCAAGGCCCGGGTCGAGGAACTGCTCCGGGTGGTGAACTGGTGTTCGGCACCGTTCGGCACCACCGAGTTCCAACTCCGGGAGTACGGCGTGGAGGGCCAGCACCACACCCGTACCGCCACCGGACCGGCGAAGACCGATCTCGGCTTCAAGGAGATCGCCAACCAGTACTTCTTCATCAGTGGGCGCAGCCCGGTGATCCAGCCCTTCCCACAGACACCGAACTTCGTGCGGGAGGCGTTGACCTACTCCAACGAGATGGTGAAGTACCTGGAGAAGGACCCGTGGTCGGGGTTGAAGCTGGAGATGCCGGCCCGGTTCAAGGCGGGGCTCGTACCCACCGAGGACAAGGTCACCGACATCCTGCGGGGGCGTCGACCGCTCACCGACCTCGACGCGGTGATCCAGGAGTGGCGGAGCAGCGGCGGCGGCGACGAGGCCCGGGAGTTCCGCGCCAAGGCGCTGGCCGACGCCGGACGATGAGTACCCGGGAGGTCGCCCGGTCGGACGGCCCGGTCGTCCCGGAGCCGGCCGACGACGAGCCGGTCGACGACGACCGCGCCCGACCCGGCGGCCGCCGGGTCGGGCCCGGCGGGTCGCGGTCCGGCCGGGGCGGTCGGCGGGAGAACCGGGCCGGCACGGGGCGGTCGCGGCACCGCAGCCGGGCCCCGTTGCGGGCCCGGCTGCGCCGGGACTGGCCGCTGCTGGTCATGGTGCTCCCGGCCGCCCTGCTGCTGCTGGTCTTCCACTACCTGCCGACCCTGGGCAACGTCGTCGCGTTCCTGGACTACAACCCGTACGCCGGGGACAGCCCGCTGCGGGCGTTCCTGGCCAGCCCGTGGATCGGGCTCGGCAACTTCGAGGCGCTCTTCGGCGACCCCGCGTTCTGGGACGCGTTCTGGAACACCCTGTCGATCACCGGGTTCCAGCTGGTCTTCTACTTCCCGCTGCCGATCGTGCTGGCGATCATGCTCAACAGCATCCTCTCCGCGCGGCTGCGCGCCTTCGTGCAGAGTGTGGTCTACCTGCCGCACTTCTTCAGCTGGGTGCTGGTCGTGACGTTCTTCGTCCAGATGCTCGGCGGCGCGGGTCTGCTCTCCCAGACGCTGCGCGACGCCGGCTTCGAACCGTGGGACGTGATGTCCAACCCGGACACCTTCATCGTGCTGGTCACCGCCGAGACGGTGTGGAAGGACGTCGGCTGGGGCACGATCGTCTTCCTCGCCGCGCTCTCCACCATCGACCCGCACCTGTACGAGGCGTCGGCGGTGGACGGCGCCGGCCGCTGGCGCCGGCTCTGGCACGTCACCCTGCCCGGCCTGCGGTCGGTGATCATGCTGCTGCTGATCCTGCGGCTGGGTGACGCGCTCTCGGTCGGCTTCGAGCAGTTCCTGCTCCAGCGGGACGCGGTCGGCCGGCAGGCCGCCGAGGTGCTGGACACGTTCGTCTACCACCAGGGCATCACCACCGGCAACTACGGCTACGGCGCGGCGGCCGGACTGTTCAAGGCGATGGTCGGGCTGGTGCTGATCCTGGCGGCGAACCGGTTCGCGCACGCCATCGGTGAGCGGGGGGTGTATTCGCGGTCATGACGGTGACTGATCGGTTGTCGGGTCCGACCCGGTCGCGACGGCGGCCCGGGCGGCCGACCTGGGAGGAACCGCCGAGCGTGGCCGGCCAGGTCGGCAAGGGCACGGTGCTCACCGCAGTGGTGCTGGCGGTGCTGATCCCGCTCTGGGTGGTGCTGGTCACCAGTCTGTCGTCGCGGGAGACCATCAACGCGGCCGGCGGGCTGGTGGTGGTGCCAAGGGAGATCGACACCTCGGCGTACGTGACGATCTTCTCCGGGGGCCAGATCAGCCGGGCACTCTGGGTCAGTGCCATGGTCACCGTGCTGGGTACGGCGGTCAGCCTCATCCTGACCGTGCTGGCCGCGTACGGGTTGTCCCGGCCCGGTTCGGTGGCCCACCGTGGCCTGCTGCTCTACTTCCTGCTGACGTTCCTGGTCTATCCCGGCATGGTGCCGAGCTATCTGGTGGTCACCGGGCTCGGGCTCAAGGACAACCTCTGGGCGCTGATCCTGCCGAGCGCGATCAGTGTCTTCAATCTGGTCGTGCTCCGGGCGTTCTTCCAGAACATTCCGGGTGAGCTGCTGGACAGCGCCCGGATCGACGGGGCGGGGGAGTTCCGGATCCTGGGCCGGATCGTGCTGCCGCTGTCCCGGGCGGTGATCGCCGTGGTCGGGCTCTTCTACGCCGTCGGCTACTGGAACATCTGGTTCACCGCGCTGCTCTACATCGACGACAACGCCAAGTTCCCGAGCCAGCGGGTGTTGCAGAGCTTCATCCTGGCCGGCCAGTCCCCGAACACCTCCGGTACGGCGGTCGGTGTCTCGATGCCGCCGACACTGGCGATCAAGATGGCGGTGGTGGTGGTCACGGTGGCGCCGATCGTGCTGGTCTACCCGTTCGTGCAGCGGCACTTCGTCAAGGGCGTGATCGTCGGCGCGGTCAAGGGCTGAGCCGCCGCCGGCCTAAACTCGGGATATGACCGCGATGGCGCCGACCCGTACCGAACCGGACCTGTCGTTCCTGCTGGACCACACCAGCCACGTGCTGCGGACCCGGATGGCGGCGGCGCTGGCCGAGATCGGGCTGACCGCGCGGATGCACTGCGTCCTGGTGCACGCGTTGGACGAGGAGCGGACCCAGGCCCAGCTCGCCGAGCTCGGCGACATGGACAAGACCACCATGGTGGTCACGGTCGACGCGCTGGAGAAGGCGGGGCTGGCCCAGCGGCGCCAGTCCGGTACGGACCGTCGGGCCCGGATCGTCGCGGTCACCCCGGAGGGCGCCCGGGTCGCCGGTCGGAGCCAGGAGATCGTGGACCGGGTGCACCGGGAGGCGCTGGACTCGCTGCCGGCCGAGGAGCGGGAGGTGCTGGTCCGGGCCCTGAAGCGGCTGGCGACCGGTCATCTGGCCGATCCGGTGGAGGGCCCGCAGCCGGTGCGCAGGGCCCGACAGCGGGAAAATTGAATCCGAGGCAGATAGTCTGTAACAAAACCATCTGCTAGCGTCCTTCCTGTCGCATCCGATCGACAGGAGGACACCGTGTCCGATCCGACCCGTTTGTCGCCCCGATCCCGCTGGCTCGCTCTCGCCGTGATCGCCTCGACGACCCTGATGACCATCCTCGACGGCAGCATCGTGACCGTCGCGATGCCGGCGATCCAGGACGACCTCGGCTTCTCCCCGGCCGGCCTCAGTTGGGTGGTGAACGCCTACCTGCTCGCCTTCGGCAGCCTGCTCCTGCTGGCCGGACGCCTCGGCGACCTGCTCGGCCGCAAGCGGGTCTTCCTGGCCGGCACGGTGGTCTTCACCGCCGCCTCCCTGCTGGCCGGCGTCGCCGGATCCCCGGCGGTGCTGATCGCCGCCCGGTTCGTCCAGGGCGCCGGCAGCGCGGCGGCGACCGCGGTCAGCCTCGGCATCCTGGTGACGATCTTCACCGAGCCCCGGGAGCGGGCCCGGGCGATCGCGGTCTTCAGTTTCACCGGCGCCGCCGGCGCGATGCTCGGCCAGGTCCTCGGCGGGGTGATCACCGACGGGCTCGGTTGGCACTGGATCTTCGTCATCAACCTGCCGATCGGACTCGCGGTGCTGGCGGTCGCGCTGCCGGTGCTGCCGGCGGACCGTGGCCCCGGTCTCGCCTCCGGCGCCGACCTCGTGGGCGCGCTCCTGGTCACCTCCGGCCTGGTGCTGGGTATCTGGACCGTCGTCCGGGCCGAGACGCACGGTTGGGCCTCGGGTTCCACCCTCGGCCTCCTCGCCCTGGCGTTCGCCCTGCTCGCCGCGTTCGTGACCCGGCAGGCCACCGCCCGACAGCCGCTGATGCCGCTGCGGATCCTCCGCTCCCGCGCCGTGGCCGGGGCCAACCTGGTGCAGATCCTGATGGTCGCGGCCTGCTTCACCTTCCAGGTGCTGCTCACCCTCTACCTGCAACGGGTACTCGGCTACGGCGCCGCCGGGACCGGTCTGGCCATGCTGCCGGCGGCGGTGGTGATCGGCACCGTCTCGCTCGGTCTCTCCGCCCGGCTCATCAACCGGTTCGGCGAGCGTCGGGTCCTGCTGACCGGGCTGCTCCTGCTGACCGGCGTGCTGGGACTGCTCACCCGGCTACCGGTGGACGGCAACTACCCGGTCGACGTGCTGCCGGCGATGCTGTGCACCGCCGGGTTCGGGCTCGCCCTGCCGGCGCTGACCGCCCTCGGCATGTCCGGCGCCCGGGCCGACGACGCCGGACTCGCCTCGGGCCTGTTCAACACGACCCAGCAGGTCGGCATGGCGGTCGGCGTCGCGGTGCTCGGCACGCTCGCCGCGGCCCGGACCGAGGGACTGCGCGTGGCCGGCGAATCCACGGCGGCCGCGCTGACCGGCGGTTACCGACTGGCCTTCGCCGTCGCGACCGGCCTGCTCCTCGTCGCCTTCGCGATCGCGGCCGTGGTGTTGCGCCAACCGCCCCGGCCGGTCGACATCCCGCCCACCGGCGGGAGCGGTGGGCGCACCCTGGCCTCGACCACGTCCGCCTGATCCACTCCCGGCCTTGTCGGGCGGCACGGGCGCCGGCCGCACACGGAAGCGTGCCGCAGCAGCCGCTGGTCCCGGCCGTAGCGGCTGGCCGGGGGCACGCCTCGGTCCCCGCGACACGGGCGCCGGCCGCCCCCACGGGTCGGCCGGTGCCACGGGCTGGCGCTGAGGGAGGGCGGGGCGCCCCCCACCTGGGCACCCCACCCCGACCTTCAACCCCGCACGGTCGGTAGCCCGTCGAGGTGCACCGCAGTGCTGACCTCGCCGTCACAGACCAGCCGGGCGGGGAGCCGGGCACCGTCCATCCGGGCGAACGCGACACCGCTGACCCTCAACGGCCCGTCGCTGTCCACCCGGAACTCGTCCCCGGAGCGACGGGCCCGGACAATCGTGTCGCCGTCGACGTCGTGGATCGTCACCTCGGCGTCGACGGCGCCCCAGCTCAGCACGGTGACCTCGGGGAACGGCCCGGCACCGATCCGGTCGGCCGGTGGGGCCACCGGCAGCAGCGCGCCGTACCGGACGAAGAGCGGGATCTGGTGCAGTGGCTGGTGCACCCGCAGGTGCCGGCCGCCGGGGTGCACCTCGCCGGACCAGAAGTCCACCCAGTCGCCGGCCGGCAGATAGACGTGTCGACGGCCGTCCGGGTTGGTCATCGGCGCGACCAGCAGGTCCGTCCCGAGCCGGTACTCCAGGTCCGCCTGCCAGGCGGACAGGTCGTCGGGCGAGTCGACCAGCAGGGCCCGCAGCATCGGCGCGCCGGTCCGGGCCGCCGCCACCGCCGCCGAGTAGAGGTACGGCATCAGCCGGTACCGCAACCGGAGCGCGTCGACCGCGTCCCGTTCGGCCTCGGCCGGAAAGTCCCAGGGCAGTCGGCTGGTCGTACCGTGGAACCGGATCAGTGGTGACAGCGCGCCGAACTGGGCCCAGCGGACGTACAGGTCGGGAGTCGGCGTGCCGTGGAAGCCGCCGGTGTCGTGGCTCCAGAACGGCACCCCGGACAGGCCGTGACTCAGCCCGCCGCGCAGGGTGCTGGCCATCGCCGGGTACGTCGCGTTGACGTCCCCGCTCCACTGCGCCGAGTGCCGCTGCCCGCCCAGGTACGACGAGCGCGCCCAGACCAGACCGTGCCCGGCGACCTGTTCGGTGACCGCCGAGACGACGTCGTTGAAGAGCAGTGTGTAGACGTTGTGCAGCTCGACTCCGGTCATCCCGTTGTGCGCCACCGCGTCCGCCGGCACCCCCTCGGCGAAGTCGGTCTTGAAGACGGCGACCCCCTGGGCCAGCAGCGGCCGGAGCAGTCCGGCGAACCAGTCCACCGCCGCCGGGTTGGTGAAGTCCACGATGCCGCCGGCCGGATGGCTGCCGTGCCAGGTGTCGGCGACGTAGACCGAGCCGTCGGCCCGGCGCAGGAAGTAGCCGGCCTGCGCCGCCTCGGCGTACCGGGGACTGCCGGTCATCAGGTACGGGTTCATCCAGAGGCTGACCCGGAAGCCCAGCTCGGCGAGGTCGGCCAGCATGCCGGCCGGGTCGGGAAACTGCTCGGCGTCCCAGCGCAGGTCCGACCAGGCCCCGGCGACCTGCCAGTAGCAGTCCAGGTGCAGGACGTCGCAGGGAATGCCCCGCTCCCGGATCCGCCGGGCCCGGTCCAGTACCCGCTGCTGGCTGTCCACGAAGAAGCCGGAGGAGACCCAGGTGCCGAAGGCCCACTTCGGGGGGAGTGCCGGGCGGCTGGTCAACAGGTCGTACCGGTCGAGGATCTCGGCCGGGGTCGGGCCGGCCAGCACGTAGTAGTCGATCAGGTCGTCCGGCACCAGGATCTGTACGCAGCTGTGCGTCGACTGGCAGATGTCGAACTCGACCGGCAGGCCGCTGTCGACCAGGATCCCGTAACCCCGGTTCGACAGGTAGAGCGGGACGTTCTTGTGCGACCGGTCGGACTCGCTGCCGAAGGCGTCGAAGTTCCACATCAGTGCCCGCTGGCCGCGCTTGTCCAGCGGGGTGAACTTCTCGCCGAGGCCGACGAACCGTTCGTCGCCGGGGGCGACGAAACTCTCGTGGTAGGCGGCGACCGCGCCGCCGACCAG